>JBGQBD010000001.1:0-70588 GCA_041494645.1 Candidatus Limnocylindria bacterium
CGAGCAGCTCGCCGCCCCGCCATGTCGCGGCGCCGAGCGCCTCCCAGGGCTCGAAGCCGGCCGCGACCAGGCTCTCCACCTCCCAGGCAAGCTGATTCGCCCGGGTCGACCCGCCACCGAAATCCGTGCCGGTCGCGATCGCCACGCCGGCCGCATGAGCCAGACGAACGCTCTCCTCGGCTCGAGCCTGGCGGGCGAGTATCCTCGCCCGTCCCTCGGCCGAGGCGAAGCGCTCGATCGAGGTGGTCGTCCCGAAGCTCCGCCACGACCGGAAGACGGCCAGCGTGGAGACGAGCGCCGTCCCCCTGGCGGCCATCGTCGCGGCGAGCTCGGCGTCCAGCTCGAACCCGTGATCGAGCGCATCCACGCCGGCGGCAACGCCCTCGCGCGCCCCGGCAAGGTTCCCCGCGTGGGCTGTGACCTTCGCGCCTCGGGCATGGGCGGCAGCCACGACCGGAGTCAGCTCGTCGCGGGTCCATGGCGCGACGCCGGGCTCCGGCCCGTCCAGGTACAGCTTCAGCAGGTCGGCGCCGTCGTCCAGCTGGCCGATCGCCAGCCGGAGCAGCTCGTCCGCGGTCTCCGCCTCAACGGACCGCTCGCCCGGCATGGTGCCGGCCCGATCCAGCCACGACCCGGCCGCCCGGACGTGCGGGAAGCCTGGCCGGCCGCGCCACCGGTCTCGAACGCCGAGGCTCAGGGCCCGGAGCCGTCCATCCACCGGGTCAGCCACCCTGGGAGCCCCTACGTCGCGAGCCCAGCGGACGCCCGCGTTGGTCATGAGCCTGCCGTTGTGCTCGGCCGCGGCCAGAAGCCGCTCCGGCGGGTCGTCGATCCGGGCGATCCAATGGGCGCCGCCGGGGAGCGTCAGATGGCTATGGCAGTCGACCATCCCGGGGATGATCGTGGATCCGCTCGCGTCCACGATGTCGGTCGGCCCGGTCGCGGCGGCAGGGAGCGGGCCTTCGTCATCGCTCGGCCTGATCCAGGCGACGGCGCCGTCGACGATGAGGATGCTTACACCCAGGCGGAGACGGTCGGAGCGGCCGTCGGCGAGCGCTCCGTCCCGGTAGATCGTAGCCGTCATCGGGCCATCCCGGGGCCGGCTGACTCCGTCCTCCGCGGCGCCTGACGCCGCTCCCACAGAGCCCGAGCCCGCTGCCGTTCGACCGTCCGATCGTGGGGCGGGCTGGTCGCGATGAGTCCGTCGAGCAGCTGCCGGGTCGCCTCCGAAACGGCCTCCACCGCGCGACCGAAGGCCGCCTCGTTGACCCGGGCCGGCCGCGCCATGCCGCTGACCTTGCGGACGTACTGCAGCGCGGCCGCACGCATCTCCTCGGCGCTCGTCGGCGGCTCGTAGTTGTGGAGCGGCTGGATCGATCGGCACATGTTGGAACCCCCGGCGAGACTGGGAAAGTTGATATCGCGAATCAGGCGCCTCGGACCAGCGGCGCGAGCTGCCGAAGCTCCGACAACGGTGCGACCGAGGGGTCGGCGGCTACCAGGTTCAGCACGACCTGATCGGCGCCCGCCCCGAAGCGATCGGCCATCTCTCGGCCGATTCGATCCAGATCCCCCCAGGCGACGATGGCCTCGAACAGGGCGTCCGAGCCGGGCGGTTCCAACTCGGCTTCTGGCCAGCCGAGCCGCAGCAGGTTGTTGCGGTAGTTGTCCGACCCGAGGTAGTAGCTGAGATGGCGGTCCCCCACGGCTCGCGCCGCCTTCAAGTCGCCGGCCAGGACCACCGGCAGGTCGACCGGCAGGAACGGCTCGGGCCCCAGGCCGCCCCTCACCTGACGGACGTGAGCGAGGGTCGTGAAGTACGGGTAGGCTCCCGCCGCGTGTTCCGCGGCGAGCGCAACCATCTTTGGGCCCAGTGCGGCGAGCACGACGGGCGGCGGCTCGACCTCCGGGCCGCGCCAGGGCGCGGACGACATGGCATCGAGGTACGCCTTCATCGCCGACAGCGGCCGATCGTAATCGTGGCCGCGCAGCCGTGTTGACGGGGCGTGGCTCACTCCGATGCCGAGGATGAAGCGCCCCGGCCAGGCCTCGGCGAGGGTGCGGCCGCCGTTCGCCATGGCCGCCGCGTCGCGGGCCCAGATGCTGGCGATGCCGCTGGCGACCACCAGTCGCTCGGTCGCGCCAAGGTAGATGCCTCCCTGAGCGAAGGCCTCTCGGGCAAGCGCCTCGCCGTACCAGAGCGTGCCGTAGCCCAGCCGCTCCATCTCCAGCGCGAACTGGCGCTGGACGGAAGCCGGCTGTCCGTTGAGCGGACCGGCGAAGACGCCGAACCGGCCGGGGTCGATGCCGTGAAGTCGAGACAGGCTCATCGGTGTTCGAGTGTACGACGGCCCTTCGGATCAGGCTGCGGGGCCTCATGCTGCAGTGGACGCCGATCAAGTGGCCGGGCGAGCGAGCCCGCCTGGAGCGGCCGGAATGCCTGCCCCTTCAGATGGGCCGGGCGCAGGCCGGTTGCGCAGAGCGGATCCCGGGCGTGGGCGCGGTGGCATGCACCCGGCGAACCCTCGGCGATCGATCGGGCGCCCTGGCAATTGACCGAATTGCCCAAAGCGAGGAACATCGCGGCGAGGCCAAGCGGGTCTTCAAGTCGGATCGCAGGGCAGGCCCAGGTCTGCCCGCCCTGGACGAGCCCGACGTTCCTGGCCGAGTAAGGACGTGAGGCCGACGAGGTGAAATGATGGCTGTCCAGGCCGGCAACCAGCCCGTCCAGCAGGCCCCTTCGATCCCCTTCTGGAGTCGCCTCTACGGCCTGGGCAGCGTCTACGCCAAGACGCTCCGCGACTCGCGGCGCGCCTTCATCTTCGCGACCATCCTGCTGGCCGGGCTGATGCTGCTGGTCGCATCCGCCATCCCCTCCGTCTACCCCAACCAGGCAGCGCGCGACGAGATGGCGAAGGTCGCGGCCGACCTGGGTTCGGCGGCGCAGGGCACTTCCGGGAAGCCCGTGAACGTGGGGACCGCAGGCGGATACGTGCAATGGAAGTACGGCCCGATCTTCTTCATCATCGCCTCTCTCTGGTCGATTCTGGCGCTGTCGGGCACGCTCGCGGGTGAGGCCCGGAGGGGCAGCCTGGAGTTCGTCGTTGCGTCGCGAGTGGGAAAGCGCCGCATCGCGCTGGAGAAGGTCGCCGCCCACGTGACCGTGGTAGTGGTCGTCATGGCGATCATGGCCTTCGCCGCGTGGCTCGCCGGCGCAGCCTTTGGGAAGCTCCCGGGCGATGCGGTCCCGACACAGGCCGCGGTGGCGTACGTGGTCGGGCTTGGATTCACGGCGCTGGTCTTCGGTGGCCTGGCGTTTGTCCTTGCCCAGTTCCTGGGCCGCTCGGCGGGTGCGGGCATGGCGGGTTCCGTTCTGTTCGCCGGCTGGATTCTCAACGGGTACGCGCCGCTGGTGCCCGGGTTTGCGGTGCTCGGAGACCTCACCCCATGGGCATGGACGGCGGACTATCTGCCGCTCGCAGGCCGGTACAACCCGGTTGTGCTGGTGCCCCTCGCCGTCGTCGCGCTCGCACTCCTGGCGATCGGCGTCGAGGCCTTCACGCGCCGTGACCTGGGCGCCACGAGCACCATCCGGACGCCCGGCCTGCCGACGCTGGCGCTCGGCCTGCGGGGGCCCACCTCTCGCGCGTTCGGCGAGCGGCTGCCGTTTGCCCTTGCCTGGGGCTTCGGCATCGGCGTCTTTGGGCTCGCCATGGCCGCGATCAGTCGCTCGCTGGCGGATTCGTTCGCCAACTCGCCCGACCTGGAGACGACGTTCCGGAACATCTTCCCTGCCACCGACATAGGAAGCGCTGGCGGCTTTCTCCAGCTCCTCGTCCAGCTCGTGCTGATCGTGGCCGGCTTCGCCGCCGCTACGTTCGTGGCCGGCTGGGCATCGGACGAAACGTCCGGTCGAGCGGAGATGCTGCTTTCGACGCCGCTTTCCCGAGGCCGGTGGGCGTTCCTGGGCGGGTTGGGTGTCTACCTGGTTACGGCGGTGATGACCCTGATGATCGCCGCCGGCATCGGGATCGGCGCGCTGATGTCCGGGAGCGACGCGCTTACGCCGATGGCCGGCTCGGTGACGTTGGGGCTATTCGCTGCCGCAGCCGCTGGCGTGGGCTTCGCGGTGGGCGGAGTCTTCCGGGCGTCCATCGCGGCCGAGATCGTCGCATTCTTCGTGACGGCCACATACCTCGTCGACTTCATCGTACCGGCGCTCAAGCTGCCGGACTGGCTCCACCAGCTCGCCCTTACGGCGCACCTTGGCCAGCCGATGATCGGGCGTTGGGACGTGCCCGGAATGGTCGCCTGCCTGGCGATCGCGGCCGCGGGTCTGCTCATCGGGGCGTGGGGCATCCAACGGCGCGACGTGGGTAGCTGAGACAAGTGCCGCAATTCTGGTTTCCGATACGGTTGACCTGATTGCTGGGAAGGTCAGAATCTCGATATTCGATCGTTGCCCGATCGCCGCGTTGGTCTTTGGGCGTGAACGTTTCGTTGAGGCGCGAACAGATCCGCCTCGCGTAGGCCTGGAGGAAACCTCATGACGGCCGTGATCCGGACCGAGCAGCTCACCAAGTACTACGGCTCACATCGAGGGATCCTGGAGGTGAACCTGGAGGTCCAGAAGGGGGAGGTCTTCGGCTTCCTTGGACCCAACGGCGCCGGCAAGACCACCACCATCCGGCTCCTCCTCGACCTGATCCGGCCGTCGAGCGGCAAGGCCTACTTGTTCGACATCGAATCGTCGGCCGACCCAACTGCGATTCACCGGCGCATCGGCTACCTGCCCGGCGAGTTCGCGCTGTACGACAGGCTGACCGGCCGCCAGACGCTCGAGTACTTCGGCAACCTGCGCGGCGGAGTCGATCGGGCCTACCAGACCCAGCTGATCGAACTCTTCGACCTCGACCCGAGCCGCCGCTTCCGCGAGTACTCCAAGGGCAACAAGCAGAAGGTCGGCCTCGTGGCCGCGCTGCAGCACCGGCCGGAGCTGCTGCTGCTGGATGAGCCGACCGCCGGCCTCGACCCACTCGTGCAGCAGACGTTCTTCGGTCTCCTGCGCGAGGCCGTGAAGGAGGGGAGCACGGTCTTCCTGTCCAGCCACATCCTGAGCGAGGTGGAGAAGAGCTGCGACCGCGTGGCGATCATCCGCGAGGGCCGCCTGGTTCGCGTCGATCGCGTTGACGCCCTGCGCGACCTGGCCCACCACCAGGTGGAGCTACGCTTCCCGGGCCCGGCGCCCGTGGACGACTTCAGGGCGATTCCCGGCGTCAGCGATCTTGAGGTCGAGGACCACGTGCTCCGGCTTCGGGTCCTCGGGTCGATTACGCCCGTGGTCCAGGCCGCGGCGCGGCTGGGAGTGATCGACTTCCTCAGCCGCGAGCCGAGTCTCGAGGAGACGTTCCTGGCCCAGTATGGCCGTGAGGCCCCCGAGGTGAAGTGATGGCCGTCGCCGCGGGCAGCCCGTCGCTCGGAAGGGCTTCGACGGTTCCGCTGCGAAGCCGCCTGTATGGCTTCGGCAGCATCTATGCCAAGACCATCCGCGATTCGCGCCTGGCCTTCCTCATCGTCGCCGGACTGCTCGGCGGCATCATGCTCGCCGGCGATATGGCATTCGGGACCGCCTATGCGACGCCCGCATCGCGGGTCGACCTCAAGACCGTCATCGACACCATCCCGGCCGCCCTCAAGGGCCTGTACGGCAACCCAGTCAACGTCGAAACGCTGGGAGGTTCCCTGAGCTGGAAGTACGGGCCATTCTTCGCCCTGATCGCCGGGCTGTGGTCGGTGATGGCCCTGTCCGGCACTCTCGCGTCCGAGGCCCAGCGCGGCAGCCTGGACATGGTGGCCGCATCCCCATTCGGAAAGCGGCGCATCGCCCTGGAGAAGCTGGCCGCGCATCTGACCGGCATGTTCCTCGCGATGGCGTTCCTGGCGATCCTGACCTACGTCGGCGCCGCGGCCTTCGGCCAGCCGTCGCTCGGCGACCAGATCCCCGTCCAGGGCGCCGTCGGTTTCGCGCTCTGGGTCGGGCTCATCGCCCTGGCCTCTGGATCGGTGGCCTGGGGACTGGCGCCGTTCGTGGGCCGGGCCAGCGCCGCGGGTGTCGCCGGAGCGCTCCTGATCGGCGGGTACGCGATCAGCGGCTACTCGGCATCCGTGCCGGCGCTGCGGCTCCCGGCGGATCTGAGCTGGTTCCACTGGACGGCCAACCACGTGCCGATGGCCGGACAGTACGACTGGCCCTCTCTCGTGCCGGTCGCGATCCTGATCGTCGTCCTGTTCGCGGTCGGCGTCGTCGCGTTCGACCGGCGGGATCTGGGAGCCACGAGCGCCATCCCGGTGCCGGCCATGCCGGGCGCCCTGCTGGGCACGAAAGGCCCGACCGGCCGGGCCTTCGGCGAGCGCCTGCCGATGGCCCTCGCGTGGGGCACAGGCCTGGCCGTCTTCGCGGCGCTCATCGCCGCTTCCAGCCGGTCGTTCGCGGAAGAGATCGCCAAATCGAGCGAGACCTTCAAGCTGTTCACGACGCTCTTCAAAGGCTACGACATAACCACGGGGGGCGGGTTCCTCCAGCTCATGTTTGCCTACGTCGGCTACATGGTGATCGGGCTCGCGGCCGCGGTTCTCGTCTCCGGCTGGGCCTCGGACGAGCAAGACGGCCGCCTGGAGATGCTCCTCGCGGCTCCGCTCGGGCGTGTTCGGTGGGCGCTTTCCGGCGGCGTGGCGGTCCTGGGCGGGATTGCGGTCATTACCGTCGTGGCGATGCTGGGCGTCGCCATCGGTGTGGCCGCGGCCGGCACGGACGTACTCACGCCCACGCTGGGGGTGGTGCCGATCGGCCTGTTCGCGGCCGCGGCGGCAGGGATCGGGTTCGCCGTCGGCGGGCTCTTCCGCAACAGCATCGCGGGCGAGTCGGTCGCGGTCTTCGTGATCGTGACGTTCCTGATCGATATGCTGGCGCCGCCGCTCAACCTGCCCGACTGGTTCCACCAGCTGGCTCTGTCGGCCCACGTAGGATTGCCAATGGTCGGCCAGTGGGATCCGTTGGGTACCGCCGTGTGCGTCGCCATCGCCGCGGGCGGCCTGCTGCTCGGCGCATGGGGAATGACGCGGCGGGACGTGGACTGATCGCCGACGCCGCCCCGGAGAGGCGGGACGCACCCCGAGCACGCGGAGAGGCGACCGGTTTCCGGCCGCCTCTCGAAATGAGCTTACGGGTTTCAGCCGGGCAGCTGGCCCAGGGTCACACTGATCGTGGTGGTCGTGCCGTCCTGATGCTGAACCTTCATCTTCACCACGTCGCCGGGATGGTGGGCGGCCAGGGTGCCGGCCAACGTCGAGCCGTCCGGGATGGCCGTGCCGTCGACGTCCACGATGGTGTCGCCCGCCACGAGGCCGGCGGTCGCGGCCGGCGTGCCGGGCTTGACGGCGACTATCAGGGCGCCGCCGCCATTGGCGTCGCTCATCGTGACTCCAAGGAAGGAGCGACCCGAGTTGGTCACCCTGCCACTGGCAATGAGCTGATCCGCAATCACCTTGGCGCGGTTGCTCGAGATCGCGAAGCCGATACCTGGCGCGCTACCGCCGAGCTGGGGGTCGGTCGCGGCCAGAGTCGGGATCCCCACGACCTCGCCCCGAAGATCCACGAGGGCGCCGCCGCTGTTGCCGGGGTTGATCGCCGCGCTGGTCTGGATCACGTCCGGGAGGGCGTTGCCGCTGGGCTCGCTGACCTGGCGCCCCAGGGCGCTGACGATGCCCTCGGTGACGCTGGACTGGAGGCCGAGAGGATTGCCCACGGCCAGGACGAAGTCGCCGACCGACAGGGCGGACGAATCGCCGAAGGTGGCAGGGGTCAGGCCGGTGGCGTTGATCTTGATGACGGCGATGTCGTCGGGGACATAGCTGCCGACCAGCGTTCCCGGATACGCGTGCCCGTTGGAGAGCGTTACGGTGAACGTGGTCGAGCTGCCCACCACATGGGCATTCGTGACGATATCGCCCTTGGAGTCGTAGATGATGCCCGAGCCGAGGCCCTGGTCGGTCTCGATCTGGACGACTTCAGGCTTGACCAGCTTGATGACGCTGACCATCTGGTCCTGGAGCGCACCGGCTGCACCACTGACCGTCGTCACCGCCGCCGGCGCAGGCGTTGGCGTGGACGTGGCCGGCTGGAGGACCGCCGGGGCGTAGCCTCCTCCGGTCGGGCTCGCATTCGCAACAAGGGCCGCGACGGCTGAATTGGCCGTTTGCCCAAGGTCCGTGATCGTCCCTGTCGAGGTACCGCAGGCTGCCGCGACCACGCCGACGAAGACGAGAAGGAGAATCGAGGCGAGACGGGTCGCCTTAAGCCGCCGCACTTGGGATGCCATGTTGGACCTCCTGGATGACGCCCTACTAGGATCTGGCGTCATCGACTGAGGCCATGTTTCTACCGTAAGCTGAATTGAATCTGAAGCAGGCCCGTCCAGTTACCACTGTCACGGCCGCCGGCCCGGCCGCCGCCCCTAGGCCGTGGCCGACCCGTCCGCCGAAACGGCGCCTTCCCTCTCGCCGAAACAGACCGACTCGAACACGAAGAGCTGCGTCCCCTTCTCGCGCCAGGCGCTCCCGGAGAGTCCGGCCTTGCGACAGACCGCGTCGAGCATCTGCTCCCTGTCCCAACCCATCTCCGTGGCGACTTGCGGGAGCAGCAGGCCGCGGCGCATGCCTCTCTCCACGACGATGCCGTGCCGGCCTGGTTGGAAGCCGGACGGGTCGCGCAGCTCGACCGGCGGCTCGAGCACGGATACCTCCACCTCAAGGGCCGGGACCTCCGATTCGGTGACCGGGAGGAAGCGCGGGTCGTCCAGGGCCGCGGCCACGGCGGCGTCGCGGACGTTGATCCAGAGCGGAACGTCATAGCGCATCAGGCCTATGCAGCCCCGCAGCTCGCCGTTCTCACGCAGCGTGACGAAGGCCGCCGCGAGCTCGGCCATGGCAGGCGAGGGGGCGCCGGTGTCGGGCTCTGGACGCGGACCGCGGCAGACCGCGGCCTCGATGGCGCCGCGCGCGATGTCGAGGAGCCGGCGCTTGTCGGATGGTTCGGGTTGTCTCGTGGTCGCCTCGCAGCTTGACGTGCAAGAGGCTACGCCCCTCGCGCCGTGACGCCAGGGTCAAATGGCGCGTTCTGGAAGCGGAGCGCCAACCGGTCGGTTGCGACCGGAGGGGTCGCGGCCAGAGCGAGCCGGGCCACCCCTTCCGAGCGGGCCGCTCGGGCCGTTCGGCCCTATTCCGGGTTCGTCTTCCGGACGAGCATCAGACACGAGGAATCCGCTCCGTGTCACCGCTCGCGCCATCTCAATCGCTCACAGGCGACTCGGCCAGGCTCGCCGTGCTGGCCGTGTCCGAGGCGCACGGAGCAGTCCGGTGCGTCGCCTGCGCCCATCGCTGCCTGGTCCGACCCGGTCGGGCCGGGATCTGCCGCGTCCGCGAGAATCGCGACGGGGCGCTGGTCACGCTCGTGTACGGACGTGCCGTAGCGGCCAATGCCGACCCGATCGAGAAGAAGCCTCTCTTCCACGTCTACCCCGGCAGCGTGGCCTACTCGATCGCCACCCGAGGCTGCAACTTCCACTGCCTTCACTGTCAGAATTGGGCCATCTCGCAGGCCGCCCGCGACGGGTTCGCCGCCCCGTCCTTCGCCCTCGCTCCGAGAGACGTCGTCCGGGCCGCTCTGGCGGCGGGATCGCGCAGCATCGCCTACACCTACACCGAGCCGACGATCTTCATCGAGTACGTCCTCGACACGGCCCGGCTGGCCGCCGAAGCCGGCCTGGCCAACCTCCTGGTGACGAACGGCTACCAGACTCCGGAGGCGCTCGACCTGCTCGGCCCTCTCGTCGCGGCCGCCAACGTCGATCTCAAGTCGTTCGACGACCGCTTCTATCGGAAGGTCTGCGGTGCCCGTCTCGCTCCGATCCTGGCCACGCTCATCGGCATGCGCGAACGCGGCATCTGGGTTGAGGTGACGACGCTCCTGATTCCGGGCCTGAACGATGATCCCGACGGGCTTGCCGCGCTGGCTCGCTGGATCGTCGCCGAGCTCGGGCCGGAGACGCCCTGGCACGTCAGCCGCTTCCACCCGACCTACCGGCTGACCGACCTGGACCCGACTCCGACGGCGACGATGGAGCGGACGATCGAGATCGGCCGGACCGCCGGGCTGCGCCACGTCTACTCGGGCAACCTCGGCAACGGCGACGAGGACACGCGCTGCGCCGGTTGCGGCACGACTCTGATCCGGCGCCACGGGTTCCAGGCCATACGAACGGGGCTGACCGAGGGCAGATGCGCGCACTGCGGCCGGGCGCTGGCAGGGATCGGGCTGGCCGAGTTCAACGGCGCGGCGGCGACCCGATGAGTCGCTCCTCCCGGTCCCCGGCCGTGGCCGGGACCTTCTATCCAGGGGAACCTTCCCGACTCCGGGATATGGTCCGGGAGTTGATCGCCGAGGCCGCGGAGAGGACACGGCCGGCGGACCTCGATCCTACGACCGTGCTCGGGCTGATGGTGCCGCATGCGGGCCTGGTCTACTCCGGCGTGATCGCCGCGCTCGGCTGGGTGCTGGCAGGCGAGATCGCGCCGGCAACGATCGTCCTGGCCGGCACGGATCACCAGGCCTGGGCTCGAGGGGTCGGCGTCTGGACCGGCGGCCCGTGGCGAACCCCACTCGGCGAAGTGCCGATAGACGAGGAGCTGGTCGCCAGGATCGTGGCCCTGGGTCCTCCCTTCGCGGCCGACGACGACGCCCATCTCGCGGAGCATTCGCTGGAGGTCCAGCTGCCCCTCATCTCCGCCACGTGCCCGGCGGCCCGGATCGCCCCTCTGGCAGTCAGCCCGCGACTCGGGACTCATGCCCAGGCCGGCGCCATGCTCGGCCGGCTGCTGGCGGAGCGGCGCGCGGCCGGAGAGCGAATCCTCCTCGTCGCCAGCTCGGATATGGCTCACTACCCACCGGCATCGGTCTGCGAGAAGGCGGACGCCGAGCTGCTCGAGCCCCTGCTGCGACTGGACGCGGACGCCCTCAACGCCCTGGACGCGAAGATCCAGCGCGACCACCTGCCCGGGCTGGTGTGCGGGCTGTGCGGCATCGACCCGGTCCGGGTCACACTGGCGGCCCTCGTGGAGCTGGGCGCCGGGCGCGGCATCCTCCTGGGCGCGGCAACCTCCGCGGACGCGGGCGGCGATCCCGGCCGGACGGTGGGCTACGCCGCCGCGGCGTTCGTCTGACCTCCCGGAGCGGCGGCGGTAGGCTACGCACAATGAGCGACGACTCGCAGCATTGGGCCGACTACTACGCCGTCACCGTCGAGCGACCGGCCTGGCAGACGGTCTGCAAGGCGATCGACCTCTTCCGCGCCGAGGACGATGCGGCCGGCAGGAGCGGTGCGAGCGGGTCGGGCGAGCGCTTCGCCGTGGATCTCGGGTGCGGTGCCGGACGGGACGCGCGCCAGCTGCTGCGGGCCGGGTGGCGGGTGCTGGCGGTCGATCGGGAGCCGGCCGCGCGGGTTGCGATCGAGAGGGCCACAGAACCCGAATCGAAGCTGCGGCTTGAGATCGTCATCGCCGACCTCGCCGACGTGGAGATCCCTTCATGCGACCTCGTCAACGCCAGCCTCAGCCTGCCCTTCCTGGCGCCTGATGCGTTTCACAGTGCGTGGCAGCGGATCATGGCGGCGCTAGCGCCTGGCTCCCGCTTCTCGGCCATGCTCTTCGGCGACCATGACGGATCGGCTTCCGAGCCGGACATGACCTGCCTGGCGCCCGAGCGGATCCGGGCCGATCTGTCGGACTTCGAGATCGAGCACTGGTCGGTCAAGGAAGAGGATTCCCAGACAGCCCTCGGCGACCCGCATTATCTCCACCTGATCGAGGTCGTCGCCAGACGAGTTCGCTGAGCGTGGACGGGCGGCTGGCTGCCCGCGTCAAACAGCGCCGAACTCGGCGCCCGTCCCGACCCTCGATGCGCCGGGCGCCACACGCGCGCGGCCGTTCGACGGATTCCGGCGTCTGCCTTAGCCTATGGGACCGCCCGCACAACATCTGCGGCTGGACTTTACCTGTCCTTCACAGACCGATCTCATTCTGGTGACCGGTCGGACGAATACGAATGAACCCGCAAGGAGAGCCAATGAGATCGGCAAACGCCGAAGATGCGCCGGTTCATCCGGCCGTTGAGGTCAACGCCAGGGCCCGGTTCGAGATCCTGGGCGCCATCCTGCTCGCCCTCTTCCTCGGCGCGCTCGACCAGACGATCGTGGGACCGGTTCTGCCGACGATCGCCAAAGAGCTCAATGGGATCGACCTCTACACCTGGGTCGTGACCGCATACCTGGTCACCAGCACCGCGGCCATCCCCGTGTACGGCAAGCTGTCCGACCTGTATGGGCGCAAGCCGATGCTGATGGTGGGGATCTGCGTCTTCCTGGCCGGCTCCGTCCTGTCCGGGCTCAGCCAGACGATGTGGCAGCTGATCCTCTTCCGCGGCGTGCAGGGCCTGGGCGCCGGGGCGCTCTTCCCGATCTCCCTGGCGGTCATCGGCGACCTCTTCACCCCGGCCGAGCGCGGCAAGTACCAGGGCCTGTTCGGTGCCGTCTTCGGCGTCGCCTTCCTGGTCGGCCCGTTCATCGGCGGCGTCCTGACAGAGCACCTGTCGTGGCATTGGATCTTCTTCGTCAACCTTCCGATCGGGCTCGTTTCCCTCTACCTGATCGGCCGTCTTCTTCCGACCGTGCGCACGGCCGGTGCTCGCTTCACCCTCGACGTCCCGGGCGTCGTCCTTCTGACCTTCGCGATCGTGCCGACCCTCATCGCCCTGACGCTGGCGGAAACCAGCAGCTGGGCCGACCGGACGGTCCTTGTGTGGTTCGCGGTAGGCCTGGTCTCGCTGGCCGCCTTCCTGTTCGCCGAGACACGGGTCGAGGATCCGGTCATCCCGCTCGACCTGTTCAAGAACCGCACGTTCGCGGTCTCGGCCGTGGCGACCCTGTTCGCCATCTTCGGCTTCTCTACTCTGATCATCTTCCTGCCGCTGTGGTTCCAGGTCGTCAAGGGTGACAGCCCCACGGCCTCCGGCTATGCCCTGTTCCCGTTCCTCGCCGGGCTCATCTTCAGCTCGATCCTGGCCGGCCAGATCGTCAGTCGAACCGGCCGCTACAAGGTCCTGATCGCAGTCGCCATGGCGGCCCTGACCCTCGGACTGGCGCTCTTCACGAACCTCCGCGACGACACTCCCTCGCCCGTCCTGTGGGCCTGGATGCTAATCGCCGGTCTCGGGGTTGGGCCCACGATGGCAATCTTCACGCTCATTGTCCAGAACGACGTTCCGTTCAAGCGTCTCGGCACGGCCACGAGCGACCTGACGCTCATCCGCCAGATCGGCACGTCGCTCGGCCTGACGGTCGCCTTCACGTTCTTCCGCAACAACCTGAGCTGGGGGCTGATCCACGACTCGGTGGTGAGAGCCGGAGCGCCCGCACAGGCCGTCCCCGCGACGGCGCCCAAGGGCTTTGACGTAGGCAGCCTGACGGCGGTCGGCAGCACCCCTGCGAACGCGCTGGCCAACGTGCCGGCGCAGATGGTCGGTTACTACGTCTCGGGCTTCCATGAAGCCTTCTCCATTGCTCTCGCGAACTCGATGTGGGTCGGCGTGGGCGCGGCCGCTCTGGCGTTCGTGACGGTGCTGGCTCTGAAGGAGAAGCCTCTGCGAGCCCACTTCCACGCCGAGCAGGCCGCCAGGGCGGGACTTGCGCACGCGCCGGCCGGGACAGCCTCAGAGGCGGCACAGTAGGGTTCGCGGGCGGCGGACTGACCGCCGCCTCAGCCCTTGGCCTTCGGCCAGCGCTCCTCGAAAACGACCTCGCGCCGCGGCAGCCGAGCCGCGCCGGGAGCGCTCTTGGGCCGCTTCGCGGCTTCGCTGGGATGGCCGATGGCGACGATCGTCCGAGTGAATCTGCCCTCGGGAAGACCGAGGATCTCGCGGATCGCATCACGCCTGTCCGGCAGGATCCAGGTGATCCCGGCTCCGAGCCCGAGAAGAGATGCGCCAATGAGGATCCGCTCCGCGGCCCGGCCTTCGTCGAAGGCATTGGAGACGCCCTGACCCGGCTGCTCCGGAAGGACGATCGCGATGGCCGCCGGGGCGGTCAGCAGGGCCCGCGTCTGAGGCATGGCCGCATCGGCGATGCGCCTGATGGTGGCCCGGTCGCGCAGGACGACGAACCGCCACGGCTGGGCGTTCGTGCTGCTGCCCGACCAGCGGGCGACGTCGGCAAGACCATCCAGCTCGGACGCGGCCACAGCCCCTTCCAGGAAATCGCGAACCTGCCGAACGCGGATCAAAGGCCGCACGAGATCGGCTGCATGGCTGGACAGGTTATCCATTCTTGCCCTCCGCTACGCCGCCCGAGGCACACGCCGCGCCGCTGGCGCTCCTCCGTGGCCATCGGGCCGGCGGAAGAGATCGTGACGTTCACGATACGCGCCCGGACCGACCCCGGCATCCGGCGGGTTGCCCGCGCCGGGAAGGGCCCTCTCCGTCGGTGGGAGGACTCGCGGCAGTCGGTGCCTTAGACTCGGGCCCGTGATCACGAGAATCGATCTGCCGCGTTTCGCGCTCGTTGGACTTGCTGCCGTGCTGGCGGCGATCGGCGCCGGGGGCGGCCTCGTAGACACAGGCATGGGCGGCGCGGCGACGGCCACACGCAACCTTGGCTTCGAGGCCATCGTGGACGTGGCGTTCATCGCGATCCCGGCCGGGGCCCGGTGGTCACTCCGCCGACGGTGGCTCGCCGCGGCGGTCGCCATCGTCTGGACCCTGGACGCATTCGTGATGCTGGTGTCCTATGGCGCGCGTGCCGCCTGCGGGTGCGGCGATCCGGCGAGCGGCTACGTGCTGCCCGTGTACTTCGGAACGACGGCGGCCAACTGGATGATGATCGGGGCAGTTGCGGGGCCATTCCTCATGGCTGCCGCAGCGAGCTCCCTGCCGGACCGGCTGACTCGGCGTCGGCGGCGACCGACCTGAGGGGAGGCTTCGAGATGTCCCGTCGTTCGACGATGAAGCTGGCGGTCGGCGCGCTGTGCGCTGCACTCGCACTGTCCGCATGCGGCGGCGGCCAGGCGACGCCCGGGTCTGCGGCGGCGGCCTCGAGCCCGATCTCCACCGCGCTCGCGGGCACACCGAGCCCGACTCCAACGCAGACGCCGACGGCTTCGCCCTCGGCGCTTACGCCGGTCGCCTCTCCATCCGGGAACGGCGTGCCCGCCTTCCGCCACATCTACGTGATCGTCATGGAGAACAAGGAGTACGGCAGCATCGTCGGGTCGAGATCGGCTCCCTATCTCAACTCGCTGATCGCCCGCTACGGCCTGGCCACGCAGTTCTACGGCGAGACCCATCCGTCGGAGCCGAACTACATCGCCCTCACCTCGGGCGGGCTCCAGGGCACGAACAGTGACGGCGCCTACAACCTGAACGTCCCGAACCTCTTCGACCAGATAGAGGCCTCCGGCCGGACGTGGCACGTGTACGCGCAAGGCTTTCCGGGGCAGTGCTACAAGGGCTCGATCGCGGCGGCGGTGGCGGACGGCCCGGGAGCCGCCGGCCAGTACGTTCGCAAGCACAACCCGGCCATCAGCTACACCTCCATCAGCGGCAGCCCGACCCGCTGCGCCAACATCACGCGGCTGGCCGGGTTCGACCCGGCGACCGCCGACTTCGAGTTCATCGCCCCCAACCAGATCAACGACATGCACAGCAGCTCGACCGCCGCGGGAGATACCTTCCTCAAGACATTCGTCCCACAGATCACGGGTAGCCCGGCCTTCGCGGACTCGGTCCTCTTCATCACCTGGGACGAGGGATCGACGAGCCTCAAGGGCGGCGGCCGCATAGCCACGATCGCCGTCTCGCCGGGCATGTCGCCGGGATCGCGCTTCGACGCGCCGGCCAACCACTACTCGATGCTTCGCACGATCGAGCTGGCCTGGGGGCTGCCGTTCCTCGGCGAGGCCCAGTCGGCCGCGCCGTTGATCTTCCCGTGGTGATCGCGATAGGGCGCCGCTCGCGGCCCACGCCGACCGGAGAAGTGCCCTCTCGCGGTTCACGTGTCGCGCCCGGCGCCGCCCCCCGCTCTGCCTCAAGCGCGGTTGCCACGATGGTCTGGTCACCCGGAACCGAGGGCGTCATGATGCGCAGCGCCGGGTCCCGAGCAAGAGGTGAGGCGTGGCGGTAAGCGACCTGGCGGGCAAGCCCGCGCAGCCATCGATGCTGGTCGACGTGGACCGGTTGATCGCGGCCTACTACGACAACCACCCGGACCCGAAGGTGCCCGCTCAAGCTGTCGCCTTCGGCACCTCGGGCCACCGAGGCTCGTCGCTCAACGGCTCGTTCAACGAGGATCACATCCTGGCCACGAGCGAGGCCATCTGCCGCTACCGGCGCGCCCAGGGAATTGACGGACCGCTCTTCATCGGCCGCGACAGCCACGCGCTATCCGACCCGGCCACGCGCTCCGCGATCGAAGTCCTGGTCGCCAACGACGTCTCGGTGCTGGTCGACAGCGCCGACGGCCTGACGCCCACGCCGTCCGTCTCGCACGCGATCCTGACCTACAACCGCGGTCGCGCCGAAGGCCTTGCCGACGGCATCGTCGTCACCCCATCACACAACCCACCCGAGGACGGGGGCTTCAAGTACAACCCGCCAAACGGCGGCCCGGCCGACACCGACGTGACCGGGGCGATCCAACGCGAGGCGAACGACCTGCTCGCGGCCCGGCTGGGGGGGGTCCGGCGGCTGCCGTACGAGCGCGCCCGGCGCGAGGTCGGACGCTACGACTTCACGGGCCTCTACGTCGCCGACCTGGCCCGGGTCGTCGACATGGAGGCAATCCGAGCCTCCGGCCTCAAGCTTGGCGTCGACCCGCTCGGCGGCGCTAGCGTCGGCTACTGGGCTGCCATTCGCGACCGCTATCGCCTCGACCTGACCGTCACCAACGAGGTGGTCGATCCCACGTTCGGGTTCATGACCGTGGACTGGGACGGCCGGATCCGGATGGACCCCTCGTCCCCCTATGCGATGGCCCGGCTGGTCGCCCTGAAGGACCGCTTCGACGTGGCCTTCGCCAACGACACCGACGCCGACCGCCACGGCATCGTGACCGGTACGGCGGGGCTTATGAACCCGAACCACTTCCTCTCCGTCGCGGTCGCTTACCTGTACAGGAACCGCGATTGGAGATCCGACGTGGCCGTCGGCAAGACGCTGGTCTCCACGAGCATGATCGACCGCGTCGCCGCCGAGCTGCCCCGCCGGCTGATCGAGGTCCCGGTCGGGTTCAAGTGGTTCGTCGCCGGACTCCTCGACGGCTCGCTCGGCTTCGGGGGAGAAGAAAGCGCCGGCGCGTCGTTCCTGCGCCGCGACGGGACGGTCTGGACGACCGACAAGGACGGCCTCACCGCCTGCCTGCTCGCCGCCGAGCTGACCGCGCGTCGAGGGCACGACCCGGCCATCGCGTACGGCGAGTTGACGGCACGCTACGGGGCACCGGCATACCGGCGCGTGGATGCTCCCGCCACTCGCGAACAGAAAGCCGTTCTGGCGAAGCTCTCGCCGACGCAGGTAGCGGCATCGGAGCTCGCCGGCGAGCCCATAGTGGCCGTGCTCACTCGAGCCCCCGGCAACGACGCCCCGATCGGCGGCGTCAAGGTCATAACCGAGCACGGCTGGTTCGCCGCTCGCCCGTCCGGGACGGAGGACGTCTACAAGGTCTATGCCGAGAGCTTCCTGGGCGAGGAGCATCTCCAGCGCCTGCTCGACGAGGCCCAGGAGGTAGTCGCCAACGCCCTCGCCGGGGATGGCGCCGCCGGGTGAATCCCTCGTCCGTCTGGCCGGTGCGGCCGGAGAGTAATGGGCCGGTGCGCCCCGGCACCAGAGCGCCGTCCCGGCCCGAGCCTGCGCGACCCGTCACCGCGCACGGGGGGTGACGGCGGGCACCAAAGCGCAAGACCGTCGGCCCACTCCTGCGCCCGCCGAAAGTACTGACCGGGGGGGCAGGAAGGCTGACTTTGACGGCCGGTCCGGCTCGTCTAACGTGTCTACGCACATGGCCGCAATCATGAGTTGCTACCTTGGATCAACCTGATCGTCAGCAGAATGTCGTGACCGCCAGGGGCCCGAGTCACGCGGTCACCTCGCTCGACCGCGAGTTCCTGGCCGTCCTGGGGTCCGAGGAACCGGCCGCGATAGGCCGCGCCGTCGCGCAGATCGTGCGAGGCGACGGATGGCACGAGGCCAAGGCGTCGGCCGTGCTGGTCCAGGCCATCGTCGCCTGGCTCGGCCCCAACTTCGTCTGGCCGACCGGCTTCTACGCCAATGGAACCGGCCCGGTCGAGGTCGTCGCCAAGGTGGGCAACTACTACATCACCGGGCACGGAATCGAGACCCAGGACGACCTGACGGTCGACTGCTGCCAGCGCCACCGCGCCAGGTTCAGCCAGTCGCGGCTCGAGGACCTCGATCTCGCCGTTCCCAATCCGCGTTTCACAATGGGCAGCCCGCTGGCCCGGCGCGCCGCCGACCGATTGGCCGCTTTGCTGTCCGAGGCGATCGATCCGGAGGTCGCCCTGGTAGTGCTGGGCGCCTGACAGACTCATCGCGAAGACCGAAGCCGGCGCCAGGAGCGCCGGCTTCGACGCACCCGGCCCCCACGTCGCACCGCATGGGTCGGGCGGCGGATTCGGCTCCTCAGACCGGAAGGCGCGACCGCAGCTCCAGGGTGTGCTCGGATTCGTGCTCGAGGATGCGTCGCAGCATGCGACGGGCGGTCCACCGCGGCTTCCCGCCGCGCTCGACGACTCGGGCCAGCTCGTCCGGGGCCATGGCGTTCAGGCGCTCCATCAGCGCCCCGCGCTCGCCGTCCAGGGCCTCCCACGGCTGCTCCCCCGCCCTCTCGATCGCGGCGATCGCGGCGCTCGCACCGCGCAGGGTACCGAGCGTGGCGCTGACGTAGGCCCACTCCGCCGCGGCGACGTGCGACAGGATCGCCGCGGCCGATCTCCCGCCCGCGGCCGGCCGGGCGGCGAGTGGCTCCGCTTGCGCCCGGGCCGCAGCCACGAGCTCCTCGCGCGACCAGGCCGCCCAGCGCAGCTGCCGCCCGACCTCGGCCATCGTCATGGGCTCCCTATCCGGCGAGAAGAACTGCTGGCCGAATCCCAGCACCTCTCGCTCGATGACGTGCTCGGCGACGACGATCTCGATCGGGTGCGCGCCGGCGACCGTTTCGCCATGGCGGCGCAGGAAGTCCAGTCGCTCCGCAATCGCGGCTCGAGACATCTCGATGGCGGCGTCGGTCGTGGGGCCCACGGCAACGCAGCCGGGCAGGCGGGGCACGAAGACCCAGGTCCTGCGGTGCTGCGGCCCCGATTCGAGGTAGAGCTCGAAGCGCAACCGACCTCCTCCTGTCGGCGCGGCCCGGCGGCCCCGCTGGGGGCAGGCGGTTCCGGCCTAAAGCCCGAGCGCCTTCCCAGGCGCTACGAACTCCAGCCCGCGCGCCTCGGCCACGGCCCGATGGGTCACGCGGCCGCTGCAGACGTTCAATCCGTTCAGCAGGTGGCGGTCATCAGCCATGGCCTTTCGCACGCCCTTGTCGGCAAGCGCCAGGGTGAAGGGAAGCGTGGCGTTGTTGAGCGCGAAGGTTGAGGTCCTGGCCACCGCGCCGGGCATGTTCGTGACGCAGTAGTGGACGACCCCATCGACCACATAGGTGGGATCGGAGTGGGTCGTGGGTCGAGACGTCTCGAAGCAGCCGCCCTGGTCGATCGACACGTCCACGACGACGGTGCCACGGCGCATCCCGCGGATCATCTCGCGGGTCACGAGGCGAGGCGCGGTGCTGCCCGGCGTGAGGACGGCGCCGATGACCAGGTCCGCGGCCAGAACGCTCTCCTCGACCGCGTCGATCGTGGAGTAGCGCGTCTTGAGGGCCGGCGCGAAGGCCAGGTCGAGCTCCTTGAGTCGGGGCAGCGATTTATCCAGGACGGTGACGTCCGCCTCGAGTCCAAGGGCCATGCGCAGGGCGTTGATGCCGACCACGCCGCCGCCCAGCACCGTCACCTTGGCCGGCGGAACGCCGGGGACGCCGCCGAGCAGGACGCCGCGGCCGCCTGCCTGGCACTCAAGGGCGTGGGCACCGGCCTGGATCGACATCCGTCCGGCCACCTCGCTCATCGGCGCAAGCAGCGGGAGTCCACCGCGTTCGTCGGTGACCGTCTCATAGGCCACTGCGATGCAGCCGGATTTGAGGAGCCCCTCCGTCTGGGCCGAGTCCGGCGCGAGGTGGAGGTAGGTGAACAAGACCTGCCCCTCGCGCAGCATGCCGATCTCGGTCGGCTGCGGCTCCTTGACCTTGACGACCAGCTCGGCTCGGCCGAATACGGCCGCGGCGTCCGGCACTATCTCGGCGCCGACGGCCCGATAGTGCGCGTCGTCAAGATCGATCGCCTCCCCGGCGCCGGTCTGGACGATAACCTTGTGACCATGCTCCACGAGCTCGCGAACCGCGCTCGGTGTCAGACCGACGCGGAACTCGTTGTCCTTGATTTCGCGGGGTACACCGACAAGCATCTCGACCTCTCCGGGCGACCCGACTACGCAGCCTGTGGCCCCAGGCAGGTGGCGACGCGCACGCCCGCCGAGCAGAGCCGTCCGTGCCGGCGGTCAATTGCCGAACCACGGCGTCCGCCGGAACCGATCGACCGGTGCTCCCCTGGAGCCGTTTCGGCCATTCTCTCACGGGCCGCCGATCTTGCTCGCTGGCCCAGTCCAGCCGAGCGGGCTGCCCGCCGGCAGGACGGGCGGGTCGGCAACGCGAGGCCGGTTCGTGCGCAGACGGCGCGATTGGCTCGAAGCCGGGCTCCCGGCACGGGAGGCCAACTGCCGATTCGAAGCGCCTGGCTCCTGGCACCCGGGGCGAAACGGCCGAAACCGAAGCTAGGCTCGCATGGTGGCAGTGACCCGCCGAAGGCGCGAACGGTTGACCAGGATGGCGTCGCACGGAACGTCGGGAAGGACCGTTGCCCCGACCTGCACCTTCGGGGCCAAGACCGCCAGGAATAGCTCGCTGCCACGCTCGGTCAGCAACATGGGGTCCTGCGACGGAAGCAGCAGCAGGATGCCGGAGATCTTGAACGGAGTGGCTTCGAGAGTGGCGTCGTACGCCACTCGAAACCTGCTCCAGGCATCGCGATCGGCGTCGCTGACGACCGGCTCGCCATCCTGGGCGGGCATGGCAATCGTGATGTCGCGCGGGTCGACGCTCTTGACGCCGTTGGCGGGCTCCAGCGGCGCCGAGAGGTCGTTCGGGCCACGCCGCGCATTGCTGACGTTGATCACGCCACGCTTCTCGAGCGCAGCCGCGAGCTTGACACCGCCCTGGGCGAGCATCGCGTCGATTCGATCGTTTTCGTACAGCGCTACGAAGTGGCCGGGCTTCTTCCGGGTCGGGACCAGCCCGGTCGCCGCCGGCGCCAGATCGAACGTACCTACGGCCATTAGCTGCAACTCCTTGGCCACCGCCGGAAGCATCCAGACCGGCAGGCCGAGCCATCCGTCCGGACTTGGGCCAACCAGAACCGCTCCAGGGCAGGCCGTGTCCAGGGTTTCGGTGCCCGGATCAACATGACGGACTCGGGGCCGTTCTTGCACCAGCCGAAGGTCCTGGCACCGCCGAGCAGGTAGCGCTAACGGGCCGCCCGCGGCCTCCGACCTACCCTAGACAGGGCGGTACGGCAGGTAATCCGGATACCACATCGCCGAATCGACCGCGTCGATAACCTCCTCGTCGCGGTAGAGACGGCCAACGCCGCAATCGCGGCTCTGGCAGACCACCTTCCCGGCGATCTGCCGCGACACCTCTCGCAGGTCCGAGACGGCCGGATACAGGGCGCCGACGGCAAGTCGATCCGGCGAGACCATCTCCGCAAGGGTTCGCGCGGCGAGCAGGAACATCTCGTCGGTGATCTCGCGGGCCTCAGCCACTATCGCGCCGAGGCCCACGCCGGGGAAGATGAAGACGTTGTTGGCCTGGCCGATGACGTGCGTCTCGCCGTCTATCGTCACCGGCTCGAACGGGCTGCCGGTTGCTATCAGGGCTCGCCCGCCGGTCCAGCCGAGGATGTCGGCTGGAATCGCCTCCGTCTTGGCCGTGGGATTGGAGAGGGGGAACACGACCGGTCGCTCGGTGTGAGCGGCCATCTCGCGGATCGCCTTCTCGCTGAAAGCACCCGCGACGCCGCTCGTGCCGACCATGATCGTCGGCTTGACCGCGGCCACGACCGCCTCCAGGCCCAGCCGGTCGCTCGGGCTCAGGCCGGTCAGGCCGTAGCTCGCCACTTCGTCCGGCCCGAGAGCGAACTCCATCTTGTCGTCGTCTATCGGGTCCCGGTGGGCGAAGACGAGGCCCTTCGTGTCCACGGTCACAATTGCCTTCTTGACGGCGGCCGGGCTCACACCCTCGGCGTTCAATGCGGCGCGAACCATGCGGGCTATACCGGTGCCAGCGGCCCCGGCTCCCAGGAAGACGAACCGCTGCTCGGCCAGCGGCCTCCGGAGAGCACGAACGGCGGCCAGGATTCCGGCCAGGATCACGGCGCCGGTGCCCTGGATGTCGTCGTTGAAGCTGGTGAGCCGGTGGCGGTAGCGATCGAGGATCTTGATGGCGTTGTGCTGCTTGAAGTCTTCCCATTGCAGGATGGCGCGCGGACACACGTCCAGGATGGCGCCGACGAAGGCCTCGAGGAAATCGTCGTACTCCGCCCCGCGGAGCCGCCGCTGGCGGTACCCGATGTAGAGCGGATCGGCCAGCAGATCCTCGTTGTCCGTGCCCACGTCCAGTGAAACTGGCAGTGTATGGGCCGGGTAGATGCCCGCTCCGGCGGTGTACAGGGCCAGCTTCCCGACGGGGATGCCCATGCCGCCCGCGCCCTGGTCTCCCAGACCCAGGATCCGCTCGTTGTCCGTGGCCACGATCAGGCGCACGTCGTCCGCGGCCGAACCCGGGCCGGTCGAATTCGTGCGCGCGTTGCGCAGCAGATCGGGGATCCGGTCGATGTCGGCAGGGGTGATCCACAGGCCGCGCGGCCGGCGCATGATGTGGCTGAAGGTCTGGCAGGCGCGGCCGACGGTGGGCGTGTACACGATCGGCAGGAACTCTTCGAGGTTCTCGAGGAGGACCCGGTAGAAGAGGGTCTCGTTCCGGTCCTGCAGCGCGGCCAGGCCGATGTAGCGCTCGAGGTCGTCGCCCTTACGGCGGATGTGTTCGAGCTCCAGGAACACCTGCTCCGTGATCGCGGCCGTTCGAGACGGGAGCAACCCTCGCAACCCGAACAAGTCTCGTTCTTCTTCGTCGAAGCCCGTGTCCTTGTTCAGCAGGGGGCGCTCGAGGAGCTCGGCGCCTCGGAACTGGGTGTGGATGACGCCTGTGGGGCGGAGGTCTTTGACCGATCTGGGAAGCTGTCTCATGGGGCTCAGGATCGGCTCGACCGAGGGCTGCCGCAACAGCCGTTCGGCCCCCTTCTTGGTGCTACGGCAATCAGCAGGGGCTCGGTTCGCCCGGCATCAGCACTCGAACCTGGAGCGACTTCTTCACCGCCTTGCCGTCGACGAAACGGGTCAGCTGGTTGCCCGCCTCGACGGCCGGCAGGAGCATGGCCAGGTCGGCACCCGAAACGACCGCGCAACGATAGTCCGCCGAGCCCATCGGCGAACCGAACGACGCGAAAGGCGTGGCGAGCGGCCACGGCTCCTCGGCGGGTACCAAAGGACTCCCCCCTGGCTCCACGGGCGGCGTGACCAGCACGGCCAGGCTCGACGGCGCGTACGAGACGCTGGGTCCGAGCTCCGAGCCGAGCCAGGCCCAGAGGTTGGTCAGCCTGTTCCAGAAGGCGGCGAAGGCGCCTGAGCTTCCGGGGGCGCCGGATCTCGGAGCGGCATCGGAGGTGCATTGGCCGGTGAGGTCGTGCGTGACACCGTCGACGACCAGCAGGACGTGGCAGGTGATCGAGCCCGGCATCGGCTGCTCCGCGAAATCGGTCTTCGTCCCCAACAGGCCGTCCATGCGCGCTTCAGTGAGGATCTCGTCGATGCCTTTGGGACTGATCGTCTGGTACGACACCCCGACGTAGATCGGGCCGGGGTAGATCATCGGGATGGCAATCATCCCGTTGTAGTACCTGCCGCCGGCAATGGTTGCGGCCGGCAGCCCGGCGAAGGTGTACTGGGGCGCCAGGGCCTGGCTCTGCCACGCGCGGAGGTAGAAGCCGCTCGCCGGCGAGGAGGGCGCGGAACCGCACGCGGCGGAGGCGCCGGGAGCGGCGGAGGCGGGCGAGGAACCGCACGCGGCGGAGGCGCCGGGCGCGGCGGAGACGCCGGGCAGGTTGGACCCGCCGGCGGCCGTGCACGCCACGACCAGGAATGAGAGAGCCAGGGCGCCCGCGAAGCGCGCGACCGAGAACTGCGGATGATCGGCGTTGGTGTTCATGGGGTATCCATCGCTCAGTGGTCGGGATCGACAGATCCTAGACGTAGCCCTGGCGCGGGAAGTTCCGCGCGCGGGCCGCTGTCTCATGCGGCGGCCGCCTTACGCGCGAACCGGCTGGGCGCGGCCGTCGGGCTGGCTGCCCGCCCTAGACCTCGATGATCGCCTTCACCGCCCGGACCACGCGCGGCAGGTTGGCGGCGGTGAGGCCGGCTACGTTGATGCGGCCGCGGCTCACCACGTAGATTCCGAATTCGTCGCGCAGCCGCGCAACTTGATCGGCGGAGAGGCCGAGCAGCGCGAACATTCCCCGCTGGTGGCGGATGGGATCCCAATTGCCGGGCACGCCGGCGGCCAACAACGCCTCCACCAGCGCTGCGCGGTTGCCCAGGATGCGGTTCCGCATTTCGGCCAGGTCCACCTCCCACTGCGCCCGCAGCGCCGGGTCGGTGAGGATCGTCTCGACGATGTCGCCGCCGTGGGCCGGCGGGTTCGAGTAGTTGGCGCGGATGGCGATCTTGACGTGGCTCAAGGCGGAGGCGGCCCGAGCCGAATCGGCCGCGACGATCGTGAGCGCTCCTACCCGCTCGTTGTAGAGGGCGAAGTTCTTCGAGTAGCTCGTGCATACCAGGAACTCCAGGCCGGGCCGGGCCAGGCCCTTCAGCCAGTCGGCGTCTTCGCGCAGCCCGAAGCCGAATCCCTGATAGGCGAAGTCGACCACGGGCATCAACTCGCGCTCGATGACGATCTCGGCTATGGCTGCCCAGGTTTCCTGATCCGGATCTACGCCGCTCGGGTTGTGGCACGAGCCGTGGACCAGTACCACGTCGCCCGGCACTGCCGATCGGAGCGCGCTCAGCATTCGGCCCACGTCCAGCTGGCGGCCGGACTCGTCCAGGTACGGGTAGGCCCGCAGGGCGAACCCGGCCAGGGCGAACAGCTGCGGGTGGTTGGGCCAGGTTGGCTCGCTGAGCCAGATCGTCTTCGAGGATCCGGTCTGGAGCAAGAAGTCGGCGGCGACGCGCAACGCCCCTGTTCCGCCGGGGGTTTGGGCCGTGGCCGAACGCCCGCTCGCGACTATCTCGTGGTCGGGCCCGAAAACCAGGTCGCGGACCGCGCTCTTGAATCCGGGCCGGCCGTCGATCGGGAGATAACCCTTCGAGCCCGCCTTCTCGACGAGCCTCCGCTCCGCCTCGAGCACCGACGGGATGACCGGTGTCACTCCGGAGTCGTCGACGTAGACGCCAGCCGCGAGATTGACCTTCTCGGCGCGACCGTCGGCACGGAATGTCTCCGTCAGCCCGAGGATCGGATCCGATGGAGCGGCGACAAGGGAGCGGAGCGGCAGGGACACGAGACATTCCTTGAGGTGGAGATGACGGGTACGCGCAAACGATAAGCGATACGCCGCGAGGTTGACGCGCGGCCGTCGTCTGGACGGCCCGGGCCGTCGAGCCGCAGCGGCGCCTAGGCTCGATCGCTCCTGCGGCGCCTCGCGCACCCGGCCGTGAGCTGCCCCAGGGATCCGCCGCCGTCAGCCGCGCCCGGCCATCGTCCTGACGATGCTCCTGATCACCAGCAGCGAGACGATCCCGGTCAGGCAGCCCAGGAAGACGGTTCGGTTCGCGTCGACGGCCGGGACCCAGGTCAGCGCGCCGTCTTTCAGCAGGTACACCCCCACCGGGGAGGCCGACCAGGCGCCGCCTCCTCCCCAGCCGCTGGGCTTGGCCTGGCTCGCCTCCGGCGGCTGGGCGGGCGGTTCGGCCTCGCCGCCGCCGAAGCCACCTCGCACGCTCGCCACCGGAATGACGGTCGCCCCATCGCGTTCGATCGGCTGGCCGAAGACCCGTTTCACGGATGCGGCTTCCGTCGCGGAACCCACCAGATCTCGCAAGGCCATCACTCACCCTCCTTCATTCGCGCCGGGACGCATGCGGCTCGATAATGGCAGGATGGCCGCAGACGCGACAGAGAGGATTCACATGGCGGACTTCGATGACCTGGTCGAAGAGTTCCTGCGCGACGAGTTCGAGGAATCGCCGGTCAACGCGAGCGGCCTCGGCCTGACCGAGTACGACGATCGGCTCGACGACCTCTCGGCCGAAGCATTCGACCGGAGGCGTTTCAAGGCCGCCGCGTGGCGAACCCGGTTCGCCGCCATCGCGGACGTCGGCCTGACCGCGGACCAGTGCATCGACCGCGATCTGGCCGTGGCGATGATGACGGGGCGCGAGGTCATGGCCGACTGGCTGGCCTGGCGACGCGACCCGGTCACCTACAGCGGACCCATAACCAGCGGTCTGTTCGGTCTTTTCCTCCACAGGCTGCGGCCCGAATCCGAGCTCGTGGAAGCGGCCGCGGCCCGCCTGGCCCAGGCTCCCCGGGCGCTGGAGCAAGGCCGCGCCAACCTGGACGCGAGACTCGCCCATCCGCTGATTCTGGAGCGAGGCAGGGACGCGGCCCGGGGCGCGGCGCGGTACGTCCGCGAACTGCTCCCCGGAGAGGCGGCTGCTCCGCGCGATCGGGAGAGGCTTGCGGATGCCGGCGCGGAGGCCGCCCGCGACCTCGAGTCGTGGGCCGCGCACCTGGATGAGATGGCCCGGGTCGCCACCGGCACGTGGCAGCTCGGCGAGGAGCGTTACACGCGGCTGCTCCACGACCGCGAGGCGCTGCCGTACGACGCTCGCTCGCTGCGCGAACGCGGCCGCTCCGAGTACGAGCGCCTCGCCGCCGAGATGGCCGCGCTGTCACGGCGCGTCTGGGGCACCGACGACTGGAACTCGGTCGTGGAGCGCGCCAACGCCGACCATCCTCGGACCGAAGAAGCGATGCGCCGGGCCTACGCCGCCTGGACCGAGAAGGCCCGCGCGTTCCTCGTGGAGACGAGTCTGATCACCATTCCGGAGGGCGAGTCGTGCGAGGTTCTGCCGTCGCCGCCCTTCCAGCGCCCCCTGTTGGGAGTGGCTTCGTACCAGCAACCGCCCGCCTTCGCGCCGTCCCTGCTCGGCCACTTCTTCGTGCCCTATGCGCCGGACGGCGCCTCGGCCGCGGAGATACAGAAGCGGCTGGCGGCCAACAGCTTCGGCCACATCCCGACCACCACGGTCCACGAAGCGTACCCAGGCCACCACTGGCATCTCGTCGTCCGCAAGGCCCGCGCCCGCCGGCTGCGCCGCGTCCTGGGCACGCCCTACTTCACCGAGGGCTGGGGCCTCTACTCGGAACGGTTGATGCGCGAGCGCGGCTTCTTCACGGAGCCGATCCAGGATCTCAACCATCTCAAGGCGACGCTCTTCCGGGCGGCCCGGATCATCGTTGACACCAGCCTGCATCTAGGCGAGATGACCCACGACGAGGCGGTTCGGTTCATGGTCGAGAGGACTGCCACGCCCGAACCGACCGCCCGAGCCGAGGTCGGACGCTACTGCTGGTGGCCGACTCAGGCCTCTTCCTACCTGACTGGCTGCCTGGAGATCCTGCGCATTCGAGATCGGTATCTGGAATCGCGCGGCCTGCAGACCGGCTCCGCGGCGACCGCTCCGGTGGAGGTGCTGCGCGACTTCCACGATCGGCTGGCGGAGAGCGGGTCGCTGCCCCTCGGCCTGGCCGAACGGGCACTTCTGGGGCGTCAGGACTCGGTCGAGGCCACGATCTCGTAGCCGAGACGGGCGCGCAGGCGACCGAGGGCCATGAGCACCGGCGTGCCGAGCGCCAGGATCGCGGCCGCGTCGCCGGCGGCACGGAAGGCATCCCAGGCCAGCGAGGTGAGGACGTAGTAGCGGCCGAACTGGGCAAGCGAGGCGCCGGGCGACATGCCGGGCACCCAGCCGACGTTCTCGACGCCGCGATAGAAGGCGACCCATCCCCAGATGTCGGTCAGGGCGCCGTAGGCGAAACCGGTCACGACGGCAACGACGACGAGGGCGGCGAGGTCGAGCTTCCGCGGCAGCCAGGTTTCGCGAACGGGCCGAATGCGCCGCACCAGCGAGCCGGCCAGACCGGCTGAGACTCCCACCCAACCGACGGCGAACGTCTCATACGGCAGCCACGGACCCACGCCGCCGGTGACGAGAGCCGAGACGAGCAGCGAGAACGAGCCCACGAGGAACCCGTACGAGGGGCCGAACTCGTAGCCGGCGGCCAGGACCAGGAAGAAGATCGGGCTGAAGCCGGCGACGCCGTTCACCACCGCCAGACGGAGCGCGGCGTCGATAGCGGCCAGGGCGGCGAGAAGAGCCAGCCGGCCCGAGTCCAGGCGACGCGCTCCGGCCTCCATCAGCCCCAGGGCCGCCACGGCCCCCAGCGTCACCGCCAGAGCCGGCCCTTCCGGCGGCAGGTCGCCGCCGAGAAACGGCCACAGGAACAGGAGGAGCCCGGCGCCCGAGACTACGGCGATCATGCGATCACGCCCGTGACGGGCCGCTCGACGGCACGGCCGTCGCGCAACTCGATCGTCCGGTCCGCCAGATCTGCGGCCAGTTCTGCGTCGTGAGTGGCGATGACCACGGCCGAGCCCAGGGCCGTGAGGTCGCGGACCGCGGCGCCGAGTGACTGCCGCGCGGCCATGTCCACCCCACGCGTCGGCTCATCGAGGAGGACGAGCGTCGGCGACCCGGCCATCGTCGCGGCCAGGGCGGCACGCTGCCTCTCGCCGGAACTCAGGTCGCGCGGATAGCGGTCCGCCAGAGCCAGCAGCCCGAACATGGCGAGCATCCAGTCGGGCGATCCGCCGGCGCCTGTCCGTCTCAGGGTCAGCGCGACTTCCGCTCGGACCGTTGGCAGGTGGAGCAACGAGCCGGGGTTCTGCGGCAGGTACGCCGTCCGGCCGGGCGGTCGCCGCACCGTGCCCGCCAGCACGGGGAGCAGCCCGGCCAGAGTCCGGAGCAGCGTCGTCTTGCCGGAACCGTTCGGGCCCACCAGCGCCACCACCTCGCCGGCACCGCCCGTGAGAGAGACGCTCTCCAGGATCGCGTCCCGGGCCGGGCCGGCCGCGACGTCGCGCAGCTCCCAGGCGCCGTCGCCCGCGCTCTCCGGCCGTGGTCGACCCGGCCGTGGCTCGGCTGCACGGCGCGGCTCCGCGGGCCGCTGCGCGGCGGGGCGCCATCCGCCACCAGGTTCGCCCGACGAAACGCGGCCGCCTTCGACCAGCACCAGCCGATCGGCTCTCGGGAGCAGCGTCTCGAGCCTGTGCTCGGCCACGACGATGGCGCGCCCGGTGTCGGCCGCCCGGCCGCACGCGGCCAGGACGGCGGCCGCTCCCTCCGGATCGAGCTGGGACGTTGGCTCATCCAGTGCCACGAGCTGCGGCCGCAGGGCCAGGATCGCGGCCAGCTGCACCAGCTGCCGCTCCCCGCCGGAGAGCGTCGCCAGCCGCCTCTCGCGCAACTCCCCGATGCGGAGCTCGGACAGCGCTTCGTCCACGCGGTCGTGCATCTCCTCTCGTGGCACGCCGAGGTTCTCCAGGCCGAACGCGACCTCGCGCTCCACCGAGCCGTAGACCGACTGCGTCTCGACGTCCTGGAAGACGAGGCCAACTCGAGTTGCCATTCTCGGGATCGGCGTGCGCAGAGGATCCAGTCCCGCGACCACCGCACGGCCCCAGATCCGGCCGCCGTGGAACTGCGGCACCAGGCCGTCGAAAAGCCGCAGAAGTGTCGACTTGCCGCCGCCAGAACTACCGGCCACGACGGTAAGACCGGGCTCGATCGCCAGCTCGACCTCGCATAACGACGGAGCGGCCGCTCCGGGATAGCGGTACGAAACACCGTCGAATCGGGCGATCGCGCTCGTCACGAGGGGCCCGCCTGGTTCTTCGGCCCAGCGAATGCCGGCCGGGGAAGCGCCGGCAAGACCAGGGCCAGGCAGCCCGCGACGAGCAGGGCGTGAACCGGCGGCAGGGCGAGCGTCGGGTACGGATACCAGTCGAGGGGCGTGCCGATCAGTCGCGCGCCGACGAAGAGCGCGGCTGCCGAGAGGGCGCCGGCGACGACGACCCAATCCCAGCGATCGATGGCCGCTCCGGCATAGCTGGTGCGCCGGCCGGCACCGAACCCCCGCGCCTCCATCGCCTCGGCGAGCAGGACGGAATCCTCGATCGCCGTCAGCACCACCGGCACCAGAACTTCATTCCAAGAACGAATGCCGCGCGGCCGCCAGCCCCGCATCCGCTGCGCGTCGCGAACGGCGGTAAAGGTGCGGCCGAAACCCGAGACCAGGTTGAGCGAGGTGGCCACGGCTATCCCGGTCCGCTCAAGCGGAGAGGGCATCGCGTCGACGACGTCGTGCGGTTCCAGCACCAGCGAGAGAGGCGCCACGGCCAGCAGCGCAGCCACGAGTCCGAGCCCCAAGGCACCCCCGAACGCCAGCGACTCCGCGGTCATGGCGCCGCCGACGAGCGGCCAGTCCGCGGGCAGCCGCAGCAGAACGTCCGCCCCGGTGTGGCTCGCGAGGACGTCGATCAGCGCGGCGAACGCCGCGGCCAGGACAACGGTCACGGCCAGCGGGCGGACGTTCCGGCCGGGCGGCAGCCATTTCAACAGGACGTTGAGCGCGACCAGCGCGACCAGGCCTCGATAGATCGGGTTGTCGCTGACCAGGGCCACGGTGACCGCGGCTAGCGACCAGACCAGCCAGGCGCGCGGCGCCAGGCCGCGCTGCCCGGGAGGCGCGGTCGGGTCCAATTGCGGCCGGCCGGACGCAGGGGTCACCGAGCTCCGCGCCGCGGGACGAACACCCGCAGCAGCGCCAAACCGGCGAGCCCGCCGCCGGCCACGGCGGCCGCCAGCAGCCCGAGGTCCAGGCCGGGAGCCTGACCCGGTTGCCGCGCCGGCCTCTCAGGGTTAGATGCGGTCATGGAGGACGCGGTCGAGGTGGCCGAGGCCACGGCGCCGGCAACTGCCGCAATGCCCGAATCGGCGGGCGCCACCGAGGCGACCGAGGCCGGGCTTTTGGTCGTGGCGGCATCCGATGGGGCGGCGGTCCCTCGGGCCGGCACCACCGCGACGGCCGTGGCGGCGGCGCCGGCAGTGGCGCCGGCGGTGGCCCCCGCCGCGCAGACTCCCCCGGGCAATGGCGGGGGGACCGGGTTCCCGGACGAGGGCACGTATCGGAAACCCTCGGCGTCGCCGTCGCTCAGGGTCAGCGTGGAGATGCCCGCGTTCGAGAGCTGCCACGCGCCGCCGCTCCTGACCACGAAGACGGCCCAGTAGCTGTCCTTGCCGGGACAGCTGGAATACCGGGCCGGCTCCCCGTCGATGGCGCACACGGCCTCGTCGAAGCCACCGAACATCTGGCCGGACCAGACGATGCCGGAGCCGTTCAGAAGCTGCTCCCCGGTGATTTGGCTCGCGTCGAAGGCCACGCAACGGGTCACGACGGAGCCGTCGCCATGCTCCACGACCAGGGCCGCGTGATGCAATCCGGCCGCCGCGCAGGCCGAAGCTGCCGGGGAGCCGGGCGCGAGCGAAACGACCGCCGCCAGGGACGCGGCGACCACCAGGGCCGCGATCGGGCGACGCATCAGCGCCCCCTCGGCCTGGCCATGAGGACCCATCCGCCGCCCGCCACGGTCAGGAGCGCCACCAGCGCGGCCATGCCGTACAGGAGCGGCGTGGGAAGCCCGCCGGACGAGCCGCCGTCGGCTGACGGAGTGAGCGCGTCTCCATGCGATGTTGCGCCGGCCACGTCGACGGTCGGCGCTTCGGTCGCGGCGGCAGCCGCAACGACGTCGGTGGCGGCCGGCGTGGCAGTCGCCGTCAGGTTCGGCGTCTCCGGGCCGCTCGTCGGGCGAGCAGTCGGGCGCGCGGTCCGTTTGAGGGTCGGTCGCGCGGTCGGTCGAGCGGTTGGCGTCGCAGTCGGGCTCGCGGCCGGCGCCGCGGTTGGCGTCGCAGTCGGGCTCGCGGCTGGCGCCGCGGTTGGGCTCGGGCTCGCGGCTGGCGCCGCGGTTGGGCTCGGGCTCGAGGCTGGCGCCGCGGTTGGGCTCGGGCTAGGGCAGACATCGGTCGGCAGACTCTGCCCGGCGGCCCAATGCACGGGCGCCGCGTACGGAGCTCGGACCAGCGCCGCCGGCACCTGGCTCGTGGTGAACGCGTTCTCCGCCATGCCCGGGTACGCATAACCGCCGTCGGTTCCCTGCCCGGCGCGAAGATGCGTCAGGACCGTGCTCGACCCCTGTGACCATGACACCCCCTCGGGATCCTGGCCGGCCGCGATCAGAGCCTGCAGGACGATCGAATCTGAGTCCGGATCGCTCACTGGAGGCCCCCACGCCGACGCGTTCTGGTACGGGAATCCGCCGTCACCGAGCTGCTGGGAGTGGAGGTAGGCCAGCCCAGTCGAGTCGGCCGCATGATCGCCTGCCGCATCCAGGGCCATGAGCGCGATCGCGGTCGAGTTCGTGTCGCCGCCACCTGCGGCCACCGGAGCGGTGCCGTAGCTCCAGCTCCCATCCGAATCCTGAAGTGCCAACAGCTCGGCGAGCGCCGCCGCGGGCACGGTCTGCCCGGATGCCTCGAGGGCGAGGATCGCGAACGCCTGGCTGAAGGTGGAGCCGTCACCGTAGGCACCGCTCGAGGCGTGGTACAGCGCGGTCAGTCGGGCGAGCAGGTTCCGGCCCGCGAAGCCGCTGGGATCGCCGCCGGCCGCGACGACCGCCAGGATGGCCTTGCCGGTCTTCGCCGCATCGGCCGCGGCGCCGTCGGAGGCAGTGGCCAGGAAGCCAATGGCGCCGGCCCCGCCCGCGCAGCCGTGGAGAGTGGCCGGGTCGTAGCCCGCGGCGGCGGTCCCGATCACGAAGTCCGCCGTCTCGCCGAGCGACCCGTCGATCGAACCGTCTGCCCGCTGCGCGGCCAGCAGGTACTCCAGTGCGGCAGTTGCCCGCTGGGAATCGGTGACTGGGGCCGCGAAAGCCGGCGCTGCTGTAAGAACGAGCGGCAAGCTGAGGAGGGTCGCCAGTATCGCGCCGGCGACGACCGATCTTCGCATTGTTCCTCCGGCGGCCTGGCCCGCCTGCCGGAGGGGACCTCACCGCCGGAGGCCTCCCATCCGATCCGCGCAGGTGGGTGACTTGCGCCGTTCGGTCAGGTCTCCTGGCTTGCGGATCGTCGCTGGCTGGTCGCCTTCCCGGGCCCTTGGCCCCGTGGCATCTGACCAGCCGCTCCTCGCTCACAGTTGCGCGACAGCGCCGGGTTCTCACCGGCTTCCCTGATACGAGCGGCCCTATTCGCAATGGCATGCGGAGGGTACATCGCGGGGGGTCCCGGCGCCAGGCTGACTCGGAAGATCACTGCGTGTAGCCTCATGTCGACCGGCTTCTCCGGCCCGCCTCGCGCTCTCGGGTGACGCTCTCGTGCGCCGGACTCACGTTCTCGCCGGTAGGCCGGGTGAGCCGGGCCTCTGCGTGCAGTGCCACCGGCCGCGCTATCGTGCTGCCGAATTAACCCAAGGAGGAATCCGCGTGGCGTCAGTTCGATTTGGGCTGTTCGTACCCCAGGGCTGGATCCTCGACCTCATCGACATCAAGGATCCGATCGAACAGTACGAGACCATGAGCCGGGTGGCCCAGGCGGCCGAGCGCCTCGGCTTCGACTCGATCTGGTTGTTCGACCACTTCCACACCTACTTCAAGCCGGTGCTCGAGACGACCTTCGAGTGTTGGACCTCCACGGCGGCCCTCGCCCGCGACACGAGCAGCATCCGGCTCGGCCAGATGGTCACCTGCAACGGCTACCGGAACCCGGCCCTCATGGCGAAGATGGCATCGACCGTGGACGTCCTAAGTCACGGCCGGCTCGATTTCGGCATCGGCGCGGGCTGGTACGAGCACGAGTACCTTGCCTACGGCTACCCATACCCCGAGGTCGGCGAACGGCTGCGCATGCTCGGCGAGGCGCTGCAGGTAATCAAGGCTATGTGGACCCAGCCACACGCATCCTTCCAGGGCCGCTACTACAGCATTTCCGGGGCCATCAACGAGCCCAAAGGCGTCCAGAAGCCGCATCCGCCGATCTGGGTCGGGGGCAGCGGCGAGAGAGTGACGCTCCGGCTCGCGGCCAGGTACGGCGATGCCACGAACTTCGGCGGCCACCTCGACGACATGAGCTGGTACGCGCACAAGCTGGACGTAATCCGGGCCCACTGTGAGGAACTCGGGCGCGATCCCGACACGTTGATTAGGTCCACCAACGTCGAGACCAGCCTCCTCCGGCCCGGCGACGACCCCGACGCCCTCACCAGGCGCTACCGGCGAGACGAGACCCTCGAGGAGTACAAGACGCACGCGGTTGTAGGCGGCCCGCAGGAGATCATCGACACCTACGGCCGGCTCATCGACGCGGGTATGAACTACATCGTCGTCTCAGACCTGCCGGGTCTGGCCCACCTGGACATCCTCGAGTACCTGGGCGCGGAGGTTCTGCCGGCCTTCCGCTGACGCACCGTGCCTCGATGTCGGCGCCTCGAGCGGCACTCCGAAGCCGGCGCCCTACATCGAGGCGCGGAGGATCGAGGCGATCTCGTCGTCGGTGAGCGGGATCGGGTTGGTCTTCATGCTGCTGCCGCGCGAGTCGGCGACGATGGCGGGGATAGACGGCTCGGTGATGCCGAAGCCGGAGAGCCGCGGGACGGCGAGTCGGGCACGCCACGAGTCCAGCAGCGCGACCAGAGCCGAGCGTGCCTCCCCGTCGGCGAGCGTGGCGCCACTGCCGGTGAGCACGCGCCCCATCTCCGCGTAGCGGGGAAGGGCCGCGCCCCCCGGATCTCGCGCTTCCAGGGCCGCGATGTTGAGTCGCGTCGTCGCCAGGAGTGTCGACCCGCAGGCCACGCCATGAGGAATCGGGAACTGGGCGCCCAGTGGCGAGGCCAGGCCGTGGACGGCGCCCAGGCCGGCCTGGGCGAGGCAGATCCCCGAGCACAGGGCCGCGTATCCCATCCTCCCCCGCGCCACGGCGGCCACGCTTCCGGCGCCGTCGCCTCCCCGACCCGCGACCGCCTCCTCATACCAGGCCACCAGGCCGTCGCGCACCGCCGCCAGGCCGGAGAGCGCCAGCGCATCGGTGAACGGATTCGCGCGCACCGAGACGTGCGACTCCAGGAGCTGGGTCAGCGCGTCCATGCCGTTTCCCGCGATCAGGTCCGGCGGGCAACTCCCGAGCAGGTCCGGATCCAGGATCGCGACCTGCGCGACCAATGCCTCGTCGCGGAACGACTTCTTGAAACCGTCGGGGCCTCGCACACTGAGCACGGCGTTCTTGGTCGCTTCGCTACCGGTCCCGGCGGTCGTGGGGACGGCGACGAACGGCACCGCCGGTCCGCGGTACGGCAGCTCCGCCCCGATACCCTCGAGATGGTCCATGACCGAGGTGCCCGGGATCAGCAGCCCGGCTACGGCTTTGGCCGTGTCCAGCACGCTGCCTCCGCCGATGCCGACGACGACGTCGACCGGCGCGCTGCTGTCGCTCCCCGGGGCAGCGCGCCCGGCCGAGCCGGCCCGGACCCGAGCCACCATCTCGTCCACCAGCGCCGGCGAAGGCTCGCCCGAAACCCCTTCGACCGCGACCTCCACGCCTCTCGATTCGAGCGCGCCGCGCAGCCGGGCCCAGGCCGCCGACTCGGTGAAGCCCGGCCGGCGGACGACGATGAGCGCCCTGGTCCCGTAGCTCTGAACGACGTCCGGCAGCTCCCCAGATCTACCGGCCCCGAACAGGATTCTGGGCAGTCGCGCGATCGAGAACGAAGACCAGGCTCCCTCTTCGGGCAACGCAGACTCGGCCATCTCGGGCTATTCCACCTCCGGGAAGAGACCGTGGTAGCGGACGCCCTGGCGCGGCTCGACCATCCAGTCCGCCACCAGGTCCCGCCAGGCAAGGTAGTGGGCCGTCTCCTTGTGGGCCTTCGCCGAGGCTTCGTCGCGATAAGCCTCGTAGGCCACGAAGCGGGCCGGATCGTCGGCCGACTGCAGGATGTCGAAGCGCAGGTTGCCCGGCTCTCGAACGGACCCCTCGTGGTTGGCCCGGATCGAGTCGATGAAATCGGCCACGTGCTCGGGTTTGACGTGGACGTAAACGATGGTGACGTACATGGCTCCTCCCGCCTGGCTGCCGCGTCGACCGCTGGGCCGGCTTGCCGGTGGCCCCAGCCGGCCTCCGCGCCGTCGCGCACATCGTCGAGTATGCGTCGAGACGCCGCGTCCACGCAGCATCCACGCCGGGAATCGTCTGGCGCGGACAGCCATGATTGCCGACCTCTACCTGCCTTATGCCGCCTAGGCCTCCGGCGCTTCTCTATCTAGCGCCGCGCCCGCTCTCCGGCCAGACTCAGCTCGAACCAGATCGCCCGCTCCGGGTCAACCAGGTTCTCGACGATGCGGCGAATCGATTCCCGGTACGCGGGCCATACGACCAGGTCGAGTGCCTCGGACGGCGAGGCCCAGCGCATGGCATCGTGCTCGTGAGAAAGGATCGGCTCCGCGGCATCGCGAAGCCGCACGGCAAAGACCACCGCGGTGACGACCGCACCCACGGTCGGCTCGTGGAACTGGTTGACCTGATCCAGGTCGTATAGACCGACGACCTGGTCCGGCCCGAAACCGGTCTCCTCCCGCAACTCGCGCAGTGCCCCCGACGGAATGGTTTCGCCCGGTTCCAGCCGTCCCGAGACGCACTGCCACAGGCCGGGCAGTATCCGGCCGGGCGAGCGCCGGAGAAGCAGGATCTCGAAGTCTTGTCCGGACGCCGCCGACGGGCCGGACTTTCGGTCTCGAAACATCCAGACGTCGACGATGTCCGGTCGGAAAGGGCTCACGTGAACTCCTCGGGTCGAGCGCCGGCCGGGAGCTAGATCCGCTCGAACCGCTCGGTCGGCAGGACGAAGACCACGGCACCGCCCACTTCAACTTCGAGCGGGTACGGCAGGAAGAACTCGCCCGGCTCCATGATCGGCGGGATCGGGCTTACCGTTTGGGTGCGGGCGTGGCAGTTGGCACGCACCAGGCCCACGACCTCCTCAACCTTGGCGTCGTCGACGCCGACCAGGATGGTGGCGTTGGACTGCTTGAGGAAGCCACCCGAGCTGTGCAGCCAGGTGGCTCGATACTCGTGGGCGAGCAGGGCGTCGATGAGGACGCGGGCGTCCTCGTTGTGAACCACCGCGACGATTAGCTTCACGAGGCCGAGTATAGGCGGACGATCCTGCCTGGGGACCGCGAACCGGTGATTCTTCCAGGGTGACCTCACCGTCGCGGATGGGAGGGCGGGGCGTACAATCGGCCCGAGATCGTCACGAGAAGGGATGAACTGTGTCGGGCGAACGACCGCTCCACGAACGGACGGATGGTCAGATGTTCGCGGCCGCCGCGGCCGCCGTCGCGCGTGGCGACGACCTGAACGACTCGCTGGCCGCGCTGCTCGGCCTTGCGACCGAGTACCTGGGAGGTAGCCTGGGGGCGACCTACATCCTCGACCTCGACCGCGACGCGCTCGAGCTGGTGGTCACGTCCGGTGTCGACGCCAAGACGGCCGAGGAGGCCGGTTCCATCAGGCCTGCCTCGGCAAGCCACGATCCGCTGGCCGACGTCACCCGATCGCGCCATCCGATGGAGGTCGACGACGCGGGGCATGTCGGGATCCTGCGGGGAGCCGCCACGGCGCTGTTGCTGCCGCTGGTCGTCCGACGCGACGACACCGAACTGGCGCTGGGCGTCATGGCCGTGGGTTTCGACGGGGCGCTTCCCGCGCACGACATCCTGGCCGGTGCGGAGCCGCTGGCGGACCTGGCGGCCGTAGCCGTGGAGCGGGCCCTGGCCCTGTCGTACGGCTCGGAGCGGGCGGAGTGGTTCGACCGGCTGGCTCACACCGATCCGCTGACGGGCCTGGCCAATCGACGGACACTCGACAGGGTGCTCGAGCTGGAGGTGGCCCGGGCCGGAAGGCAGGGCCTGCCGCTGAGCGTCGCCCTGTTCGAGGTCGATCGCTTCGCCGAAATCCTGAAGAAGGCCGGCAACGAAGTGGGCGACGAGGCGCTGCGGCGGGTGGCTCAGATCCTCGCCGAAACCGTCCGGCTCGTCGACACGATTGCTCGCTATGGCGGGGACCAGTTCATCCTGGTGGCCGCGGGCGCGGATGGGCTGGTCGTCGTGGAACGGCTGGTCCGCAGCATCGCCGCGCTGCCTCCGGTCCATGGCAACGCCATCTCCGTCTCGGCGGGATTCGCCAGCTTCCCGCTGGACGGCCGCACGCCCGAGGAGCTGCTGGAGGTCGCGGAGCGGGCGATGAATTCGGCGCGCCTGGCGGGCGGCGGCAGAGTGGTCACGCAGGCGGCCACGACCGACTAGGAACGGCTGCCCGTCCAGCGAAGAAGCAGCCCCGCAGCCCGCGGCAAGCGATGCTGAGGCGCGGCGCGGCCCCTCTGGTCAGAGCGAGATGGTGCCGCTCAGGATAGTCGGGCCCGTTGGCTCGGTCACCTTGGAGTTAGGTTCCCGACAGACGCTGATCCACATGCTCGTCGAGGTGGGGACGCTGTCCACCACCAGGGAGGCCTTGCCGTCGTCGCCGACGCTGACCGACCCGACCTTGATAACGGCCCCGCTGTCGCCGGTCAGCCAGACCATGTACGTCTCGTCGCCCGAAGGGACCGCGAGGTGATTCAGGCTGACGACGATGTTGCCGTTGGGCCGAAGGGCGGCGAAGCCACCCGCCCCTTTGCCTTCGTTGTCGGTGAGCTGCACCTTCACGGTGTCCGGCTGCATGAGGACGTTGAGGATCTTCGTCGTATTGCTCTGGTCCCGTCTGGCCTTGTCCAGATCGCCCTGGATCACGAACGAGTAGCCGGCCAGGGCAACGACCGCAACGGCCGCCGCAACTCGCGTGATCCAGGTCGAGGCCACGCGGCGCCGCGAACGGCGAGCGGCATCCAGCGAGATGACCGCGGTCCGGGGAAGGCTGTCGGTCACGGCCGGCGTGGCGGTCGCCGCAGGCTCCAAGGACCGAGGCTCGGTCGGCTTGCCGACGCGACGCCGCGCCTGGAGGTCCGCTCTGGCGGCGGCGATGATCGATCCGCGCAACCAGTCCGGCGGCTCGGCGGGCTCCGGAGTCACGGCCAGGTAGGGCAGAATGCCACCGAGTTCGGCAAGCTCGGGGTGCGGCTCGCCGCAGCGGTCCAGGTGGTCGCGCACGGCGGCCATCTCGTCGGGCTCCAGCGCGCCGAGCACGAAGCCCGAGGCAAGCTCGCGGACGTGGTCGCAGGTGATGGCCATGTCAGACCAGACCTTTCTTGCCGGCGGACGGGATCGACGCCCCCGCGCCGAGCGTCGTGGCCTCGGCCCGGCCATCCATGCCGCCAACGAGCTGCTGGCGCAGGGCGACCAGCCCGAGCCGCATCCGGCTCTTGACGGTGCCCAGGGGAGCCTTCGTTTGGGCAGCGATCTCGCGCTGGGTCAAACCGTCGAAGTAGGCCAGCTCGACCACCTCGCGCTGAGCGGGCGGCAGTGCCAGCAACGCCTGGCGGACCTGCTCGGCATCGAGCCGGCCGGCCACTTCCGGCCAGATGTCGGGAAGCGTGAGCGCACTCGGAAGGGTGTCCTCCGATTCGTCGCCCAACCCAACGCCGGACCTCTGCCGTCGTACGGCGTCGATGGCTCGGTGGCGAACGATAGCCAGCAGCCAGCCTCGAACGCTGCCCTTGGGCTCGGCGTATCGAGCGGCATTGCGCCAGACTCCGAGGAAGGCGTCCTGCACGACGTCCTCGGCCAGCCCAGTCTCGGTGGTGATCCGCAGGGCGAGCGCATACGCCATCGCGTGATAGCGATCGTACAGAGTCTCGAGTCCGCCTACATCCCCGGCGGCGACCTGCCGCATCAACTCGGCCTCCGAGTGCCATTCCGACTGGCTGCCGGCCACGACCAGAGGCGGAAGCGACGCCACTGGGTGCCTCACTTGTCCATTCGCAGAGAGGTGCGTTCCGGTTCACTCGAAGGCGTTCTCGAGCCTTCAGCGCCTTGCTCCTCGTTGCCTGGACGCACCACGTCCCGCTGGCCGATCCGCGGCAGGAGAGCATCGACGATCGCCGCCTCGATCGAATCGGTGGGCTCACGGCCGTCGACTACCAGGAAGCGCTTCGGTTCGGCCGCGGCCAGGGCCAGAAACCCGTCGCGGACGCGGCGGTGGAAGGATAAGTCGGCGTTCGACTCGAAGCGGGTGATGTCCGGCCCGCCGAGCTTGCGGCGCAATCCCTCCTCAACGGGCAGGTCGATGAGTACGGTCATGTCGGGAGCGAGGTGGCCCACGGCGAAGCGGGCCAGCTCGCGTAGCGCTTCGAGCGGCTGCCCGGCCCCGTAACCCTGGTAGGCGAGGGTCGAATCGCTGAAGCGATCGCAGATCACGATCTCTCCCCGGGCCAGGGCCGGTTCTATGACCTCGGCGGCGAGCTGCGCCCGAGCGGCGTTGAACAGCAGCGCATCCGCGGCTGGAACGGGAGACAGGCCGTGGAGCAGGATCCGGCGAACCTCCTCCCCGAGCAGCGTTCCACCGGGCTCGCGGGTTACGGTGCAGCGGTGCCCGGCCGCCGTCAGCCGAGCCGCGAGCCGCTGAGCCTGGGTAGACTTGCCTGAACCCTCAGGTCCTTCGAGGGTCAGAAAGAAGCCTCGTCGTTGGCCGCCGTCGAGGTGCATTCGCCGAGTCTAGCCGAGCCGCGCCCGGGTGAGGGAGCGTGCGGCGGTCTGGCGCACGCCGCGCGGTCCCTGCCGTCGCCGCCGAAGCGTGGCGCCGCCCGCCCAGCGTGGCGCGCCGGCCACCTGACCGGCCCGGCAGTCCTGGCCTGCCCTGGGCCGTTTGGGCAGGTTCGCGAGCGAGCACACCAACTATCCTTGGCCCACGATTCGTTCACTCACGTGCGTGCGCAAGTTCTGGGACGAGGTAGGTAGCGGTTGGGCAAAGTAGGTATCGTCACCGCGTTCGCGGCCGAGGCCTCGCTCTGGCTGGCCGGGGCCGTCATCGTCGCCGGTGCCGCCGGCACTCGGTGGGACATGCCCGCGATGCCGGCGATCGATCTGGGCGGCCTGATCGCCCCGTCCTCCCCGGACGCAGGTCCCTCGCAGGGCGCGTCGGCCAGCCTCGCGGTCGAATCGCCGTCGGGCTCGCCTGCGGCGGCGACCGCTCTGGTGAGATACCTGGCCTCCACCGGCAGGCCGAACTTCCAGTACGCCGTGACGTTCACCGGGAGCTCGTCCTATCGCACTTCGAAAGGGACGACTCGGTATTCGCTCACAGGGGCCGGAGCCGGCGCAGGGAAAGACTGCTCGGAGAGCTCGACGAACTCCACGAACCGAACGTCCCACCAAATCGTCCTGGTCGGCCTGGAGCAATACGAGAAGGTGGGCAACGGCCCGTGGCAGCACAAGGTACGACTGCCGAGCGACACCTGCGAGGCAGTGGGGTCGTTCAGATACCAGTCTCTCGTGGACAAGGGTCTCGAGCTCAAGAACGGCGCTCAGCTGCACAGGCTCGAGGTGGCCGATTCGGCGCAGTTCAGTTCGTACTACGAAGGCCTCGAGGCCGAGGCCGACAGCCGCACGGCGTTCCAAGATACCCTGGTAATCTGGGTCCACGACGATGGGACCCCCGCTGCCTTCCGCCTCGCACGCTCGTACGACCAGATCTTGAGCAGCACGCTGACGACCGTCACCTACACCTACGACTACGTCGTCACCAAGCTGTCCGGCGTGGCGATCACGGCGCCGAAGATCCCGTCGCCAACCCCGACGCGCTGAGCCGCCCGGATTCCGGCGGTGGGCCTATGGGTACAGGCGCACCCGGCGGTACGGCTCCCGGCCGCGCGAGCGCGAGATGAGGTTGGCGCGTTCGGCCATCTGGTGCTGCAGGCGCCGGATGTAGGCGTTCTGCGGCGACAGCTCGACCGGCTCGACCCGGCGTATGACCAGCCCGATCGCCTCTTCCGCCTCGCGCAGGGCGGCCTCGCGCGGGTCGACCTCGAGCGAGAAGATCGAGGTCAGGCTGGCCTCCATCTGGACGATGGTGTTGCTCTTGAGGACGTAGATCGGCAACCCCCGCTCCTCCGCCTCGCGCAGCCCCGATGTCTTCTGGCGGTACTCGCTCTTGAGGGTCATGACCACGTCTGCCTCGTCCGGATCGCGGGCGATGATGACGGGCAGCTGCAGCTCCTTGATGGCCTGCTCCAGACGCTTGCGGCTTATGCCGTGGGGCAGGACCCGCAGGGTCGGCAGGATCGTGTCCGACTCGCGAACGCGCAGCACGGGTTGGCCGTCTTCCCCGTCCGCGGCTCCGTTCGCGGCTCGCAGCCGAACCGCGTCCGCCACGGCCTCGTCGTCCTCGGCCAGCTCGTCGGCCAGGTCCTCGCGCTCCTCGGCCGCTGATTCGGACGCGGCCGCGCCGGGCGTCTCTTCTTCTTCCTCGTCGACGCCCTCGGCGCGGTACTCGTTCAGGGCACGCGTTGCCTGCTGAGCCCACGACCGCTGCCGCTCCAACTCCCGCAGCTCGCGCGCTCGCGGCTCGGGAACCGGCACCCCCCCGCGCTCGATCGGGCCGCGGTCGGCGATCTCTCCCACCCGGAACGGTGTGGCGCCGGGGCCATGACCGGGGCCCGTCGGGGGCGCCGCGAACCTTTCTCCGGGAATGGTCCGAGTACCACCGGAGCCGGCAGCTCCGCCAGGCCAGCCTTGATCGGGCGCTCCATCGCCCGCGCTTCCGCCGCCGGCCGCTTCCCCGCCACCGGTCCGCCGGGCACCTTCCCGGACCTCGCGCGCTCCGCGGAGCGGAGTCCGCCACCCGCCGCTCGAGCCGGGGCGGTATCCCGGCCGGGCCGGCGCCCGATCCGCTTCACGCCAATCCGCCGGGGCGTGGTAGGAACCCGACCCGCGCCAGCCAGGCTCAGTCCGCCAGCCCGGGCCCGCCCCCACGAGCCCGGCGAAGCGGTCGCTGCCGAAGCGATCGCTGGTCATCGCCTCCCGCGGCGACGGCCTTGGCCGCGACTGGGAACGGTGGACGCCGCCATCGTCACGCCAGCGCAGCTCGGCGGAGATGGGGTCGCCACGAAGCATGGCATCCACGGTATCGGCCACGTCGGAGTGGACGAGGACCTTTTCGCGATCCTGGATCTCGACGATGACGTCGAACGTGGGCGGGGCCTTGCGCTCCAGGACGCTCTTCTGCGAGCGGCGGCGCCGCGCCTCTTCATCGCCGAGGGTTACGGTCTGGATGCCGCCGATCAGGTCGGTGAGCGTCGGGTTCAGCATCAGGTTGTCGAGGTTGTTGCCGTGGGCCGTGCCGATCAGCTGGACGCCGCGCTCGGCGATGGTTCGAGCGGCCTGGGCTTCGAGCTCGGTGCCGATCTCGTCGATCACGATGACCTCGGGCATGTGGTTCTCGACCGCCTCGATCATGACTTCGTGTTGGGCCGCGGGCGTTCGGACCTGCATCCGCCTGGCCCGGCCGATGGCCGGATGCGGGATGTCGCCGTCGCCGGCGATCTCGTTGCTGGTGTCCACCACGACGACGCGCTTGGCGTGATCGTCCGCCAGGACGCGAGCGGCCTCGCGCAGCATCGTCGTCTTGCCGATCCCCGGCCGGCCCATGATCAGGATGGACCTACCGGACTCGACGTAGTCGTTGATGATCTCGATCGTCCCGTAGACGGCCCGCCCGATACGGCACGTCAGACCGACGATCTTGCCCGTGCGATTGCGAATGGCGCTGATGCGATGGAGCGTCCGCTCGATGCCGGCGCGGTTGTCCCCGCCGAAGGCGCCGATGTGATCGACGACGTATTGCAGATCCGCCTCGCCGACCTCGCGCTCGAGCAGGGTTACCTCGGCGTCGGTGAAGCGGGCCTCGGGCCGCCGGCCAAGGTCCATCACGATCTCGATCAGCTGGGATGGATCGGGCAGGGCATGGACGGCCTGCAAGAGATCCGGCGGGAGGGCCCGGAGGAGCAGATCCAGGTCGTCGATCGACTCGCGTCGGCGGGGTGCCGCGCCCTGCTCAGCCACGTCTTCTCCTGCTCTGCAAGCTACCGTACCGCCGGGACCAGGCTGGGCTCCAGAACTCGCACCAGGGCCTCCTTCATCAGGAGAGTCACAGTGGCGAGGTTCGCAAAGCCGGCCTCCTCGAGGCGGCGATCGATCGGGGATTCGTAGGTTCGAACGGGCGACAGCACTCCGCTGGCGGGACAGCTGCCACCCTTGCCGATCCGCGCGGCTATCAGACCCAACCCGAAGCTGACCAGCGGGCTCGCGTCCGTCTCGGGCCGCGCCATGATCTTGAGATAGTGAGGCTGGTCCTCGCGGGAGACGCCAATCTGCAGCAAGGCCAGGACATCCCCGGAGGAATTGTCCGCGGTCTGCAGGTAGGCCTCCATCTCGGCGAACCGCAGGATCGGGGCCAGGCTGGAACGAGGCACTCGCGTGGTCTGGCCCTGGCGCTCCCAATCGCTCAGGCGGTACGACTCCAGGCGAGCCACGGGCTGCGGCGTGACGGCCGAGTACAGCCGGGCCAGGGGCAGCGCGTCGAGCGGCTGGCAGGGCCTGATTCCGGCGGCGCGGGCGCGCTCTTCGGCCCAGGCCGGCGGCAGCGGGGTCTCGGTGCCGCGAAAGAGCAGTAGCTCCTGACCGTAGCGGGCGAAGCCGGCCTGCATGAACAGCTCGATGTTGCCCTGGCCATCCGCGCAGGCCACGTGGAACCTCATCGCGCCCCGCTTGGCCCCGTCGCGCAGCAGGTGCTGCACCATCCGGAAGCGCGTGTCGCCCGAGTCGCCCGAGCCGATGGCGTCAAGCTCGACGATCGTCCATTCGTCGCGGGCGCCGTCACGCTCCACGCGGAGCAGCCCGGAGATGTGGCCCTCGTCCTCGTAGACGAACAGCAGATCGTTGGGACGGAAGGCGCCGAGCGGCAGCCGGAACAGGCTGAAGACGCCGATGCGAGGCCCGCTTACCGGGAGTCCGAGCGATCGAGCATCGACTTTCTCGAGTTGAGATAACCGCGACAGCTCCCCTAGCGCAGCCAGGTCGGTGAGCCGGGCGAGGCGGATGCGACCGCTCACATGGCCTCCCCCAGCGACCACCCGTCCGTGCCCGCGGCCGCGGCCCCCTCGGCGGGGTCTGCATATTCGCTCGCCATGGTTGCGATGAGCCGGTGGAAGCGCGTCTCCCCCGCAAGCTCGGGATGGAATGAGATCGCCAGGACGTTGCGCTGGCGGACCGCCACGACGCGCTGATCAGGCAACCTGGCCAACACCTCCACACCGGGACCGACGCGCTCAATTATGGGCGCCCGAATGAAGATCGCGTGGACCGGACGGTCGCCCAGGATCGGCACGGACAGATCTGTCTCGAAGGAGTCGAGCTGGCGGCCGAAAGCGTTCCGGTCGACCGTCACGTCGATGAGCGGGAAGACGGGCTCTTCGCCGCCGGCGATCTCTCGGGCCAAGATGATCATCCCGGCGCACGTACCCAGGATCGGGGCGCCGGAACGGGCCAGGGCCATGATCGGCTCGCGCAGTCCCCACCTGGCGACGAGCTTGCGCATGGTCGTGCTTTCGCCGCCCGGAAGGATCAGGCCGGAGATCCCGTCGAGGTCGCCTGGCAGCCGCACGGGAACGGCTTCGACGCCGATCGACCGAAGGGTCCGGATATGCTCGATGACGGCGCCGTGGAGCGCCAGTACGCCGATCTTCATGACGCGCTCCGGGTTCGCATCGGTTCCGTTCGACCGTGCGTCCCGCTACGCGGGGCTACCAGCCCCGGACCGCCAGACGCTCCGCCTCTGGGATCGTGACCGCCGCGATGCCGCGCATCGGGCTGCCCAATCCCTTCGACACCTCGGCGATGATCTTGGGGTTGTCGAAGTGGAGCGTGGCCTGGACGATGGCTTCGGCGGTCCTCGCGGGGTTCTCGCTCTTGAAGACACCGGATCCCACGAATACGCCCTCGGCTCCCAGCTGCATGGCCAGGGCCGCGTCGGCCGGGATGGCGATGCCACCGGCCACGAAGTTGACGACAGGCAGCCTGCCCTCGTCGTGGACCTGCTTGACCAGGTCGTAGGGAGCGTCCAGCTCCTTGGCCGCAACGAACAGCTCGTCCTCGCGCATCGATTGCAGGCGGCGGATTTCGGACATCAGCGTCCGGATGTGCCGGACCGCTTCGACGATGTCGCCGGTGCCGGCTTCGCCCTTGGTTCGGATCATCGCCGCGCCCTCGTTGATGCGGCGCAGCGCCTCCCCGAGGTCGCGGCAGCCGCACACGAACGGCACCTTGAACTGGTGCTTGTCGATGTGGTTCGTCTCGTCGGCCGGAGTGAGAACCTCCGACTCGTCGATGTAGTCGACGCCGAGGGCTTCGAGAACCTGGGCCTCGACAAAATGCCCGATGCGGGCCTTGGCCATGACCGGGATGCTGACCGCCGCCATGATCCCCTCGATCATCGCGGGATCGCTCATCCGGGCCACGCCGCCCGCGGCTCGGATGTCGGACGGCACCCGCTCGAGGGCCATCACTGCACAGGCGCCGGCATCCTCGGCGATCCTGGCGTGCTCAGGCGTAACGACGTCCATGATGACGCCGCCCTTGAGCATCTGGGCGAGGCCCTTCTTTGTGGCCCAGGTGGAGGTCTCGGCGGTCATGCGGCTTGCAGTTCCTTCTTGGGCGGGGAGCGGGGCGCGCTTCTGCGGCACGACGGCCGGCCTCGCTCCCGGATTATACGCGGCATCCCCTCAACCCCGGCCCGGACAGAGGCCCCGGCCCGCGAGACGTTGCCACCGATGCGGGGCCCTGGCCGGCCCGGCGTCGTCTCTACCCGAATGCGGAGGCAAGCCCAACCGAGACGCCGATTCGAAGGCGCACGGCAGTCGACGCGGTAGAGTCACGACCATGACGCGCGAAACCCTGACCGGCCTGTCCGCCGACATCGTCGGCTGCCGCCTGTGTCCCCGGCTGGTGGCGTGGCGCGAAGATGCGGCAGCAAATCCGCCGGCCAGGTTCGCCGGAGAGCGATACTGGGCCCGGCCGCTACCCGGCTTCGGCGATCCGCGGGCGCGCATCCTGCTCCTGGGACTCGCCCCCGCCGCCCACGGCGGCAATCGTACCGGGCGGCTCTTCACCGGCGACAGATCGGGCGACTTTCTGTTCGCCTCGCTCTACCGAACCGGCTTCGCAAACCGGCCGACATCCGTGGCCGTCGATGACGGGCTCATGCTGGAGGACGTCTACCTGGCGGCCGTGGTGCGCTGTGCGCCGCCGGACAACAAGCCTCTGCCCGAGGAGCGCGGGCACTGCTTGCCGTTCCTGGTCCGGGAGCTGGGGCTGCTGACCCGGGTCCGGGTGATCGTCGCGCTCGGCGCCTACGCCTGGGACGGCGCCCGGCTCGCCCTCACGGCGTCGGGCGCGGCGGCCACGGCGAGGCCGGCCTTCGGTCACCTGGCGGAGGTCAGCGTCGGCCGGTATTCCCTTCTCGGCTCGTACCATCCAAGCCAGCAGAACACCTTCACCGGCCGGCTCACGCCGGCGATGATCGACGCCGCGATGCTGCGAGCCCGCGAGCTGGCCGGGTCGCCGGAGTTCTGAAACGGGTGGCACCGGGGCCGATTCGGTCTCACGGGCGCCACCTGGACTCGTAAACTCGCACCATGAGCGAGGGCCGGCTGCTTCTCATCGACGACGACGCTGCGCATCTCGACGCCCTTGCCGATCGCCTGGCAAGTGACGGCTTCGAGGTGGCGAAGGCCGCCAGCGGCGCCGCCGCGCTCCGACAGCTGGACACGGCCTGGCCCGACCTCGTCATCCTGGACCTGATGATGCCGGAGATGGACGGCCAGACCCTGGCGGGCCGCATCAAGAGCCGAGCCGACATACCGATCCTCGTCCTGTCTGCGGTTGCCGCCGCGGACAGCAAGGCGGATCTCATCGCCCACTTCGCCGAGGATTACGTCACCAAGCCTTACGACTACGCCGAGCTCGTGGCGCGCGTTCGGCGCGTCCTGCGCCGCCTGGCGGACCAGATGCCCGTCGAGGAGCTGGCTTTGGGCGACCTGACGCTCGTGCCGCGGAAGCGCGAGGCGATCGTCGGCGGCCGGCGCGTCGCCCTCTCCCCGACCGAATCGCGCTTTCTGGCGACCCTTGCTGCGAACATGCCGCGGCCCGTCTCGACGGAGCAGCTGCTCCGCAAGGTGTGGGCCGATTCGGACGCCGCGGATCCTGCCTATGTCTGGGTCACCGTGCGCCGGCTTCGACAGAAGGTCGAGGTCGACCCCGATGACCCGCGCCACCTGCTGACGGACCCCGCGGGCGGCTACCGCCTGGCCGCCTGGAGGCCGGGCCAGAGCCCCGACCAGGCGGAGTCCTAGGGCGCGACAGAGGCCCTGGCGAGGGCTGGCGCAGGAGAGGGACGGATTCGGTGCTCGCGAAACAGCCTGCATTGGCAGGGCGGAGGACCTTCCGGCCGCCTCGTGTTGAAGGGCGGGAGACGCCAGACCCGGAGCCGCCGATGTCGGGCGCCGCTCTGGTAGGATGGGCCCATGGAGGGCATGGTCCTGGTCCTCAATCAGAACTATGAGCCGCTGAACGTGTGCAACCTGCCGCGTGCCTTCCGGATGGTGTTCGGCGAGCGAGCCGAAGTGCTCGAGTACGACCACCAGGTCATCCGGACGCCGCGGGCCGACTATCGCGCGCCCGCCGTCATCCGTCTCCAGCACCTGATTCGCCGACCGCGGCCGCGTGTCAAGCTGACCCGCCGAGAGGTCTTCACCCGCGACTCCTACACGTGCCAGTACTGCGGCCGTAAGACCGGCGATCTGACCCTCGACCACGTCGTGCCACGCCACCGTGGCGGAGCCCACTCGTGGGATAACCTGGTCGCCGCCTGCAAATCCTGCAACCACCGCAAGGGCGGCAAGCTGCTGGACGAGGCCAAGCTCCGGCTCGCGCGCAGGCCGTCGGAGCCGCGCTGCGATGTGTACTCGGTATTCATCCCGTACCTCCGCGACGACAGGAACGAAAGCTGGCGAACGTATCTGTTCCTCGGCCATTGACCGGGGCGTGGGCCTGACTGGGACGCCCGCGGACGGGCGGGTTCAGGCGGTGGGACGATGAGCCGGGAAAGCATGATTGGAAGCGAGCCTGATCCAGGCGGGACCGCAAACGGCGCACCGGCGGCGGGTGCGGCCACACCCCTCGCGGCGCCTCTCCCCAGGGTGCCGGCCCCGGTCGGCGATCTGCTCGCGACCCTCTGGCGTGGTGGCCACGCCGCGTACGTGGTCGGGGGCTGCCTGCGCGACGCCTTGCTGGGGCGCGAGCCCGCCGACTGGGACCTGACCACGGACGCTCCGCCGGACCGGATCCAGGCCCTCTTCCCGCGGTCCGTCTATGAGAACCGCTTCGGAACTGTGGTCGTGCGCCAAGGCGACGCTCAGTACGAGATCACCACCTTCCGGCGCGATGTCTCCTACTCCGACCACCGGCACCCGGATGCGGTGCAGTTCGGCGAGTCGATCGAGGAGGACCTGGCCCGCCGCGATTTCACGATCAACGCCATTGCCTGGGGCGGCCGGCCGGCCGAGGAGCCCGCCTTCGTCGATCCACACCGCGGCCGCGACGATCTCGCCCGCCGCCTTCTTCGCGCCGTCGGCGATCCAGACCTGCGCTTCGGCGAAGACGCCCTGCGAATGGTCAGAGCCGTCCGGCTGGCGGCGACGCTCGAGTTTGAGGTGGACCCGGCCACCCTGGAGGCAATCGGTCGCAACGCAGGGCTCGCGACCCGCCTCTCGGGCGAGCGTGTCTGCGCCGAGCTGCTCAAGCTCCTGGCCGCACCGCGGCCGTCCGTGGGCTTGCGCTTGATGGAGCGGACCGGTCTGCTGGGCGTGATCTCGGCTGATCTCGCCCGTCAGCCGGGCATGTCACAGAACAAGGTCGACGACGAGGACCTGTGGGACCACACCCTGCTCACCGTCGACGCGGCGCCGAATCGCCCCCTGGTGCGGCTCGCGTCGCTCCTCCACGACCTCGGCAAGCCGGACACTCTGGAGGATGGCCACTTCCACGGCCATGAAACCGTCGGGGCGGTCATGGCGCGCGACTTCCTGGCCGGCCTTCATGCCCCGCGCGCCCTCCAGGAGGGAGTGGCTCATCTCGTGCTGCACCACATGTTCTCGTATCAGCCCAACTGGAGCGACGCCGCGATCCGGCGGTTCATCGGCAAGGCTGGGCCAGGCTCGGTCGACGACCTGCTCGCCCTCCGGGCCGCCGACAACGAGGGCAGCGGGCTGCCGGCCGGCGCGGGCCACCTGGCCGAGCTGGCCTCCCGAATCCAGGCCGAGCTGGCGGCTCAGGTCGTGCTGAGACGCGGTCAGCTCGCCGTCGACGGCAACGACCTGATGGCCGAGCTGGACCTGCCACAGGGTCGCCTGCTCGGCAGGCTGCTCGACGATCTGACCGAGCGCGTCATTGCCGATCCGGCGCTCAACGACCGCGCCATCCTGATCGAGCTGGCTCGGCAGGCGATGTCGGAGGATCGGTTGTTGGACAATTCGACATCGTGATGCGGATTAGCGCGGAGCCACGCGATTCCATTCCGGGAGCCGGCTGATGTTCGAGCTGTTGCTGCAGGCCGACAGGGCCGTGTCTGAAGGCTTGCTCGACCAGGCGGAGCGGACCTACTGGCAACTCGTCGAGCTGGACCCCACGAACGCGATCGCGGTCGTAGGACTGGCGCGGGTCTCGCTCGAGCGCGGCGACGAACAAATGGCCCGCACGTTCGCGGATCGGGCTAGGGCCATGGATCCGGAGAACTTGGCCGCCAGGCGAATCATCGAGGCGCTGGAACGCAGGATCCCAGGGGGCGTTGCGGCGGAGACGCCGGACCTGGCGCTGATCGCGGCCCAGCGCCTGGAGGCTTTGAGCAGGCGCCGCACCGCCGGTTCACATCGGCCGGAGGAGGGCGCGGGTACCGTGGCGGCGGCTTCGGCCGGCCCGTCGGCTGCGGCCACGGCCGGCGGCGCGAGAGGCGTCGCGTCCGGCGGACGGCATGACATCACGGCCGAGGCCGCGACCGGCAAGCCTGCCGGTGGCGGGCGGCGCAGGCGGAAAGACGAAGAAGCCGGGGCAGCCACCGCCTCCCAGGCCCCAGGTCGGCCCGCGCCAAAGCCCGCCAAGGCCGCTCAACCCGCTCCCGCCGACCACGCCGCGGCCGTCCACGCCGCGTCCGGTTCGATCAGAGGGCCGCGGTCCCGGCTGCGCCCGGACCCGATCCCCCAACTACCGTCCGAGCCCCTCAGGGAGCGGCGCCGGGCCGGGCGGCTGGCGGCCGCCGCCGCTGCCGCCGTCGCGGTCGCGATGCACCCGTCCGCACACCTCCCGCGGCACGAGCCGCACCAGGCCATGCCGCCCGGACGGGGCCGTGTGGCCGCGCAGGAGCTCCGGGCGCCCGCGCGGGACCCCTATGCCGCCGCGGAAGCGGCCGCGATGGTAGAGGCGGTCGACGCCGTGGACCTGGCCGACGAGGCGCCAGCGAGCACGCCAGGCCCGAGTGCAGACGCGGCGGACGCCCTCGGTGCCGAGGGGACGTCGGAGGCGGCATCCACGGGCCAGTCGGCGGCGATGGCTGGAGCCGGCGACAAGGCATCCCCCGCCGAGCCGGCCGAGCCGGCCCAAACCGCGCCCGATACGCCGGGGGCGGGCCGCAAGAAGGGTTTCTTCGAACGCCTGAGAGGCGGCTGAATGTTACCCAGCGCATCGGTTCGGCGTTGCGCGGCGTTGGCGTGGCGCCGGGTCAACCCGGCGGGCTGAACCGCCGGGCCGGGGTAGAATCGAGACATGCCCTCCCTGAGCCGACCAGGCAAACCCGCGCCGCCTGCCTCACCTCCCCGACCCGAGGAATGGCTTCCGCAGCAGTTCGGGCGGAGGCTTCGCGCCGTCCCGGACCCGCTGATCGAGCCGAGCTGGGGCGGCGTGCGTGTCATCGCCCGGGTCGGGCTCGGCCAGACGCGATTCGTCGACGAGGAGGGCGTCGACTGCACGGAAGAGTTCGCGGCCGTCGGGGAAGCGGTCTCGGCCGCGGCCCGGGCCGCCGAGCTGATCCTCGACGGCTTCCTGACCGTCGAGCCGACCCAGCCCTCGGCCGGGGTCGCGCTCCTGGGCGTCGAGCCCCCCAGTAAGGGTCAGCTGATGACCCAGATGTTCGTGGGCAGCCGGCGATCGCGCCAGCTGGAATCCAGGCGCGATCTGGACCCGGACCGGCCCATCGCGTTCGTAGCCGTGGACCTCCTGAGCATCGACGGCTCGGGCCTCCTGGACGTCCCGCTGCTGGAGCGCAAGCGTCTCCTTGACGCGGCCCTGGAGGCCGGCGAGCTGGTCCGCATCACGCCGTTCGTGCGGCCGCCAATCGGAACCTTCGGCAGTACGTGGCGAGATCTCGGCTTCGGGGCTCTGGCATACAAGGGCGCCAACAGCCGCTACATCCCCAACGGCCGCAACGAGGATTGGTCCATCTTCCCGATACCCAGCAGATAGGCTCGGCCGCTCGCACGATGTGCCCTCCACGCGCCAGGCGTGGTACGGTGGCGACGATGCCGTCGAGCGCGCTAACTCCTGCAATTCGGGACCAGATCGCCCGGCTCGGTTGCGCCGACATCATGGTCGGGATTCCGAGCTACCGGAACGCGGCGACCATCGGCCATGTCGTCCGCGCGGCACAGGCGGGCCTGGTCCAGTACTTCCCGGACCTGCGTCCGGTCCTGGTGAACGCCGATGCCGGTTCGCCGGACGGCACGCAACGCGTGGTGGTCGAGACCGAGCCGCCCGGCTACGTCGAGCAGATCCTGCTCGTCCATCCCAGGAACCGCCTGGACCGAGTCAGCCTCACCTACCCCGAGGTCGACGGGATCGGGGGCAAGGGCGCGGCCCTGCGGACGCTCTTCGAGATGGCCGCCGCGCTGGAGGCAGAGGCTCTGGTCGTGGTCGACTCGGACCTGCGGTCCATCGTCCCGGAGTGGATCGAGCTGCTGGCCGGCCCGATCCTGAAGGGCGGGTACGACTTCGTGGCCCCGCTCTACCTGCGCCACAAGTACGACGGCACGATCACCAACACCGTCACCTACCCGGTGACGCGGGCGCTGTACGGGCATCGTATCCGGCAGCCGATCGGCGGGGACTTCGGCGTCAGCGGCGACCTGATCCACTACTACCTGGAGCAGGAGAGCTGGACGCCCGACGTGTCGCGTTTCGGCATCGACATCTGGATGACGACGACCGCCCTGACCGGCGGCTTCGCCGTCTGCCAGACGCGCCTGGGTGCCAAGATCCACGACCCCAAGGACCCGGGCTCGGAACTGGGGCCGATGTTCCGCCAGGTCGTGGGGACGCTGCTGACGATGGCCCGCGACAACGCGGACCGCTGGCTGGCCATCACCGGCAGCCACGACGTGCCCGCTTACGGCTTCGAGCGGTACGCCGAGCCGGCTCCGCTGGAGGTTGACACGCTGCGCCTGCTGAGCCAGTTCCACGCCGGCTCGCTCACCCTCGCCGAGACGTGGCAGCGGTTCCTGGCGCCGGACAACTGCCAGCACGTCCTCGCGCTCGCCGGGGAGGCCGGAACGCTGGCCGAGGCCGCGGCCCACCGGCTGGGGCTCGGCCGCGAGTCGGGCCGGGGCTCCGCCGGCGACCGGCTTCCGTCCACGGACGAGCTGTCCGATGCCGTGGCCGCGTTCCACTTCCCGGACGATCTCTGGGCCCGTGTCTTCTACGACCTGCTGGTCTCGGCGAGCTTCGGCGACGTGCCGGTGGAGCGGCTGGTGGCGGCGTTCGTGCCTATCCACTTCGGCCGGGTGGGGAGCCTCGTCGTCGAGAACCGGCGTCTATCCGACGAGCAGGCCGAGGAGCGCGTCGAGCGGCAGGCCCGCGAGTTCGAGCTGCTCAAGCCGTATCTCGTGGAGCAATGGCAGGCGGCTGCGGCCGGCGGAGACGGCGGGGCCGGCCGAGACGTCGAGATCGGCGGCGGCAAGCCCGGTGGCGGCGGCAAGACCGGCGGCGGCGGCAAGACCGGCGGCCGCGGCAAGACCGGCCGCGGCAAGACGGCCACCCCCGGGCCGGAGAACCCGGCGCCATGACCCGAACGCCACTCCCGTCCCGGATCCTGATTCCGGTCGCGAACCCCCTGACCGCCGAGGAGCTGGTCCGCATCGGCGCCTCGCTGATGGAGCCCCGAACCGGCAGCCTCACGGTCCTCGGCATAGTGGAGGTGCCGGAGGGAACGCCGCTCAGCGAGGGCGCCACGCGCGCTCGCCAGGCCCGCCGGCTGCTGCAACGAGTCCTCGACTGGGCCCCGGAGGGCGTCACGGTCCACCCCATCGTCCGTATCGGGCGCCGCGCGGCCGAGGGCGTGGTGGAGGCCGCGACCGAGCTGGACGCGGATCTGATCGTCTTCGGCTGGGGCGGCAAGCCGTCACCTCCCCGGCCGGGAGCCCAGGCCTCTGTCTTCTCGCCCACCATAGACGAGGTCGTGCGCGAGTCGCCCTGCGACATCGCCGTGGTCAAGCAGCGTGGCCCCGCCGAAATGAAACGCATCCTGGTGCCGATCCGCGGCGGCCCTCACGCCGTGCTGGCGTTGCGCTTCGCCGATGCCCTGGCCCATCGCAACGACGGCCACCTCGTGGCCCTGCACCTGGTGCCGCACGGAACCGCCGAGGGGATCCGAACGCAGTCGGAGCGCGCCCTGGCCCACTTCATCCGCCAGCACGCGGACGGCCAGGTGGAGCAGGCGGTTCGCGAGGCCTCGAACGTCCGCAACGCCATCCTGCGCGAAGCCGAGACCGCCGACGTGGTCATCATGGGGGCCTCGGCCGCGCCGGCGACGAGCCACGGTGAGACTTACTTGTTCGGGGCCCTGCCTGAAGCGATCGCGACGCGATCCCGCAAGACGGTGATCGTCGTCAAGACGCGAGAGGCCATCGGCCAGGCCACGTTCGAGAAGCTCGAGCAGCGGGCCGAGACCCTGGCCGCGACCGACCGGGCGGCCCAAGAGGCTCGGTCTATCCCGCTCCGGGTGGAGCGCTGGTTCGGAGAATCTAACTTCCACCACCGGGAGTTCGGGGACCTCGATCGGCTGGTCGGCCTCAAACAGAAGCAGGGGCTAACCGTCAGCCTCGTCCTGCCTGCGCTCAACGAAGAGGAGACGATCGGCCCGATCGTGGGCCGGGCCCGCCGCGAGTTGATGGAACGCCATCCGTTGATCGACGAGCTGCTCGTCATCGACTCCGACTCGTCCGATCGAACGCGCGAGGTGGCCGAGTCCGAGGGCGCCCGTGTCGTCATTCATCAGCAGGTCCTGACCCGTTACGGCAGCTTCCCAGGCAAGGGCGAGGCGCTCTGGAAGAGCCTGTTCGAGACCAGCGGCGACATCGTGGTCTGGGCCGACACGGACGTCCGCAACTGGCATCCGAGGATGGTGTACGGCACGGTCGGGCCGCTCATCTCCGAGGAGCGGCTCCAGTACGTGAAGGGCTACTACCGGCGTCCGATCGTCGAGGACGGCGTGCTCAAGGAGGGCGGCGGCGGGCGGGTCACCGAGCTGGTAGCTCGCCCGCTCGTGAACCTCTTCTTCCCCGAGCTGTCCGGCCTGATCCAGCCGCTGGCGGGCGAGTACGCGGGCCGGCGAAGCCTGCTCGAAACGCTCCCCTTCTTCACCGGCTACGCGGTCGAGATCGGCCACATCATCGATATCGCCGAACGGTGCGGCCTGGAAGGGCTGGGCCAGGTCGATCTGGAGCGGCGGATTCATCGCAACCAGGAGCTGGAAGGGCTGTCCAAGATGAGCTTCGTGATCCTCCAGGCGGTCATGAAGCGGCTGGAGGAGCGGAGCAAGACCCGGCTCTTCGCCGATCTCGGTTCGACGATGAAGCTGCCGCGGTCCGGGCATGGGCACCTGAGCCTGGAGGTCATCGAGCTGGCGGACCACGAACGGCCGCCGATGATCCGCATCCCCGAGTACCTGGAGAAGCGGCGCCAGGAGGGAGCCGCGGCAGGGGCCGAAGCGAGCCAGCCCGTGGGATCGCGATGAACGGCCGCGGCGAACGCCTGCGCGTCCTGCTGGCGCCGGATTCGTTCAAGGGCTCGCTTTCCTCAGTGGAGGTGGCGAGGGCGCTGGCGGAAGGCTGGGCGCGAGGCCGTCCGCAGGACGATCTCATCCTGGCGCCGCTGGCGGACGGCGGCGAGGGGCTGCTCGCGGCGATGGCGGAGGCCGGCGGATGGGAGTGGCAGGAGTGCCCCGCCCACGACCCGCTGGGCCGGCCTCTGACGGCCCGATGGCTGCTGTCCGGGGACGGTAGCCGGGCCGCGGTGGAGCTGGCCGAGGCGTCCGGCCTGTCCCGCCTTCCCGAGGGAGAGCCACGCGCGCCTCTCGCGGCCACGACCGATGGGACGGGCGAGATCTTGCAGGCCGTCCTCGACGCGGGAGTCCGCCACGTGGTCATAGGCGTGGGCGGCAGCGCCACCACGGACGGGGGCGCGGGCCTGCTCCGCGCCCTGGGGGTCTGGTATCGGGGCTCCGGCGAGCAGCTTCCCGGACCGATTCCGGGCCTGGCGACGGTGGACCTCGCGGCGCTGGACCCGCGTCTGAGCGAGCTAGAGCTGCGCGTCGCCTGCGACGTGACCAACCCGCTGCTCGGCGAGCAGGGCGCCGCCGCCGTCTACGGCCAGCAGAAAGGCGCCTGGCCGGAGGACCAGGAGAAGCTCGAAGCCTGGCTGACCCACTACGCCGACCTGCTCGAGGGGGCCTCCGGAACGCGGGCTCGTAACACGCCGGGCGCGGGGGCGGCCGGCGGCACGAGCTTCGGCCTGTTGTGCCTGGCACCCCGCATGCGTTCGTTCGAGCTGGTCCCGGGAATCGAAGTGGTCATGCAGGAGACCGGCTTCGACCAGCGGCTGGTAGGGGCCGATCTGGTGGTGACCGGCGAGGGCCAGATCGACACTCAGACCGCGTTCGGCAAGACGGCCTTGGGAGTCGCCCGCCGGGCGGCGGCGGCGGGCGTCCCGTGCCTGGCCATCGGCGGCGCGGTCACGCCGGAGGGGACGGCTGCCCTGGCTGCCGCCCGGGCTCTGGCGGTGCCGGTGCTGGACGGGCCGATGACGCTCGAAGAGGCCATGGGCAACGCGGCGTCGCTCGTCACCGCCGCCGGCGAGCGGCTTGCCCGGGTCATCGAGTTGGGCACGCTGGTAGGCAAGCGGCGGGCGGCGCGAGCCGACGCCACAACCGACGCCACGGCCGACGCCACGGCCGGGGAGCCGGCCGCGTGACGCCAGCCGGCAGGCCGAGCGCCGGGGCGGCCGCGCTCGCCAGGTCGTCGCGGCGGGCCTCGAAGCCAGCCGCGAAGACTCGTCGCCCGAAGAAGCGCTCGCCCGAGCAGGTCGCCCGCGCCTGGGCCGCCCGACTCTCGGCCGGGCGCCCGGGGCTGATCGCGTTCGTCCTGGACCGCCTCGCCGAGGCGAACGGCCGGCCGGTGTGGCAACGCCGCCTCGATCCCACGAGCGAGCTGGTCCTCACGATCCTCTCGCAGAACAGTGCCGACACCAACGCCGAGGCGGCCTTCGCCGCTCTCCGGGCCGCCTACCCGTCCGCGCCCGCGCCGGCCGGCGGGCCCTCCGAACCGCGCCCGTTCGCCGGCTGGGGCGGCCGCGGCCTGCCGGACCTGCCGCCGCCGGACTGGTCGGCCGTGGACGCGGCGCCGCTCGCCGAGCTGACCGACGTGATCCGACCCGGCGGGCTGGCCCCGCAGAAGGCGCCCCGCATCCAGGCCGCGCTGCGAGCGCTCCTCGCCAACGGTGGCAGCTACTCCCTGGAGTTCCTGGCCGCGAGACCACCCCTGGAGGCGCGAGACTGGCTCGCCGCGATCCCCGGCATCGGCAAGAAGACGGCGTCGGTGGTGCTGCTGTTCAGCTTCGGCCTGCCGCTGATGCCGGTGGACCGCCACGTCCATCGGGTCAGCCAGCGCATCGGCCTGATCCCCGGCAAGGCCGACGCAGACGCGGCCCACGACTACTACCTGGCCATGCTGGCGCCCGAGCAGATGTACGAGACGCACGTCTCGTTGATCACCCATGGCCGCCGGACGTGCCACGCGCAGCGTCCCGATTGCGAGCACTGCCCGCTGGCGCCGCGGTGCCGCTATTTCCTGCCCAGGGCGGAGTAGCGGACGATCGCCGCCGCTGTCCTCCGGCGAGCCGCGCGGGTCGCGTGCGAACCGAGCTGGCCGCCGGCCTGGCGGATCCGGCAGACTGAGGGTAGCCAGAAGTCATTGCCGAGCAGGACCATCGCCTAAGGTGATGTAATTCCCCTTTCAAGGTCCTGCGAATAGCCTCCACTTCCTGGATAGCGGGTTTTCCGCACGCTGGTAGCAGTGATGCCGCCGGTCGTGCGCAACCCGGTCGGGCGTAGTGGGAAGTGAGACGCAGCAGTGATGCATCAGTCTGAGGTCGGTCGCCCGAGTCGCCATGCTGCCCGCGATGGAGTCGGCGCCCGCGGCGCTGCCGATTCGCGGCCGAGGCCCAGACCTCGGCATCTGCCCCGCGTCGTCGGCTGGCTGTTGCGGCCTCGTTCACCAGGCCAGGCGCTCGTGGAGTTCGTCATCATCTTGCCCGTCCTCCTGCTCCTCCTGCTCATCGCCATCGACTTCGGACGGGTCTTCGCCACCTACGTCGATGTCAACAACGCCGCCCGCGAAGCCGCCGCGTATGCAGCCTTCAATCCCACGGACGGGAGCGGCATTACGGCGTACGCAACCCATGAGAAGAACGTCCAGGGACAGGGCGGCGAGGGGACGTTGTCCGTGAGCACCGCATGCCACAACCCTAGTGGCAGTGTCCTTGACTGCGCCGCCACTCCAGGGGGCGCCGGCACCGGGAACACCATCACCGTCACGGCGAGCGAACGATTCACCTTCCTCACGCCCTTCATCGGCAATCTCTTCGGCGGGGGTATCGACCTCCAGTCCTCGTCCACCGCCGCCGTCCTCGTGCTCGCCTCCAGCGGCGGCGACACTTGGAACTGCGGGACCCCCCCAGTTCCGGCGTTCACCGTCACTGCGGCCGGTCTGACCGTGACGCTCGACGCCGCGACTTCCAACCCGCATACCGGCCTGTGCGGTATCTCCGGCTACAACTGGGACATGGGCGACCTCCCCAACCCGTATTGGCCCGCCGAAGGAATGTACGCAACCTACACGTATGCCTCCGCCGGCACGTATACGATCACGCTGACGGCCACGAACCTCGCCGGATACGCCACAACGACCCAGACCGTCACGGTCGACACGGCGACGCCAGGGCCGACGGCCAGCCCGACTCCCAATCCAACTGCCCCGCCCGCCCCAACGATCCCGCCCCCGCAGTGCAACACCGCGCCCTCGTTCACCTACAAGTTCACGGGCAACGGGAACGGGTCCAGGCAGCACGAGATGCAGTTCTACGGGTCGTATACGGGCCAGCCCGCGCCCGCAACGTGGCACTGGGCCTTCGGTGACGGCCACACGGACCAGGGCCCGCTGTTGTCCACGGTGACCCGGCCCTACACGAACGCTGGAACGTTCACAGTGACGCTCACGGTAACGAACGGGTCGTGCTCCAAGTCCACGAGCCAACAGGTGAGCGTGCCATGAGATCGACCCGCATTCCTGCCGGTGGGCTCGACCCCCACGCCCGGCGTCGCGGGCAGGGCCTCGTCGAGTTCGCCCTCGTGCTGCCGGTGTTCTTCCTCGTGTTCTTCGGGCTGTTCGATGGCGGCCGCGCCGTCTACATGAACAGCGTCGTCTCGCAGGCCGCCCGTGAGGGCGCCCGGGTCGCCTCCGTCGAAGCGCCCTGGATCGGCTCGACCGACCCGACGTGCGGCACCTTGGGCGGCCCGGTCTGTCCCGCATCCATCGCGGCTCTCAAGGCGGACGTCGTCGCCGCGGCGAACCGGATGGTGGCCCCGTTCGGGAGCATCCCGAGCGGTCAAGTCTATCTGAGCTGTGACACGCCCGGCAACGCACCCACAGGAAACTGGACGAGCAGCGACTGCACGAGCAAGAAGACCGGCAACATCGTGTCGGTGCGGGTGGTGCTCACCTTCACCGCGGTCACGCCGGTCATCGCCCAGATCATTCCGCCGCTGTCGCTGGCCGGCGCCGCCACCATGACGATCAACTAGGAGATTCACCATGTTCCGGATGTCCCGCCCAGCGCGCCGATCTCATGGCTCTCGCGGCCAGATCCTCGTCCTGTTCGTATTGTCGCTCGTTTCAATGGTGCTGATGGTCGGCGTGGTCATCGATGGCGGGTACGGTCTCGCGCAGCGGCGCGCGGCCCAGAACGCCTCCGATTTCGCCGCCCTCAGCGGAGCCCGGGTCGTGGCCGAGTGGATCGCGGGCAATACGGTGGATGGAAGGGACGCCAACGTGCGGGCGGCGATCTCGGCGTCGATCCACGCCAACGGCGGCGCCCCCCTCAACTTCGGCTCCCCCAGTGGACCTCAGTACGTGGGCTCAACCGGAAACGCCACCGGCTGGGTAGGCTCGGGAGTCATTCCCGCGGGAACGGTCGGCGTCAGGTTGAACACGGAACGGACATGGAGGCCGTTCTTCCTGAGCATCGCGGGCATCAACTCGTGGTCCGCAAGCGCGACGGCAACGGCCAGGGGAGGCTACGCCTCAGGCCCCCCATCGGGCGGCGTGTTCCCGGCCGGCATCGCCGAAAACTTCTTCGTCGGGCGATCGACGTGCTCGGGCCCGGTAAGCTCCAATCCGTCCAGTCCGTGCTACGTGCAGCATCTGACGCCGGGGGTCCTCAACGTGCCGGGCGGGTTCGGCTGGCTCAAGTTCGGCTGCCCCGGCTACGGCCTGGGGCAGAACAGCAACGGCTGTGGGAACGACAAGCCGTTCCTCCAGAGCGAGATCGAAGGCAACAGCTACGGGTGCTGCACGCAGGTCAACCTGCCCGGGAGCGCGGACAAGATCGGCAGCTTCCCCGGCAACAAGGCCAGCGCCGACTGCTCGTCCGTCTACGGTAAGCTCGTGTCGATCGCCGTCTGGGATTATGCCGACGGCACCGGCCAGAACGCCTTCTACCACATCATCGGATTCACGGGCTTCGAGGTCACCGGCTGCCCCGGCGCAAAGAACCTCGACGGCGTCTGGAGACAGCCAATGACCCTGGGCCCCACGACGACCACTCCGGGCTTCGCCGGTGAAGGGCTCGCCGTGGAGCTGGTCCACTGACACTGGCCGCTGATCGCTGATCGAAGGCGGACCGGGTCGGGCACCGCGCCCCGCCGGTCCGCCGCTCGATTCCGCTCCGAGGGCGCAGGGACGCCCGGCCGACGCCCACACTCGCCGCTGGCCGCACCAGGTCGCGCCGCTGCGCCTCCGCCTATACTCGGGACGCCCACGCGTCACCACGCGATCTGGGGAGACGGAAAGCGCGAATGCTCGAGCCTCGGCCGCGGCGAATCCTGCTCGTCGACGACGACCCCAACCTGCTCGTCGTCCTGGCCGAGCAGCTCCGCGACGACGGGTTCGAGGTGGCGACGGCTCGCGACGGCCGGGAGGCGTTGCGCCGGCTGGAGGCCGGCTGGCCGGACCTGATCCTGCTGGACCTGATGATGCCGCGCCTCGATGGCCTGGCCCTGGCTCGCGAGATCAAGGCCGCGGCGGATCTGCCGATCATCGTCCTCTCGGCAATAGACACCGCCGACAGCAAGGCCCACCTGCTCGACGAGGTCGCCGAGGACTACGTCGCCAAGCCCTACCACTACCCGGAACTGCGCGCCCGGATCCAGCGCGTCCTGCGCCGGCTGGGCGACCGGATCCCGCGCCAGTCGCTGGTCCTGGGGCCCGACCTCACGTTCGACCTCCACCGCCGCGCCGCTGCCGTCGGGGGGGCCGAGGTTCGGCTGACGCCGACGGAGACCAGGCTCCTGCACGCCCTGGCCGCGAACCTGGGCGAGGTCGTCCCGACCGAGACGCTGCTCGCCCGCGGCTGGGCGGACACTGAGGAGGCCGACGCTTCCTACGTCTGGGTCTCGATGCGCCGGCTTCGCCAGAAGATCGAGCCGGATCCGGATCGACCGGTCCATCTGCTGACCGTCCGCGGCATCGGCTACCGCCTGGTGGCGGCCCATGACAACGCCTGACCCGGCGGGCCAGCCGGGCTCCGCGAACGCCCGTGACCGGGCGGCAGAGGGACACTGGCCGGACCGGGGCCTCGGGCTTTCGTTCCGAGTCCTGCTCACCCTGGGCATGATCGTCGCGGCGGTGCTTCCGCTGGCGATCTTCGGCTCGATCCTGATGCTGGCCGGCCTGTACATCAACGGCCATATCGTGGTGCCATTGCTGATCGCCGCGATCGCCGGGGGCGCGTTCTTCGGCCTGCTCGCGGCCGCCTTGGCCGCGAGCACCTTGACCGCCCCGCTGCGCCGCATCACCGCCGCCGTGGAGCGAGTGGCCGCCGGCGAACCCAGCGCGCCCATCCATGTCACCGGCGACGACGAGCTGGCCCGCCTGGCCGAGAGCCACAACCGCATCGCCTCGGAAGTCCAGCGGCGCAACCGCGAGCTGAGCGCGCTGCTGAAGGCCGTCGCCGCGTACGCGCCGGCCCAGGGCGTCGACGCCCTGACGGCCATCGCCGAGAAAGACGGCTGTCAGATCTACGGCCTGATCGACTGCCGCATCCAGCTCGTCGATCCCGCCACCGTGCCGGTCGAGGAGGCGATCCCGGGCGACCCGCGTCCGGCGCGAGCGGACATAAGGGCCGGCGGCGAAACCATGGGCGTCCTCACCGGCCACCTGCCGGCGACGCGCAGCTGGGAGCGCGCCGACCAGGATCTGCTCGATCTCTTCTCGAACGAGGTCGGCGTCGCCCTGCGCAACGCCGAGCTGTTCGGCCAGATCGAAAACCAGAACGCCAGGCTGCTGGAGCTGGACACGGCCAAGGATGAGTTCCTGCGGGGCGTCAGCCACAACCTGCAGAGTCCGCTCACCAGCATCCGCGCCTACGTTGATCAGCTGCGGGCCGCCTCGGCGGAGGCCGCTCGCGACCGGCGGCTCCAGATCGTGGCCGAGCAAACGGACCGTCTGACCCGCCTCGTCCGGCAGTTGCTCACCGTGACCCGCCTGGAGGCCGGAGCCCTGCGATCCGAGGCCGAGGTGATCTCGGTGGCGCCGCGAATCCGGCGGGCCTGGGAGGCGCTCAACGCCGCGGAGGTGGCGTTCGAGCTGCGCGACCAGGCCCACGGCTGGCTGGCCGTGGCGGACCCGGATCAGCTGGACCAGGTCCTGTGGGCGCTGCTCGACAACGCCGTGAAGTACGGCGGCCGCGACGGCAAGGTCGAGGTGGACGTCCGGACCGACGAGATGATCGACCGCCTCCACGTCACCATCGCCGACCACGGCCCCGGCGTCTCGGGCGCGGACCGCGAGCGGCTCTTCACGCGCTTCACCCGCGGCGGTTCCCAGGGGAGTGGTGACGGCACCGGCCTCGGCCTCTACGTTTCGCGGCAGCTGCTTCTGGCCATGGGCGGGGAGCTCTGGCTCGAGCCGGCGCGCGAGGGAATCGGCGCCGAGTTCACGCTGTCGTTGCCCGGTGAGCCGCCCGGCGATGGCGGCTGACCTCCGCAGGATGACCCGGTCGGATGCGTGCCGGGGTGATGCCTCTGGCCGTCAGCGCGCCGGCTGAGTCGGCAGCTGGCGCCGCACAGTGGCCACCCGATCCAGATCCAGGTCCGCCGCCACCACCCCCGGCCCGTCTGGAGCCTGGGCGATGACGATTCCCCACGGGTCGACGATCATGCTGCGGCCGTGCGCCGGGACTCCGGCGCCCGTGCCGCACTGGGCCGGGGCGATCACGAAGGCTCTGTTCTCGATGGCCCGGGCGCGCAGTAGCACCTCCCAATGGTCCCGACCCGTCGCCTCAGTGAAGTTGGCTGGCACGGCCATGACCGTGGCGCCGTCGAGCGCCAGCTCCCGGTACAGCTCCGGGAAGCGGAGGTCGAAGCAGACGCTCAGGCCGAGGCGGACATCCGCCCCATCGGCCGCCCCTTCCAGGACCGCGACCACGCTGGCATCGCCGGGCGTGATCTGGGACGACTCTCGAACGGACGGGCCGTCGTCGATGGCAACGTCGAAGAGGTGCCGCTTGCGATACGTCGCCGCGATCCGGACGGCGGGATCGAGCAGGACCGACGTGTTGTAGGGCCGCAGGGGATCGGTCGAGCGCTCGGCCAGGCTGCCCAGCAGGATCCAGGCATCGAGCGAGCGGGCCAGCTCCGCGAACGGCACGGTGAGCGGGCCGGGCAGGTCCGTGGCCGACTCGCGGAAGCCCGAGACGGGGCCGCGGTACAGGAACATCTCCGGCAGGGCGATCAGCGACGGACTACCCCGGCCGGCCCGGTGGATGAGCGCCGCGGCACGATCCACGTTCGCGGCCACGTCCTGATCGGCGGCCAGCTGGACGAGGGCTACTCCGAGACTGCTCACCGTGCGCCCTTTCGTGCGTGATATGCCCCAGACGGATGCCCGCCTCGCGGGCTCGATGGTACCCTCCCGCCGAGGAGGCTTCCATGAGCAACCCAACCCGAGACGACGCCTGGCGGCTGCTGGCCGAATGGACGCCGAGCGAAGCGCTTCGAAAGCACGGCCTGGCGGTCGAGGCGACGGTCGCCTGGTACGCCGAGCACCGTTTCGGCATCGCGGGGCCCGAGCTGGAGACGTGGCGCGCCGCCGGCCTCCTGCACGACTTCGACTACGAGCGCTACCCGGAGACCCACCCCATGCGAGGCGCCGAGGAGCTGCGCCGGCTGGGATACCCCGACGAGGTCGTCGAGGCGGTGCTTGGCCACGGCGACCACACGGGCGTGCCGCGCGTCAGCCTGCTGGCGAGGACCGTGTACGCCTGTGACGAGATGAGCGGTTTCGTCATCGCCGTGACGTACGTCCGGCCGAACCGCAGCCTGGACGAGGTCGATCCGCGCGCCGTCATGAAGAAGATGAAGGACAAGGGCTTCGCCCGGCCGGTGCCGCGAGACCAGCTGATCAAGGGCGCCGAGGAGCTCGACATCCCCTTCGAGGAGCACGTAGCCAACGTGATCGAGGGACTCAAGACGATCCGGGAGACGCTCGGGCTGTAGAGCCACGCGCCGGCGGCTCGGGCGACGGCGCTTGCCTCGAGGCCGGCGGGGGGGCGGCCGCGGCGGCAGCCGCATTCCTCAGGCGCGGTCGGTCAGAACCGGCACCCCGGGGAACGCCGTGGCGTCGTCCTCGCTGGCCCGCACCCAGTCGAGCAAGTCGCGATTGACGATGAGCGTGCCCACATCCCTAATGCTCATGGCGCCATGGCTTGCGTAAGCGAGTGTGGCGTCGGAGAGCGGGATCATCGGCCCACGCGAGTGGAGACAGGGCAGCGGCATCTGACCGGGCGCCGCGTGGAGCAGCCCCAGGGCGGTGTAGGGCCCGAGCTGGACCTGCAGTCGGTAGCGAACCGTGTAGATCCGCTGCGCTCCTTCGCCGCGACCGCCGCCCGTCTCGACCGCGTAAAGGATCGAGCGGTCCACCTCTCCGTCGCCCAGGTTGGTGACGGTGCCGTCCTCGAAGCTCTCGACGAAAGCCTCTCGAATCACGACGGAGTCCGAGCGATTCAGGAGATCGGTCAGGCGCTCGCCCTCGCACTCGACGTATCCGATGAGACGGCGACCGAGGGCGTACCCAATGAGAGGGATGAGCACGGAGCCTCCTGCGGGCCGGTGACATGGGCTGGGTGAGCCCTACCTGAACGTATCCGCGAGGGTACGCCGCGACGGCGACCGCTCAACTGACACGTAAGTACCGGATGGGGCTTCCGCGCACCACGGCTTGACGAGAGCCGCCGACGGGGTCCTGCCCCGGCCCATCGAGCATCAGCCGTTGGCGTCCCGCCGAACGGGGATTTCGGTCCCGTGCCCGAGACGGGTCGGCCGGGCGGCTACCATGCGTGAAACCGGGCCCAGCGAGGGCCCAACCGTCCCGGGGAGAGTCATGGACTTCGGTCCGGTCCTGCTGATCGGCTCCGTGGCGGGCTGGCTCACGGTGACGGGGCTCGAATGGGTGGCCGACTTCGTCATCGCGCCGGACCCGCGGAAGCTGCTCCACGCCGCCGGGGCGGTCGCGCTCGTCGGCTGGTTCGCCTACTGGGCCCGGGATGCCTGCTGGTCGATCCCAACCGACGGACGGCTGGGGATAGACGGGCGCATCTACTACCGCGCCGCGCAGGCATGGCTCGACGGTCATGACCCCTGGGCCGCCGGCGTTCCCGTCGATGGCTTCCGCTTCGACTTCGCCGGGCCGCCCCCAACCGTCCTGGCCTTCGCGCCCTTCGCGGTGCTGCCCGAAGACGTGTTCAACGGACTGTGGCTCGGACTGAGTCTCGCGGCCGCGATCTACACCCTCCGCCGCGTCCGCCTGCCCATCTGGTGGCTGCTCTTTCCGCCCCTGGCCCAGGGCCTGCTCGTGGGCAACCCGCAGGTCGTGTGCCTGGGCGTCCTGCTGGCCGGCTCCGACTGGCTGCGCTCGCTGGCGGTCCCGCTGAAGGCGTACGCAGCCCTGCCGATGCTGGCCGAGCGACGCTGGCGCGCTCTCGGCATCCTGGCCGCCGCCTCGGCCGTGTCGATGGCGCTGTGGCCCGGCTTGTGGCTGACCTACGCCTCCGAGTTCGGTGCCATCTCGACCCGGATCGCAGCCGAGTCGTTCGGGGGCTTCTCCGCCACGCGAGACACCAACCTCCTGATCGTCACCGTCGCCGCCGCCGGAGCCCTGGCCCTGATCGATCTGCGCTCCGCGGGGTGGCTCGCGGTGCCGGCGCTGTGGCCTTCGTCGCAGTTCTTCTACTCGGCCTTCGCGCTGCCCGTCATGTCGCCCATCCTGGCGGTAGGCCTGGCGGTCGACCAGCGCGGCCTTCCGGCCGAGGTCATCTGCGTCTACGCAGCCTGGCGCTTCGCCCGGATGATGCTTCCGGCGCTGCTACCGGCGACCGTCGAGACCGAGGAGTAAGCCAGCGGCGGAAAGGGGGCCGGGGTTGCTCGAACTCGGCCGCGTGACGACAGCTGGGAGTCGGTTGACGAGGGAGGAATGGAGCCGACACTCGGATTCGAACCGGGGGGCTGGAGTCTGCTGTCAGTCTCTGCTGTCACGACCGCCGCCGTCCTCTGCGCCCGGTCCGCTTCAGGACGTTCCCGTATCGGGTGACTTACCAATTGAATCTCCAGCGCTCCGCGCGCACAATCGGTCCCCAACACGCCGGCGGTTGCCGGAGGAGGCGGAGATGGTTCGCCAGGCTCGGCTCGGGGCCCACGCCGTAGTTCTCGTAGTTGCCATTCTCCTCGGACTGCCTGCAGGGGGGGCCTTCCCCGCATCGGCCGCCGCCCGCGCAGCCCATCCGGCGCCCGAGTTCATCGACGGCAGGGTGCTCGTCGGCTTCATGCAGCGGACCTCGGAAGCAGCGGCGACGGCCGCGATCGAGAACGCGGGCGGCGTTCCGGACAAGGTGATTGGGCGGGGAACGCACCTCGTCAAGGTTGGCCGGGGCAGGGTTGAGAGCACGATCACCGCGCTTCGCCACAACCCGCACGTCCGCTACGCAGAGCCCGACTACGTCTACCACCTAGCCGACGCGCCGAACGACCCGTCGTTCAACCAGCTCTGGGGAATGAGCAACACCGGCCAGACGGTGAATGGGACCGCCGGGACAGCCGGCGCCGACATCAGTGCGCCCGGGGCCTGGAGCATCTCGACGGGATCGGCGTCCGTCGTCGTCAGCGACGTGGACACCGGCATCGACTACACGCACCCCGATCTAGCCCCGAACGTCTGGTCGAACCCTGGTGGGATAGGCGGTTGCCCGGCCGGCACGCACGGCTACAACGCGGTCGCCGGAAACTGCGATCCGAGGGACGACAACAACCACGGCTCGCACACGGCCGGGACCATCGGCGCGGCGGGCAACAACGGCCTCGGGGTGACCGGTGTCAACTGGACGACGAGCATCCTGGCGGTCAAGGCCTTCGACGCGTCTGGGTCCTCGACGTCGACGAGCATCGTCCAGTCGCTCCAATGGATTCTCGACGCAAAGGCCGCCGGGGTGAACGTCCGCGTCGTGAACGCCTCCTGGGGTGGGTGGCAGTCCTCGCAGGCGACGCTCGACGTGATTCAGCAGCTCGGCGCCGAGGACGTGCTGTTCGTCGCGGCCGCCGGCAACAACGGCCTGCCGCACAACCTGCTGCCGTTCTACCCCTGCGACTACCCGGTCGCCACGATCGTGTGCGTCGGGGCCTCGGACCAGAACGACGGGCTTGCCTACTTCTCCGACTACGGGTCGGCGTCGGTCGATCTCGTCGCCCCGGGCACGAACATCTTGTCGACCGTCCCCGGGGGCGGCTATGCGTACTACACTGGCACCTCGATGGCGACGCCGCACGTCACCGGTGCGGCGTCCCTCCTCCTGTCGCTCGGCTATCGTTCCGCCGCCGAGGTGAAGACGGACATCCTCGAGGGCGTGGACGTCCTGCCGTCGCTTGCGGGCAAGATCGGGACTTCGGGCCGGCTCAACCTGGCGAAGACGCTTGCATTGGCCGGCGTCCCTGGCGCCCCGGGCGCACCGGTCCTCGCCGTGAGCGCCGGCGACACGGTGGTGGACCTCAGCTGGACGAGCCCTGCCCCGGGGGCCTCGCCGATTTCCGGATACCGCCTGTACAGAGGAACTGCAAGGGGCGCCGAGACGCTGCTGGCCGACCTGCCGGTCACGCTGGCGTACCACGACTCGGGCCTCGCGAACGGCGCCACCTACTACTACCAGGTGAGCGCCGTGAACGCCGCGGGCGAGGGGCCGCCATCGAATGAAGCCGCTGCGATGCCCGTTCCGCCGCCGACGGTCCCGGACGCTCCCACACTCGCGGGCATTGCCGGGGACGGAAGCGCGATGCTGTGCTGGGCGGCACCGGCGGACGGCGGGTCGCCGATCACGGGCTATCGGCTCCAGCGTTGGGGCGATGGCGGCGTGACGTCGCTCCCGGTCGGCGCCACGACCTCGTTCCGCGACGCGCCCCTGACGAACGGCGTCGCGTACGTCTATCAGGTTACGGCTATCAACGTCGTGGGTGAGGGACCGCCCTCGCCCACTGTCGAGCTCGCCCCTCCCGGAACGCCGCCGTCGATCGCCGGCTTCTCGCCGTCGATCGCGACCGGTGGCACGGTCATAACGATCGCCGGAGCAGGGCTGGGCATGCCCGGCTGCGGCACGACCGTGTTGTTCGGCACCCAGCCGGGAACCATCCTCGGAGGGTCCGCCGGCGGGCTGTCGGTGCTCAGCCCGAGCCAGGGCGGATCCGGCAGGGTGACCGTCTCGAACGAGGGCGGCAGCGCGACAACCGCGGGCGACTTCTACGCCGTACCGGCCGGCCTGACGCCGGCCGAGGCCGCGGTGACGGGCCGGCTGACGCCGGGCGCACCGGCCACGGTTTCGCTGCCCGCCGGAAAGCTGGCGATGCTGCTGTTTGATGGCACCGCCGGCTCGATTGTGAGCCTCAAGCTGAGCTCGGTCACGATCGGCCAGAGCGACGTCGCCATCCTCGCCCCCGACGGCACGACCCTCGCGGCCCTGAACGGGATGTTCACCGGGGGTGGCTTCATCGACACCAAGACGCTGCCGCTCAGCGGCACGTACACGGTCATCCTCAACCCCCGCGCCGCCTACACCGGGCTCGCCACGGTCACGCTCTATCTAGTCCCGCCCGACGTCACCGGCACGCTCAGCCCGGGCGTCCCGCTGTCGGTCTCGATTGCCACGCCCGGCCAGAACGCCAGCCTCAGCTTCGCGGGCACCGCCGGCTCGATTGTGAGCCTCAAGCTGAGCTCGGTCACGATCGGCCAGAGCGACGTCGCCATCCTCGCCCCCGACGGCACGACCCTCGCGGCCCTGAACGGGATGTTCACCGGGGGTGGCTTCATCG
>JBGQBD010000002.1:0-60584 GCA_041494645.1 Candidatus Limnocylindria bacterium
AAGAAAAGCTCCAGGAACGCCTGGCCAAGCTCGCCGGCGGCGTGGCCGTCATCAAGGTCGGTGCGTCCACCGAGGTCGAGCTCAAGGAGAAGAAGCACCGCATCGAGGACGCGCTCTCGACCGTTCGGGCCGGCATCGAGGAGGGCATGGTCGCCGGTGGCGGCGCGACCCTCCTGCATTGCCAGGCCGTTCTGGTCAAGATGAAGCTGGACGACGCCGACGCCCAGGTGGGTGTGGATATCGTCCGCCGCTCCCTCGAATACCCGATCCGCCAGATCGCCGACAACGCCGGCGCTCATGGCGAGGTGATCGTCGATCAGGTCCGTGGCATGAAGGTCAGCTTCGGCTACGACGCCCTCAAGGGCGAGTTCGGCGACATGTTCGAGAAGGGGATCGTGGACGCCGCCAAGGTAACCCGCTCCGCCCTCGAAAACGCGGCCTCGATCGCCAAGATGGTCCTGACGACCGAAACCCTCATCACCGACATCCCCGAGAAGAAGGAGTCCGCGGCCGGCGGTCACAACCACGGCGGCGGCGACATGGACTTCTAACCTTCGCCCCGCCACATCAGGAACCCGGGCCTTGCGCTCGGGTTCCTTCATATGTAGGGTGAAACAAGCGCCGGCACTGTTGCGCCGCGGCTTACAGCTCGGCAGGTCAGCAGCCAGTCTTGCGCCGGACCAGAAGTCCGAGAGGAGGTCTCACCTTGGTACGTCTTCCCAGGACGGCGCTCTCCTTCTTCGCCGGAGTGCTCCTGGTGGCCAGCGCCTGCAGCAGCAGCTCTGTCACCTGGCCACCCGCGGGCACTCCCGGAGGAGGAGGCGGAGGCGGAGGCGGTGGCGGCTCCAGCGCCTCCGCCGCTGCCACGGTCAACCCCAACGACCCGAACTCGATTATCACCTCGGTCCTCGGCGGCGGGGTCCAGCTCGTCGGCGGCGAGCAGAACATCAAATCGTTCCACGTCAAGGTCGCCCTCAACGGCACGATCAAGGCCGCGGCCCTCAAGGATCTGCTCGGCAGCAGCGAGGCGTCCCTGATCACCAGCGATCTCAAGCTCGATGGCACCGCCATCCAGGGCGATGTCGACGTGGTCGGTCAGGCCGCCCATCTCGGGTTCAACGTCCCGGCCATCGCGTTCCTGGGTGGCCAGCCGATCACAGGCGACCTGATCCTGAAGGACTCTGCTTTCTATGCCAAGGTCAGCCTGCTGGGCACCAAATACACCAAGTACGACCTGGGCGACCTGACGAGCAGCCTTCCGATCAGCGTCCCGACAGCGGGTCCTTCGACCCTTTCCAACGTGACCACCAGCGTCGATGAGATTCGCAAGCAGCTCGATGAGGCCGGCGCCAAGGCCACGCTCGTGGGCGTCGAGAAGATCGGTGGCAAGGATGCCTACCACATCAACCTCTCGGTCCCGCTCAAGCTCATCAATGACCAGATCGCTGCCATGGCCAGCCCCAGTCCGGCGCCGCTGACGCTCGACTCGGCGGCCGTCGACATGTGGGCCTACAAGGACACCTACTATCTGGCCCAGCTCGAGGTCAAGGGCGCTTCATCCAAGATCGGGAACCTTGACCTGATCGTGACCGTGACCAACTACGACCAGCCCGTGACGATCACCGCTCCGCCGGCGAGCCAGGTCGAGACCCCAGCGCCCTAGACAGCGCACTGCCGGCGCCCCCGCGAAGGCTCTTTGGACCCCGGACCGCAAGGTCCGGGGTCCCTTTTCTTCGTACCGTGGGACAACAGCCCGGATGGCGCGCCGAGGCCTCCGGCCTACCACATCGACTCACGTAGGAACCCCGGGCGGTGCGCCCGAGGTTCCTCTATTCACCGGTCCGGGCGCCGATGATGGATATGCGCCGCATTGACAGCCCTCGGGAGCGAAGCAAGCAGTCACGCCCAGGGCAGCAGTCAAGGAGGGCTCGAGTTGGTCCGAAGAAGATCCCCTCTCGCGCTCTGCGCGATCCTCTTCGCGGTCGCGACCAGTGGCTGTGGCAGCAGCTCATCCAGCCCCTTCAGGTTTCCGACGGCCGACAGCCGCTAAACTGCGAGTGCCGCCTGCCCGGCGCCGGCCCCGCGCCGGTGACCATGAGGGCGCAGCCCCGGGCTGGCAACTGTTTGGAGGATTCTCGTGTTGCGTCGGAAGTCGATCGCCACCTTTGCAGCCGGCCTGCTGTCCGTCGCGGCGCTCGCCGCCGGTTGCACATCGGCCCCTTTGACCGACGTCCACCTGATTCTATCCAACGCCGTGACGGCGATGACTCCGTCTGGCGCGGCAATGGCCACGTCCAGTCCGGGGAGCCTGCAATCCGTGCACTTCGTTCTCGACGCCGGAGGGCAGCTGCTCTACGGTATCGAGGCGGCCACTCCGAGTCCGGCCCCCTCCGCCTCGCCGGCCGCGAGCGCCACGGCTACCGCCACCCCGGCCGCTTCGTCTAGCCCGAGCGCCACGTCGTCCGGCGCCGCGAGCGGCTCGCCCGCGGCCAGCCCTTCGGCCACTGCAACGCCAACACCCACGCCGACCCCGACGCCCACGCCGACTCCCACTCCGACTCCGACTCCGACCCCCAGCGCGTCCGGCTCCCTTGCGCCGACGCCGACTCCGCTCTTCACCTCGATTCCGATCTCGCTGGACAAGGCCCACGCCGAGGGCGACGTCGACCTCGTCAACAAGACGGCCCACGTCATCGGCTGGATGCCCGGCCTGGATCTGTCAGGCGAGCTGATCGTCGTCGACCCCTACGCCTACACGAGGGGGTACGGAGCCACCAAGTACTCGCAGGTGGCCGACGCGACGCTGTCCCTTAACCCGGCTCTCGCGAGCGGCGCCCCGGTGTACGTAGTTCAGCAGGTGCTCGCCATCGCCGGCGATTCGCGGCTCAGCCCCAAACTCATTGGAACCGAACAGGAGCCCGGCGGCGCCGCCTACCATGTTCGGGTCGACCTGACGCCGAACGTCGTCAACGACAAGCTGGGTGCGAGCGGCCATTCCTTCGGCATCGGGACGCTCGATCTCTGGATCCTGCACGACGGGTTCTACGTCGAGCGAATGGAGTTCACCACCAGCGACCCGAACGCGGGCGCGGTGGCGATCCGGCTGGTTCTGTCGAACTTCAACGACGTTGCGCCGATCGAAGCCCCGCCTGCGGCCCAGATCGACAACGGAGCCGTCCCGTCGCCGTCGTAGCGGAGCGTCCCGGGGCCCCGATGTGAGCCGGGGTGGTTTCGGCGCTCCTACAATTCCGAGGTGAGCACCAGATCGAGCGACGGGCCCCAGGCCCGTGACGGGCGCGGCCCCGGCCGGAAGGCCGGGCGGCCCCTTCGCGGCGGCTCGAAGCCGCCCTGGCACGCTTCGGCCGGCCATCGGCTCGAGCCGGTGCCCCCCTTCCCGGCCGAGGAGCCGCCGTCGCCCGATGACGCCCCGCCGGAGGCGTTCGATGGGCCGCGCATCGAACCTCCCGAGCCATCTCCCTTCGAACCGGAGCCGGTCGCCCTGGCCGAACGACAGGCCGCCACCGACGCGCTGGCCGCCCGCATCCTGGCCCGTCTCAATCCCGAGCAGCAGCGGGCCGTCCGGACGACCGACGGTCCGGTTCTCATCCTGGCCGGCGCGGGCAGTGGCAAGACGCGTGTGCTCGCTCACCGCGTCGCCTACCTCGTGGGGGTCAAGGGCGTCCGGCCCTGGCAGATCCTGGCCGTGACCTTCACCAACAAGGCAGCCGCGGAGCTGCGGGCCCGCATCACCGGGCTGGTGGGAGACGAGGCTGGCCGCGAGGTCGCAATGGGCACGTTCCATGCTCTCTGCGCCCGCGTCCTTCGACGTGACGGATCGGCCATCGGCCTGGATCGGCACTTCGTCGTCTACGACTCGGACGACCAGCAGGCGCTGATGAAACAGATCCTGCGCGAGGAAGACCTTCCGGTCACGGGCGAGTACAAGCCGAGCGCGATCCTCGGGGCCGTTTCTCGGGCGAAGAACGAGATGCTCGATGCCGACTTCATCGCCGCGAACGCCCATACCCATCGCGAGCGGGAGATCGCCCGCCTCTTCCGGCTCTACCAGGCGAGACTCCACGCGGCGAACGCTCTCGACTTCGACGACCTCCTGCTCGAGGCCGTACGGGTCTTCAGCGAAGCCCCCGCGGTCCTGGAGCGCTACCAGTCCCGCTGGCGCTACCTCCACGTCGACGAGTACCAGGACACCAACCGGCCGCAGTACCTGTGGGTCAAGGCTCTAGCCGCAGGCCACAGGAACCTCTGTGTCGTGGGTGACGATGACCAATCGATCTACTCATGGCGCGGAGCCGACATCCGCAACATCCTCGAATTCGAGGGCGACTACCCTGACGCGACGGTGGTCAAGCTCGAGCAGAACTACCGCTCGACACAGCTGATCCTCGACGCCGCGCACGCCGTCGTGACCCACAACGCCTCGCGCAAGGACAAGAAGCTCTGGACCGACAACAGCGGCGGCCGACCGATCCAGCGCTTCGAGGCCTACAACGAGGAGGAGGAGGCGGAGTGGATCGCCCGCCAGGTCGAGGAAGTGACGGGCGGGCGCAGCTCGGTCCTAACCCGGCGTGCCGACGAGGATGCCGAGCGCTGGGAGCGCCGCGAGATCGCGGTCATGTATCGGACGAACGCCCAGAGCCGAGCCATCGAGGAGGCGTTCCTGCGCTACGGCATCCGCTACCAGCTGGTGGGTGGAACGCGGTTCTACCAGCGGCGCGAGGTCAAGGACGCCCTGGCCTACCTGCGCATCCTGCGCAGCGAAACGGACCAGGTCAGTTTCGAGCGGGTCCTCAACGTGCCAGCGCGAGGGATCGGCGAGAAGAGCCTGGAGCAGCTGCGCGGGTTCGTGGCGGCGGGCCCCGTCCAAGCCGGCGAGGGCGCCGCAGGTTCGGATGAACCTGGCGCGACCCGGACGCCGGCCTCGTACTGGGGAGCGATCCGGGCGGGCGGCGAGGGCCGCGTCGAGGCTCTGGGGTCGCGGGCGAGGAGCGCCCTGGGCAGTTTCGCCGGGTTGGTGTCCCGGCTGCGGACCCGGGTCGGGGTGCTGCCGCTGCCCGAGCTGCTGGACGCCGTGCTGGAAGAGACGGGCTATCGGGCCATGCTGGCCGACGGGTCTGAGGAGGGCGAGGAGCGCTGGGCGAACCTGCTCGAGCTGCGCTCGGTAACGACCCGCTACGACGACCTCACGCCCGACGACGCGCTGGATCGCTTTCTGGAGGAGACGGCTCTGGTCGCCGACCAGGACTCGTACGAGTCCGGAGCGGACGCGGTCACCCTGATCACGCTCCACGCCGCCAAGGGGCTCGAATTCCCGGTCGTCTTCATCGCCGGTCTCGAGGAGGGCGTCTTCCCGCACAGTCGCTCGCTCGACGACGAGAAGCAGCTCGAAGAGGAGCGGCGGCTGGCCTACGTCGGGATCACGCGCGCCAAGAGACGGCTGTTCCTCAGCCATGCCGCCCGGCGGGCGACCTGGGGGAGTGGCAGCCTGTCCGTCCCGAGCCGTTTCCTGTTCGAGATCCCGGCCGCTCTCATGTCGGGCCCGCACCTGGAGCGGGCCGACGATTTCGACGACGACGTGGGCCAGGTCGACCCGGACCTGGTCTTCGGCCGACGGTTGGGCAGCCGCTTCGGGACGCCGATCCGGACCGGCGGCGGCGCCTGGCGGTCGGCGAGCGGCCAGCCCGGATCCCCCAGGGCGGGGGAGACGTTCCGTCCCACGCGCGACCTGGGTGCCAGACGCGAGGCTTATTCGGCCGGAGCGCCCTCGGGCAGCCTCGGGCCGCCCCGCGGCGCGCAGTCTGACGGGCCTCCGGCGCCGCTCCGGCCCGCCCCGGCGGCCCGGCCCCGCATCCCCGGCGAGCGGCAATTCCGGGACGGCGACCGCGTCCGCCACCCGCGGCTGGGGGACGGCATCGTCGTCACCTCCAAATTGACCCGCAACGACGAGGAGGTGACGGTCGCGTTCTCGAATGGCGGCGGCGTGAAGACGCTGATTGCGAGCATTGCCAACCTGGAACTGATCGGTTGACTACCATCTGCCATGCGCGGCGACGGGGCGCATAGTCCCCGTCGGCAACGACAAAGCGAGGACGAGCGCGAACGATGACGAAGTCGAAAGTCACCCGAGCCGGCAAGGCCAAGACCGGCGGCAAGGCGGCGCTGGAGCCGTGCGCCTGCTGCGGCATCTCCCCGGACCCACGCGGCCGCCCGTTCTCCATTACCTTCGAAGAGCCCGACGTCATATCCCAGATCGAGCCCGAACTGCTGGACACGTGGGGCGGCGATCCGTTCCTCGCGATCAAGAGCGTGGGCTTCTTCATCCGCGTCATCCTGCCGATCAAGCTGAGCGATGGCTACGCGATCGACTTCGGGACATGGCTCGAATGCGGCGGGGATGACTTCCGGAAAGCCTGGCAAAGCTGGAACTTCCCGGAGTACAAGGACCTCGAAATCGAGGGCTACATCGCCAACGAGATCCAGCCTTTCGACAACTTCCCCCACGCGCTCGTCAAGGCGACGGTTCGGGAGATGGAGCAGGTCCCGTACCTGACCAGCAGCAAGAACGAGGTCTTCTCGATGCTGCTGGACAACATCTGGCCTCACGCCGACGTGCTGCCGCACTACGCCGAGCTGTTGAAGTCGGAGCCGCCGACTCAGGGCTGACCGGTCCTGGCGCCCACATCACGGCGCCCACGGCTTGCCGGGGCGCTGGCTCCCGGTCTCGTCGCCGATCCGCGCGCGGCCCGCGTAGCCTGGATCCGTCCCCGGTGGGTCCTACTCCGCGCCAGTCCCCCGCTCTCGGCGGACCTGCTCGAGGAGCTTCTTGAGCCGGTCGATCGTCTCGCGGTCGTCCTCGATCATGAGCATCAACCGCAGGCCGGCCTCGACGAGGGCGAGATCCTCCGTCGTCAGCTCGAGGTTGATCGGCGTTTCGATCGTCTGCTTCATCGTCGTGTCCTCCGTGTCCGCGGCAGACGCCGTGGCTCCAGCCTAGCCATTTGCCGGCCCATAGCAAGTGGTCGAGTTCGCCGGCGCATCGGCGGGGCGATACGATCGGCGCATGCCGACGGCCAGTCTCCGGTTCCACGGGTCGCTGAACGACTTCCTGCCGGCGTGGCGACGCGCAACGCCCATCGCCTGCGAGCGGAAGGAGTCGCCCGGGATCAGGGACGTCATCGGCGCCCTGGGCGTACCGAACCCCGAGGTGGACCTGATCCTGGCGAACGATCGGCCGGTCGGCTTCGGCCATCGATTGGCGCCCGGAGATCAGATCGAGGTCTTCGGGCTTGACAGGCGGGACGCGGAGAGCTACCTGCCCGGCTCCGGACCCCGGCCGCCCGGCCTGATCCCGCCCCCTCCGATGCCGCGGCGCTTCATCCTCGATGGCCATCTCGGCCGGCTGACGCGCTACCTGCGGATGCTCGGCTTCGATGCCCTGTACGACAGCCACGCGGCCGACGCCGATCTGGCTCGCGTCTCCGCCGCGGAGGACCGGATCCTGCTGACGCGAGATCGCGGCTTGCTCAAGCGATCGATCGTGCGGCTGGGTTACCTGATTCGGGACGACGACCCGCGCCGCCAGCTCTCGGAGGTGGTCGGGCGTTACGGCCTAGCCGCATCGGCGGTGCCCTTCAGCCGCTGCGTTCGTTGCAACGGCAGGATCGAGCCTGTCGACCGGGCGGAGGTGGTCGAACGCCTGGCGGGCGAGCCTCGGACGCTTCGGTACTTCGACTCTTTCGGCCGGTGCTCGGACTGCGCGGCGATCTACTGGCCCGGGTCGCACTACGAGCGCATGAGTCTCCTCGCGCGGGACGTGCTGCATGAGCCACCTGCGATCGGAGAGAATCCGGGGCAGATGGCCGTGGGCGGGAGGAGCGACGGGTGAGCGAGTCGATCGATCAGGCGGTCGGTCTGCCGGTGGCGGACGACGCCGTCGAGGCGGCCCGGGCGCTGGGTGAGGAGGGCGCACGGCGCCGGCGGGACGAGCTGGTCCCGATCGTCCGGCGCGCCAACGAGCTGTACTACGTCGCCGACGCTCCCGAGTTGAGCGATGCCGAATACGACCGCCTGATGCGCGAGCTGGTTGCGCTGGAGACGGCATTTCCGGCCCTGGCCACGCCCGACTCTCCGACCCAGCGCGTTGGCGCCGCGCCGGCCGGAACCTTCGGCGAGGTGGTCCACCGGCGGCCGATGCTCTCGCTCGGCAACGTCTTCGACGAGGATGAGCTGCGGGCCTTCGACGCTCGAGTCCGCCGCGGCCTCGGGCTGCCGTCAGCCCCGGGAACGGCACCGGACATGCGGTACATCGCCGAGCTCAAGATCGACGGCCTGGCCATATCGCTGCGCTTCGAGCGCGGACGCTTCGTCCAGGGCGCCACGCGCGGCGACGGCACCACGGGCGAGGACGTCACGGCCAACCTGCGGACTATCTCCGTCCTGCCGGAGCGGCTGCGCGAAGCGGTGACCGCCGAGGTCCGGGGCGAGGTCTTCATGCCCAAGGCCGAGTTCGCCCGCATCAACGCGGAACGCGAAGAGGCCGGCCTGCCGACGTACGCGAATCCCCGGAACAGTGGAGCCGGGTCGCTGCGCCAGCAGGATCCGACCGTGACGGCGGCGCGGCGTCTCTCCTCCTGGTCCTACCAGCTCATCGAGGATGGGCCCGACGGCCGGCCGTCCGTTCGCAGTCAGTCCGAGGCGTTGGCTCGACTCACGGCGCTCGGGCTACCGGTGAATCCGGATCGGGCGGAAGGCCTGGATATCGAGGGCGTGATCCGATTCCTCGAGCAGTGGCGAGAGAAGCGCCACGACCTGCCCTACGAGACCGATGGGGTGGTGGTCAAGGTGGATCGCTTCGACCAGCAGGAGGAGCTGGGCATGGTCGCGCGCGCCCCGCGCTGGGCCATCGCCTACAAGTTCCCGCCCGAGCAGGTCGAGACGGTCCTGGAGGACATCGTGCCGTACGTCGGCCGGACCGGGACGCTCACGCCGGTCGCGCACATGCGGCCGGCCAAGGTGGCCGGATCCACGGTGGCCCGGGCCACGCTCCACAACCTGGACGAGGTGCGGCGCAAGGATCTGCGGATCGGGGACTGGATCGTGCTCCAGAAGGCGGGCGACGTCATCCCGGAGGTCGTCCGGTCGATTCCGGAGCGGCGGTCCGGGGCCGAGCGCCTCTTCGAGATGCCGGCGGCGTGCCCGGTCTGCGGAACTCCGGTCGTCCGCGACGAGGGCGCCGTCCGCTACTACTGCCCGAACTCCCGGTGTCCGGCGCGGCTGGCCCAGGAGTTTGCCCATTTCGCCGGCCGCGGCGGGATGGACATCGAGGGCGCCGGCTGGGCCGTCCTGGAGCAGCTCCTGGAGCGCGGCCTGGTCAAGACCAGGGGCGATTTCTACCGGCTGACGGTCGAGGACCTGGTGAGTCTCGACCGGTTCGCCCGCAGGAGCGCCGAGAACCTGAAGGCTTCGATCGAAAGGTCGCGCCGGCGGCCACTGGCGCGGGTGCTGAACTCGCTCGGCATTCCTCAGGTGGGCGAGCAGACCGCGATCGACCTGGCCGGGTGGATCGCCGAACGCTGGCCGGCCGAGGGGATGGACCCTTCCGAGTGGACGGCGCTGGTGGCGCGGGAGCTGCCGAACGTGCCGGCCGAGGCCTTCCAGGAGATCCCGGGCGTAGGCGCGGTCGTGGGCACCGCCATCGCCGGCTATTTCGGATCGCCCGAAACGGCCGCGGTTCTGGCGGACCTGGTGTCGGCCGGCGTTGTCGCCGAGCCGCCCGCCCGGCGAGTGGCGCCGGGGAGTGGCGCGGCCGGCCCTCTCGCCGGCAAGACCGTGGTCGTCACCGGGTCGCTCTCCGGCTTCGACCGCCCGGCTGCGGAAGAGGCGATCCGCGCCGCCGGCGGCAAGGCTGCGGGCTCGGTCAGCAAGAACACTTCGTACGTGGTCGCCGGTGAGAACGCCGGCTCCAAGCTCGCCAAGGCCACGGAGCTGGGCGTGCCGGTGCTGGACGAGGATGGGTTCCGGAAGCTGCTGGCGGGAGAGGGGTAGGGGAGCGACACGGGCCAGCGGGAGTGTGCGCGGCGCTCCTGCGACGGTCGCTCAGCCCATCGCCGAGCTGATCTGGCCCCAGATCCATTCCGGCCGCCACGGGACCGCCGGGCCAAGGATCATCCGCGGTGCCCGCCACATCTCCCGCCAGCCACGCGCCTCGAGCTCGCGCCAGGCGGCATGGTGCTCGTCGGGGACGCCGGCCCGCACGTGGGCGCCCTCAGGGACGGTGTGGCGGTGCAGATCCAGGAGAAACAACCCGTCTTCGAATCGGGGCGCGACAATCGCTCCGTTGGCTCGCTCGGTCGGGAGGAGAAAGCCGCGCAAGCCGCCGCCCGGCTCGTCGCGCGGCCCGCCGGCCGCCTCGCCCTCCAGCACCCAGCCGCCCGACTCCACCAGCATGGTGAGCGGTGCCGATCGGTCCTCGGCTGTCGCCATCCGGTCCAGCTCGAGGACGGCCCGCAGGTCTCCCGGCTCGAGCTTTCGGACTCGCGTGCCTTGGGGCGAAGCCGGCCGTTCGGCCAGATGATCCGCCTGCAGCTGGTGGTAGTGCGAGACGAGGCGGAAGCCCATGCTCTCGTACATGGGCCGGCCCGCGTCGGTCGCCTCGAGCGAAAGCGTCTCGCAGCCGGCCGCCTCCAGGCGCCGCATCAGCTCTTCGGTCACGGCCCGACCGAAGCCGCGGCGGCGGAACTCCGCCTCGACCGCGATCGCGCTCAGCCATCCGACGCGCCCGTTGGCGGTGGCAAGCCCAGTGGCTACGAGGCGGTCGCCCACTGTTCCGACAACCGGCTGACACGTCGGAACGCGCATCACGAACTCGTAGAAGCGGGTCCGGTCGCGCCAGCCCTGAGCCCTCGCCAGGCCGATGGCGGCGTCCAGGTCGTCCGCCGTCATCGATCGAATCTCGAAATCAGCCACACTCATCCCTTGCTTCAGCCGAACGCGAAGACGAGGATGCCCCAAATCGGCCCGGCCCGTCAGGCGACCGGGCACCCGCGGAGGAAGAGGCCTGTCAACGCGCGGGGCGGGGCGTCCGCGCCCCGAAGGGGCGCAGGTGGCGAGACGGGTCGGCCCGTTGCCCGAAGCGATCGCGCAACGCGGGTAGACGAGGCGCCGTCAGTCGAGCGATCCGCGCTTCGGAGATCAACTCGCTTTGGCGCATCTTCGCGACCATCAGCCGCATGTCCTCCATCTCACACCTCCTTTCTGTCGTCGGGGCTCCGTTGGGAGCCACGGATAGCATCGGTCGCAGACGTCGACCGCGCATCGGCATTCCGTCCCATGCGCTCGCAAGACATATGACGAAGATCGCGCAATCGCCACGGCGCCGTCGACGCCGGTGGGAGAATCTGCGCAGGCACCGGGGGGCTTCGACACAGGGCCCCCGGCCCACGCAGCCGGGCGCTTCCGTTGGGCGCCGCCACTCCCGGTGCTGTGCGCGAGAGGCCCTCAGCCGAACCCCGCGTCTTGAGGGGCTCAGCCCACCGGCTGCCGGGCGGCCTTTTGTAGCCGGGTAGGATCGCGGCGCGGATCGCTTCGGCTTTGGGCGCGTGGGCGCGTGTCCCGTGGCACTTCTGGTAGCCTTCCCGCCAGGCTCACCCGACCGCTGGACCACCGGTACCTTCGCAGGTAGAGCATGGCCAATCTGACCCGTCCCGATGTCGAGCATGTCGCCCATCTCGCCCGCCTCGGGCTTACCGAGGAGGAGCTGGCGCGCCTCGAGGGCCAGCTCAACCACATCCTCGACCAGTACGCCATTCTCGCCACCCTGGACACGGAGCACATCCCGCCGACGGCGCAGACGATCGAGCTGGCGAACATCCTGCGCGATGACGTGGTGCAGCCCTCTCTGGCGGTGGACGACGCCCTGGCTAACGCCCCGGAGCGGAGTGGCGACCACTTTGTGGTGCCGGCCATCCTCGGCGGCGGCGGCGAGGGGGGCGCGTGACCGAGCTGGCCACCGGCCGAATTTCGGACGCCGCCCCCACGAGGCGCATGGCGTCGTGACGGACCTCACCCGCCTCCACGTCCATGAGATGGCGCCCCTGCTGCGTGCCGGCGAGATCAGTTCACGCGCCCTGGCGGAGGCCCACCTTGCCGCTGCGGAGCGGCAGAACCGTGCCCTCAACGCCTGGCTGGTGATCGACCGCCACAACGCGCTGGTCCAGGCCGACGCCGCCGACGCCCGCATCGCCAAAGCGCGCCGCGCGGGCGCCGCCGCCCTGGCCGCCCTCCACCCGTTGTGCGGAGTGCCGGTCGGGCTCAAGGATCTGGTGTCCGTGAAGGGTGGCCAGGCCACGGCCGGGTCCAGGATCCTGAAGGGCTACATCGCCCCGTTCGACTCGACCGTCACCGCGCGCCTCCGCGAGGCCGAGGCCGTCATCATCGGCAAGACGAACATGGACGAGTTCGCCATGGGCTCGTCCACCGAGCATTCCGCCTTTGGCCCAACGGCGAATCCCTGGGCCCTGGACCGCGTTCCGGGCGGCAGCTCGGGCGGTTCGGCCGCGGTCGTGGCCGCGTACCACGCCCCGGTCTCCATCGGGACGGACACCGGCGGCAGCATCCGTCAGCCCGCGTCGCTGTGCGGGATCGTCGGCATGAAGCCGACGTACGGCCGCGTCAGCCGCTACGGGATCGTCGCCTTCGCCTCATCCCTCGACCAGATCGGGCCGCTCGCGCGAGACTCCCGCGACGCCGCGCTCCTGCTCCACGCCGTTTCGGGCCGCGACGCGCGCGATGCCACCTCCGCGCCTGTGCCGGTTCCACCGGAACTTCTCCAACTCCCGGCCGGCGACGACGAGGCGGCCGCCTATCTTCGCGACAAGCGGCTCGCCCTCCCCCGCGAGTACTTCGTCGACGGGATGGAGCCGGGAGTGGCCGCTCGCGTTCGTGAAGCGGTCACGGCCATGGGAGCCGCCGGCGCCAGGGTCGAGGAGGTCTCGCTCCCGCATACCGACTACGGTCTGGCCACTTACTACATCATCGCCCCGGCGGAATGCTCTTCCAACCTGGCTCGCTACGACGGCGTCAAGTACGGCTTCAACGACCGCAGCTCGGGCGACTACATCGCCGACTACCTTCGCACGAGAGGCGCCGGTTTCGGGCCCGAGGTGAAGCGGCGGATCATGCTCGGCACCTACGCTCTTTCGGCCGGCTACTACGACGCCTACTACCTGACAGCGCAGAAGGTTCGGACGCTCATCAAGGCGGACTTCGACGCGGTCTGGGCGGCCGGCTTCGACGCGATCTGCGCGCCGACAAGCCCCACCGTGGCGTTCCCAATGGGCGCCAAGATGGCCGATCCCGTGACGATGTACCTGTCCGACGCCTGCACCGTTCCGGTCAACATGGCGGGCCTACCCGGGGTATCTGTCCCGGCCGGCTTGTCCGACGGGCTTCCGGTCGGTCTCCAGTTCATCGGGGCGCCGTGGAGCGAGCTGTCGATGCTCCGTCTGGCCCGTGGCTATGAAGGGATAACGGCCAGAGCACCCTGGCGGGACCTCGAGCCCGCCGAGCTGCACCTGACCGACGATCCCGCCACGCCCAGCCCGGTCGATCGGAAGCGCCAGCACGACGGCGCCTCCGTCCAGGGTTCGGGCGGCCAAGCCTGAGGACGCCCCGATGACCACCCCGACGACCCGCCCCAGCAGCCGTCTCACCACCGATCCTTCGATCCTGAGCTCCGAGTCGGAGCCGACCCGCCCGCCGCTCTCGACGCGCGTCTTGGCTCGCCGCGTCGACGAGGTTCCGCGCTCGGGGATCCGCCGCTTCTTCGACATCCTGGCGACGATGCCCGACGTCATCAGCCTGGGCGTCGGCGAACCGGACTTCGACACACCCGATCAGGTCATCGAGGCGGGCCGCCACAGCCTGGCTTCGCGGCGAACCCACTACACCTCCAACTACGGTACGCTCGAACTGCGCCGCGCCCTGGCCCACCACATCGAGCGGCTGTACGGCGTCCGCTACGACCCCACCGAAGAGATCCTGATCACGATCGGGACCTCCGAGGGGCTCGACGTGGCCATCCGGGCTACCATCGACCCCGGCGACGAGGTCGTCCTCCACGAGCCCTCGTACGTGTCGTACCGGCCCGCGATCGTCTTCGCCGGCGGCGTCGCGGTCGGCGTCACGACCACGCTGGACGAGGACTTCGCTCTCGACCCGGCCAAGGTGGAGGCGGCCATCACGCCGCGCACCAAGGCCCTGCTCCTCAACTACCCGTGCAACCCCACCGGCGCCGTCCTGCCGCCGGAGGCCCAGGACGAGATTGCCCGCATCGCCGTCCGCAACGACCTGCTGGTCTTCACCGACGAGATCTACGACCGGCTGGTCTACGGCGGCTACCAGATGCGCACCATGGCCGCGTTGCCGGGCATGCGCCGGCGGACGGTGCTCATCGGCGGCTTCTCCAAGGCCTACGCCATGACCGGCTGGCGCATCGGCTACGTCTGCGCGCCGTCGGAGATCCTGGAAGGGATCCTGAAGGTCCACCAGTACGTGATCATGTCCGCCTCTACCGTGGCCCAGGACGCGGCCCTCGAAGCCCTCAAGAGCGGCGAGCCGGACGTGGCGAGGATGGTTGGCCAGTACGACCGGCGCCGCCGCCTGCTGGTCGACGGCTTCAACGCCATCGGCCTGAAGACCTTCGAGCCGCTCGGCGCCTTCTACGCCTTCCCTCAGATCACCTCGACGGGCCTCACCAGCGACGCCTTCGCCGAGGCGCTCCTCGAGGAGGAATCCGTGGCGGTCGTGCCCGGCACGGCCTTCGGCGAAGCCGGCGAGGGCCACGTCCGTTGCTGCTACGCCACGAGCGAGGCCGAGCTGCGCGAGGCTCTCATCCGGATCGAGCGCTTCGTCAAACGTCGGAGGGCTGAGGCGTGACGACGGCGCTGGCAGCCGCGGGCAAGGGCGCTCTGGCGCGCTACGAGGCCGTCATCGGCATCGAGATCCACTGCCAGCTGCGAACCGCCAGCAAGATGTTCTGCGGCTGCTCCACCGAGATCGATGGGGCGGCCCCGAACAGCCACTGCTGCCCGGTCTGCCTGGGGCTGCCCGGCGTCCTGCCGACCATCAACAAGACGGCCGTCGAGTACGTGATCGCGACCGGCTTCGCCATCGAGGCCACGGTCGCGCCCACCACGCGCTGGGATCGCAAGAACTACTTCTACCCGGACCTGCCCAAGGGTTACCAGATCAGCCAGTACCAGCTGCCTCTCGCGGCCGACGGCCGGCTGATCTTCGACACGAGCGAGGGTCCGTTCACGGTTCGCGTCCGCCGCGCTCACCTGGAAGAGGACACCGGCCGTCTGATCCACGCCGAGCTCGGGGGCCGCCGGGTGAGCCTGATCGACTTCAATCGCTCGGGCATGCCGCTCATGGAGATCGTTACCGAGCCCGACATCCGGACGGCCGAACAAGCCCGCCGCTATGCCGAGGAGCTGCGGCTGCTGATGAGGACGATCGGCGCTTCCGATGCCGAGATGGAGAACGGCCAGATGCGAGTCGAGGCCAACGTCTCCCTCAGGCCGATCGGCCGGGAGGCGTTCGGCACGCGGATCGAGGTCAAGAACATGAACTCGATGCGGTCGGTGGAGCGGGCCATCGCCTTCGAGATCGAGCGGCAGGCCCGCATCCTGGACGAGGGCGGCTCCATGCGTATGGAGACCCGAGGCTGGGACGAGGCGCGCCAGTCGACGTACCTGATGCGGCCCAAGGAAGAGGAGAACGACTACCGCTACTTCCCCGAGCCGGACCTGCCGCCCCTGGTGACATCGCCCGAATGGCTGGCCGAGATCAAGGCTCGTCTGCCCGAGCTGCCTGCCGCACGGCGGCGCCGCTACGGGGCCGACCTCGGCCTGTCCGCGTACGACGCCGGCGTCATAGTCAACGATGCGGCGGCGACGACCCTGTTCGAGGGCGCGCTGGCGGCCGGCACAGGCGCGCCCGCCAAGCTGATCGCCAACTGGGTGACGGGCGAGTACATGCGACTGGCCAAGGGTGAGGCGGGCGCCGGGAAGGTCGATGCCGCAGAGCTTGCCGCCCTGGTCAAGCTGGTCGCCGACGGGGCCATCTCCGGGACGAACGCCAAGGAGGTCTTGGCGGAGCATCTTGCCTCTGGGGCGCGAGTGGCCTCGATCGTGGAGGCTCGCGGCTTCCGCCAGATCTCCGACTCCGGAGCGCTGGACACGGCCATCGAAGATGTGCTGGCCGCCAACCCGGCAGCGGTTGCGGACTACCGTGCCGGCAAGGCCGCGGCCGCCGGTTTCCTCGTCGGCCAGGTCATGAAGGCGACGCGCGGCCAGGCCAACGCAGCGATGGTCCAGACGGCGCTGCGCGCGCGCCTGGACCGGCCGGAGTAGGCCGCCGGGGAGGGCGAATGAGTCTGGTCAATCTGATCTGCTGGGGTCTCGGAGTGGTCCTGATCGCGGTCGGCTATCTGCGGGCCCGCGGGCCGTGGGCGCGCTACCAGGACCTCAAGGCCCAGGAGGCGAACATCGCCCGCTACGAGGGCTGGCGCGGCACCCGCCTGCGCGACGAAGGCACGAGCGCGGCGACGGTGATGGCCCAGGAGATGCGCCGCCGGGCCCAGCTGGCCGGCCTCGTCCTCATCGCCGGCTTCGTCCTGGTCTTCGTCGGCTTCGCCGTCCACTGATAGCGGCGACCCCAGCGCCGTTCTGGGCGCAAGTCGCGTCCCTCACGCGGCCTACCTCGCGGGTATCTGGGGGCGTCCTGGGCTCGGCGGGAAGCGTGGCTCAGGGGCGCTTGACGCGCCGCAGCTCGATGGCCGTGCAGCGGTCCATGACGACGGCCAGGCCGCCTTCGGCGGCGATCCGGGCGGCCTCCCAGTTGACCACGCCGAGTTGCAACCACAGCGCCTTCGCTCCGATGGCGGCGGCTTCTCGCGCGATGGGCTCTGTGAGCTCGGGCCGCCGGAACACGTCGACGATGTCGATCGGGCCGGTCGCGGCCGCTTCGGCGAGGGTGGCCACTGCCGGCAGGCCCTCGACTTCGGTTTCGTTCGGGTTGACCGGAATGCATTCGTAGCCGGCCGCGACGAGCGTCCGGAAGACGCCGTTGGAAGGCCGGGCGGGGTTGGAGGAAGCTCCGACGACCGCGACCCGCCGCGCCTTTCGCAGCAGCTCCGCGATCGCGGCGTCGTCGAGAAGGGCGACCTGGGGGAGCGGCGAGTCGTCCGCGCTCATCGGCTGGATCTTATCTCGGCTACGGCTTGGCCGAGCCGCTCGGCGGCGCGGGCGAGCTCGTCGGCAAGCCCGGGCTCGGGTGAGGCGGGCCATTCTCGAGGGCGGATAGAATGCCCGCGAGCTGCGAATCGAACCCAGCGGGCCGGTCCACGTGGAAGTCGCCGAGCGCGATGCCGCCGCTCGAGACGTCGTCGACCGTTATAGCCGAGACCGTCCGGCCGGACGCCACGCGCATGATCGCGGCGTCGATGGCGACGTCGTAGCGCTTCAGGACGCTGACGATCAGGCACGACCGCACATCCGTGACCGTCTGCCAGGCGTCCGTGTCCACGGCCACGAGCCGGGCCATGCGCGAGCAGGCCTCGCGGAGCGCGCCGATTCCGGACAGGTCGGGCAGGGCCGACACCACGTCGACCCCAGACTTGACGAGGCCCGCGGCGGTCGTCCGACCCTTGTCCGGGGAGTCTGCCGTGCCGGCGTAGGCGAGCGACACGCCGATGCCGGCCCGCCCTTGCAAGGCGCCGCTCTGAAAGCCCGAGGCGTAGTTGGCCGAGCGCACGTCGGCGGCCGCGTCGCCGACGAAACCGACCTTGCCGCCGCCGGAGAACGACCCGGCCACGAACCCGGCAAGGTAGCCGGCCTGGGCCTCGTCGAAGACGATTCCATGGACGTTGCCTGGAGATCCGCTCGAGACGGCCACGTCCACCTCGACGAACTGGGCCGATGGGTGGGCAACGGCCGCTGCCTGGACGGCGGCGTCGGCATCGGCGCCGATCGTGACCACAACCGCGAGGTCGCTCGCCGCGGCTCTGTCGATGGCCGACGCGAGGTCGGCGTTGGAAGCCGGTACGACCAGCGTGGTCGAGGCGCCGATCTTCGTGCCGGCTTCTTGCACGCCCTTCCAGGTCAGACCGGACGGCGTGGCGTCTTTGGGCTCGGCTACGGCCGCGACCAATGTGATGTTCTTCACCAGCTGGGGCGTTGGGCTCGGAGTGGCCGGCGTGATGGTGACCGTGCTCGTCGGGCCGGAGCCGGTCGACGGGGACGCGGTCGGACCGGGCGGGTTCGAGAAGGGGTTGCAGGCCGCGACCAGCAAGGCCATGGCGGCCAGCGCGGCGCCCGCGGCGAAGCGACCTCGTTGAATCGGGCCGCGTCGGGGAGCCAGGAAGGGCGCGCGCGTCGATCGAGTCATGGTGTGGCGATTGTAGGGACGTGGCGGCTCGCTCGGTGGAACCGCCGCGGGCCGACGGTCGCCCGGCCTTGCTCCTCGGGCCAGACTTATCCCCGATACTAGGATGAAACCCACAGGAGACGGAATGGGCTCTCGGATCGAACCGCACGACGAGCGAGTCGGTGTGGCGGACGGAATCGAGCTGCGCGTTCTTCGCTGGGTGTCGGCCGAGGGCGGTCGCGATGGCGCCGGAGACGGCGCCGGTTCGGGCACCGCCGGCGCCGCCGCGGCGCGGCAGGCGCCCTTCCTGCTGGTCCACGGCCTCGCCTCCAACGCGAGGCTCTGGGACGGAGTGGCCAGGCGGCTCGCCGCCGCCGGACGAACCTCCGTGGCGGTCGATCTCCGCGGCCACGGCCACTCGGACAAGCCGGACGGCGGCTACGACTTCGCCACCATCTCAGAGGATCTGCGCGCGCTGGTCGCCGGGCTGGGCCCCGATTACGTCCGCCCGATCATCGCCGGTCAGTCCTGGGGTGCCGGCGTCGTCCTGGATTTCGCCGTTCGCCATCCGGACCTGACCCGCGGCATCGTGCTCGTGGACGGCGGCTTGACCGATCTGCGCGACGCCTTCTGGACATGGGAGATGTGCTGGGATCGGCTGGCGCCGCCGCCGCTGGTTGGTCTGCCGCTCTCGTCCGTTGAGGGCTACTTCCGGACGAACCACGCCGACTGGCCCGAGGAGGGGTTCGAAGGCTCGCTCGGCAACTTCGAGATCCGACCGGATCGGACGATCGCGCCGTGGCTCTCTCGCGATCACCACAAGGCCATTCTCGAGGCGATGTGGAACCAACGCACGGCGGATCTGTGGCGCTCGCTGCGCGTGCCGGCGCTAATCGTTCCGGTTGACGGCGGCGAGTCGGACTGGACGGCAGCCAAGCGGGCGGGCGCGGAAGCGGCACAGGCTTCCACCCTGGTCTCGGGCGTGCCGGTCCGCGTCCAGTGGTTCAAGGGCGACCACGACATCCACGCCCAGCACCCGGCCGAGCTGGCCGAAGCGATCCTGACGGCCGAAGGCGAGGGGTTGTTCTCCGGGGCGGAGACCCGGCCATGAGCGGCGTGCCCCGCATCCTGACGATCATGGGCTCGGGCGAGACGACGCCCACGATGGCGCGCGTCCACCGCGCCGTCCTCGAGCGCCTGGGGGAGCGGCCCGTTCCGGCGGTCATCCTCGACACCCCCTACGGCTTCCAGGAGAACGCGGACGACATCTCCGAACGGACCATCGACTACTTCCGGGTGAACGTGGGGGCGCCATTCACGGTCGCCTCGTACCGGTCCGCCGACGCGGACGCGCTGACGCGAGAGACGGCGCTGGTCAGGATCCGAGAAGCCCGCCTGGTATTCACGGGCCCGGGCAGCCCGTCCTACGCCCTGCGCCAGTGGTCGGGCTCGGACATACCGCGGTTGCTGGCCCAGAAGCTGGCGGACGGTGGCGCCGTCACCATGGCAAGCGCCGCCGCCCTCACGCTCGGCCGCTTCACTATCCCGGTGTATGAGATCTACAAGGTGGGCGAGGAGCCGCGCTGGCTGCCCGGACTGGATCTGCTGACCCCGCTGGGCCTGCCGGCAGCTGTCGTGCCCCACTACGACAACGCCGAGGGCGGCAACCACGACACGCGCTTCTGCTATCTCGGCGAGCGGCGGCTGCGGGTCCTGGAGGCGACGTTGCCCGACGACGTCTTCATCCTGGGTGTGGACGGGCACACCGCGCTGGTTCTCGACCTTGAGGCCGGATCCGCGTCCGTGGTCGGACTGGGCGCCGTCACGGTCCGCAAGGACGGCCGCAGCGTCGTGTTTCCCGCCGGCTCGGAGCTGCCGATCCACGGGCTGGTTGAGGCTGCGGGCCGGCCCGGGTCTGGGCCAGTCGTGGCCGCCTCCACACCGCCGACTGAAATCGCGGGCGTCCTGGCCGAGCTCCCGACGTCGCGACCCTTGCGCGAGGAGGTCGCGAATCTGGAACGCATCTTCAGCTCTTCTCTGGAAGAGTGTGACGCTGCGGCCGCTGTCCGCGCGATCCTCGCTCTCGAGGAGACTATCCAGGCCTGGTCCCGCGACACGGACCAGTCGGACGCCCTGGCGATGGCGCGTTCCTCGCTGCGCGCCGCCGTCGTTAGCCTGGGCGAGCTCGCCGTCGAAGGGTCTCGCGACCCGGCCGAGCTCGTCGGCCCATTCGTGGACGCGTTGCTGGCCGAGCGGCTCCGGGCTCGTGCCGCTCGTGACTGGTCCGCGGCCGACGCCATTCGCGACCGATTGCTGGCGGCCGGCGTCGAACTGCACGACACACCCGACGGCACCACATGGGAGCTTCGCCCGACGGCGCCGGTGAGCTGAGCCAACCAGGCCTGCGACCGGCGCTCCCGTGGATGGCGTGAGGCCGCGGGGAGCCGTCACCGGCTAGACTAGGGTCCCGTGACCGTTGCCCCGAACGACTTCGTCCACCTGCATCTCCACTCCGAGTTCAGCCTGCTGGACGGGCTCGGCCGCATCAACGAGCTTGCCGAGCAGGGCTCCAAGCTCGGGTTCGACGCCATGGCCATCACGGACCACGGGGCCCTCTACGGGGCGGTGGCCTTCGTCCAGGCGACGGCTGCAAGAGGGATGCGGCCGATCGTCGGGGTGGAGACGTACGTCGCCCGGCGGAGCATGCGAGACAAGGAGGGCAAGGCCGACAGCCAGCCCTTCCACCTCGTCCTGCTGGCGGAGAACTGGCAGGGCTACCAGAACCTGTGCCGGCTGGTCACGGACGCGCACCTGGACGGCTATTACTACAGGCCCCGCATCGACCGCGAGCACCTGGCGAAGCACTCCAAGGGCCTGATCGGGCTGTCCGCCTGCCTGGGAGGCGAGATTCCTAAGTCACTCGAGGTCGATGACTGGGAGTCGGCGCGCCGCCTCGCCGGCGAGTACCGCGACATCTTCGGGCCCGACCGCTTCTTCCTGGAGCTGCAGGACCACGGCCTTCCCGCGCAACGCCGCCTCAACGAGCAGCTGCTGCGCCTCGGCCCGGAGGTGGGTCTCCAGCACGTCGTCACCAACGACCTGCACTACGTCCGGCGCGAGCAGGCCGAAGCCCACGACGTCCTGCTGTGTGTCGGAACCGGCAACAACCTCGACACGCCGGGCCGGCTGCGCTTCGAGTCGAACGAGTTCTACCTGAAGTCGGCGGCCGAGATGGCGGCCCTCTTTCCGGACAACCTGGACGCCGTACGCCGAACCCGGGCTATCGCCGAGATGGTCGAGATGAAGCTTCCCTTCGGCCAGCTCCGGATCCCCAGCTTCCCCGTGCCCGAGGGCGAAACCATCGAGTCGTGGCTGCGCAAGGAGTGCCAGGCCGGCCTGGGCCGCCGCTACGGGACCATCACTCCCGAGCTCCAGGCCCGCCTCGACTACGAGCTGGACGTCATCTGCCGGATGGGCTACGCCGGCTACTTCCTGATCGTGGCCGACTTCACCAGGTTCGCCCGCGAGCAGCGCATCGCCATCACGGTGCGCGGCTCGGCGCCCGGCAGCATCGTCACCTACACCCTCGGCATCACGCCCGTAGACCCGATCTACTACCAGCTGCCGTTCGAGCGGTTCCTCAACCCGGACCGTGTGACGATGCCCGATATCGACGTGGACTTCGAGGACGGCCGGCGCGAGGAAGTCATCAACTACGTCAGCCGCAAGTACGGCGCCGACCACGTGGCCCAGATCATCACCTTCGGCACGATGCTGGCCAGGGCGGCCATCCGCGACGTGGCCCGGGTCGTCGGCATGACCTACGGCGAGGGCGATCGGATCGCCAAGGCGGTCCCAAACCAGCTCGGGATCAAGCTCGAAGAGGCGATCGAGACGAGCCCGGTCCTCAGGGAGATGTACGGGGGCGAGCCGCCGGTCCGTCGGGTCATCGAGTTTGCCAAGCAGCTGGAGGGCGTGGCGAGGAACGCGTCCACGCATGCGGCCGGCGTCGTGATCTCACGCGAGCCCCTCACGGAGCTGATGCCGCTCCAGCGCGCCACCAACTCGGACGCGGTCATGACCCAGTACGAGATGCACGGCGTCGAGGCTCTCGGACTGCTCAAGTTCGACTTCCTGGGCCTCTCCAACCTGACCATCCTGCGCCAGGCGGTCGACCTGATCCGCGAGCACCGGGCCGAGGAGATCGACCTCGAGCGGATCCCGCTCGACGACCGAAAGACGTTCGAGCTGCTGGCGTCGGGCGAGACGACGGGAGTCTTCCAGCTCGAGTCCGCGGGCATGAGGCGCTACATCCGCGAGCTTCGTCCCTCGACCGTCTTCGACCTGGCGGCGATGGTGGCGCTCTACCGGCCCGGGCCGATGGACAACATCCCGGCTTACATCCGCCGCAAGCACGGAGAGGAGAAGGTCACCTACCTCCACCCTCTTCTCGAGCCGTACCTGGAGCGGACCTACGGCGTGTTCGTCTACCAGGAAGACATCATGTCCGCCTCCACGGCGCTGGCCGGCTTCACGGGTCCCGAGGCCGACACGCTCGGCTATGCCATCCGCAAGAAGAAGGCCGCGCTCATGCGCGAGATGCGCGAGAAGTTCGTGCGCCAGGCGGCCGAAAGGGGCGTCAAGCCTTCGGTGATCGACGCCGTCTTTGCGGCCTTCCAGCCGTTCGAGCGATACGGCTTCAACAAGGCCCATGCGACGTGCTACGGCCTGATCGCCTACCAGACCGCGTATCTGAAGGCGAACTACACCGTCGACTACATGACCAGCGTGCTGACCGCCTTCCGGGACAACGAAGAGAAGGTCGCCGCGGCGGTGGCCGAATGCCGGCGCTTGGAGATAGAAGTCAGGCCGCCGGACATACACCGCTCGTTCGTCGAATTCACAGTCGAGGATGACGCCATCCGGTTCGGGTTGCTGGCGGTCAAGAACGTCGGCGAGGGGGCCATCGAATCGATCATCACCGCCCGCCAGGCCGACGGCGAGTTCCGCTCTCTGGCCGACTTCTGCGCCCGAGTCGACCTCCGCCTCGCCAACAAGCGGGTCCTCGAGTCGCTCATCAAGGTCGGGGCGATGAGCCGGTTCGGGCACGCGGCCCAGCTGCTCGAAGCCCTGGACGATGCGATCGCCGCGGGAGGGGCGGCCCAGCGCGACCGGACGAGCGGGCAGACGGCGTTGTTCGACCTCGGCTCGTCGCCGGAGGCGCTCGAGAAGCCATTGCCGCAGGTCCCGGAGGCTCTCTCGCGGGAGCGGCTCCGCTGGGAGAAGGAGCTGCTCGGGCTGTACCTGTCCGAGCATCCGCTCGGCACGATTTCCGAGCAGCTGGCGCAGTACGTGACGGCCTATTCGGGCGACCTCAAGGACGAGTCGCTCGACGGTCAGCGGGTGGTCATGGGTGGGATCGTGACGGGGCTGCGCACAGTCGTGACGCGGGCCAGGGAGACGATGGCTGTGGCCACGCTCGAGGACCTGCAGGGGACGCTGGAGGTGGTGGTCTTCCCGCGGATGTACGTGACGTCGGGCGGGACGTTCGCCGAGGGGGCGATCCTTCTCGTGGCCGGCCGCGTCGACCACCGGGGCGAGGAGGCGTCGCTCCTGGCCGACGCCGTGTGGGTCTGGGAAGAGGCGGCCGCCCGCGGCCCCGCGGCGATATCCCAGGAAGTGGCGGCCGGGGAGCGGAGGGGCGGTGCGGGCCGGCGCCTCGGCAGCGGCTCCGGCAGTGGCGATGGCAACGGCAACGGATACCCCCGGCCGTCGGCGCCGGCGGCCATGCCCGCGACTTCGGCCGTGGCTCCGGCCTCCCCCGGGCCGGCCGCGGTTGCCCGGCCCTCGTCCGTGGCTCCGCCGCCGCCCGCCGTGCGCGTCTCGCCACTGCGCGGTGGGGGAGTGACGCCGATGCCGGCCGCCGGCCCCGCACCCGCAAGCCACGTGCTCGCCGCCCCCGAGCCCGCCGACCTCGCGCCCCCCGGCCTGGCGCATCTGCCCGACGAGCCGCTCTCCTCTCTGCCGGTGCCGGACGACCTCCTCTCTCTTGCCCCGGATCGCGAGGAGCCGCCCCTCCCCGACGAGGCGCGAGCCGTTGCGGCCCGCGCCTCCGCCGCGCCTACGGTGCCCCTCGAGGCACCGGCCTCCGGAATCCTGAACGTGCGCTTCACCCGCGGTGCCGACACCGGCCGCATCGTGACGGCGATGGAGGAGCTGAGAGCGATGCTGAAGGAGCGGCCTGGAGCCACGCGCGTCGTCTTCCATATCCCCCAGCAGGGCGGAGCCACTCTGCCGCTGGAGGTGCGGGGCGGCGTGGCCTACGACGCGGAGCTGCTGGCAGAGGCCCAGCGGCGGCTGGGTGAGGGGCTGGTGCGCCTCGATCTCTCGGCCGGATCGGGACCGGCATGAGCGCCGACGTGGGCGAGGTCACCAGTCGGTCTGCCCGCCGCCCGAGCCCAACCGTGACGCTGCAGCGGCAGGTATGCGGCTGCGGCACGCTCGAGAGCAAGTTCCTGTTCGCGGTGGCATGCGCGGGGCCGCTGCTCTTCCTGACCATCGGCTTCGTCGCGGGGATGCACGGAGCCCTCACGACCCTTCTCGTTTTGCTGCCCACGCCGGCGCTGGGGATGGCGCTCGGCCTCCGGGGACGCGGTCGCTGGCCGGCGCTCGACGTCCTGTGGTGGATGGACGGGCACGGCGCAGCCGACTGGCGACGGCAGGTTGGCGGATCGCTGCCGCGCAACGCCGCGGGAGCTCGGGCATGGTTGGAGATACACCCGGAGGGTTCGACCCCCGCCTGGGCCAGGGCGACCGTGCTGCTAGCGGCGGGTCGGATTCCGTCGGCGCGTCAGGCGATCGCGGCGATGCCGGTGGAGACTCCCGACGACCGTCGCAGGCGTCTCGAGCTCGAGCTGGCCGTCAGCGCCCACGAGGGTCTGGCCATCGACGCGACGGCAGTGGATGCCTCGATCCGCGAAGACCCGGACCAGCCGCCAGAAGAGGCAGCCGTGCATCTGGCCTATCACAGGGCGCTGGCGGAGGTCGACGCCGGACGTGACGGCCTGCCTGCGCTCCTGGCCGCTCGGTCTTCACTGGGCCGCCTGCCGTCCGACCTAGCCATGCGGCTATGGGTGGCTCGGTTCCGGTACGCCGCGGCCTCTTTCCTCGTCGGCGCCTGGCTGCTGGTGATGGTCCTCGTCGGCCTCGCGACCTCGGGCGGAGTCGTCTGGTTCTGACTCTCGAACCTTCCGCCGGAGCCGGCGCCTCCTGACCACCGTTAAGTGTTCTTACGGGCAGACGTAACGTCTCTACACGCGCCGGGCGTCCTTGGAGAACCGCCTCGGCTGAGATCAGGCAGAATGGCACGGTCGGCGGGCCGCGACGCGCCGGCCGGACCGCAACGCGGGCGGCAACGGAGAGACCAAGAGCATGAAGTTCCCGTCCCCACTTCGGACGCCAATCGGGGCGGCTGTCCTGTCCGCGCTCTTCCCCGGGTTGGGCCAGGCGGCGGCCGGGCAGCCCCGCCGGGGCGCGATCGTGGCCATCCCCGTGTTCGCCGTCCTGGGCGCCTTCCTGCTGATCCTGCTCCTCGCTCGCAGCTCGCTCTTCGGTCTGGCGGTGAATCAGTCGTGGCTGGCCAGCCTGCTGATTCTCGACATGGTCGCTCTCATCTACCACCTCTGGGCCGTTGCCGATTCCTACCTTCTGGCCGGCATGGAGCGCTCCAAGGAGCAGCGCCGGAACCGGCAGTCCACGAGGAAGTGGGGCACGACCGCCGCCCTCGTGGTCATCGTCACGGCCATCGTCGGCGTACACGCCAGCGTCGCCAAGGTCGACGCGGACTGGCAGCACGCCCTGTATTGCCTGACGGCCAAGATTCCCTGCTGGGTGACGGACGGCAACTACAGCTTCGACCCGTTTGCGAGCGACATCGCCCAGGCACCGGACACGCCGGACCTCGTCGTTTCCGGCTCTACCGCCTCCGCGACTCCGATGCCGACGTACGACATGAGCAAGGTCCCGACGTTCTCGACCACGGCGGACTCTCAGAGCTGGGATGCCGACGGCGAGCTGAACGTACTCATGCTGGGGCTCGGAGTCCAAGGGAACGCCAGCGCACTCGGACCCGACACGATCATGGTCCTGCACGCCAGCTTGACCACGGGCCAGGCCGAGCTGATCAGCGTCGGACGGAACAACTACTGCACTCCTATGCCCACCCAGGAGATCGCGGCGCACTACCCGAACCCGCCGTACAACTGCCCTGCGGGCACGTACGGACCGCTGCTCTTCAACATTCCCAACGAGATACTGGCGCATTGCGACAGGTGGCCGATCCCTGAGTTCGCCTCGACATGCGGACAGCCGAACGACCCGAACCGCTACCTGCGGGCGTACAAGGGCTTCGAGATGACGATCGGCAACCTCCTCGGTATCCACATCGACGGGTCCATGTGGATCAACCCGGTGGGATTGACCACCCTGATCGACGCGCTGGGCGGCGTGACCATCAACGTCCAGACGAAGATCTACGACAAGCCCTGCGGTCCTGCCGGGAGCCAGCAACAGAAGCTTGGCTCGCAGATGGCCGTGCCGGGGAACGCCACGTGCAGCGACACATCTCACTGGGGGTACTTCGTGCCGACCGGCCCATCCGGGATCAAGAACATGCAAGACGAGGCCGCCAACTCCGGGGGTGGCCTGACTGTCATTCAGGTCCCCGGCCTTGCCTATGACGTTGGATTCGTCATCGCTCCCGGGACCTACCACATGAACGGCGACTGGGCCCTCGCATATGCCAGAACTCGCATCTACGATCCCCAGGGGGACTACGGCCGGGCCCTTCGACAGCAGACCTTGCTCGCCTCCCTACGCAAGACCCTGGATCCGTGCCGGTTCGCGTCCTTGGACAACGTGCTGCCACTCCTGAGTGTCGTTCAGGCGGTTCCGTACGGGTTCAACACGGACATGGACATAACGAATCCGCAGAACCTCAAGGTCTGGGCCGGCCTCGCCAAGAGGGTGCTCGGCGAGAACGTGCAGGAGCTGGTCCTGACGCCTCAGAAAGTCGGGATGCCCGCTGGCGTCAGCTACGTCGCCTGGGACCCCAGCACTACGATCCCCAAGGCGCAGGCGCTGGTGAAGCAGTACTTCCAAGAGGCGCCCACGGCCAGCCCGGGCGCCAGCGGCGGCGGGTCCAGCTGCTGATCGCGTCGCTCGGCCCGCCCGGTAGATCGTCGGGGTGCCGGCGCGGCGTCAGGGATTGGTGCCGACGGCGGGAGTTGAACCCGCATGACCTCACGGCCACTCGATTTTGAGTCGAGCGCGTATGCCAGTTCCGCCACGTCGGCACGGTCCGGCGGCATGGTACAGCCTGGCGGTCCCGGATGATCGGGCGCCGCGCCAGCCTGGCGGGAATAGAGGTCCGGCGGTCGCGAACCCCGTGCTATCCTCGCGCCGCCACCGCCCATCCGAGCGGCCACAGGGCGAGGCGTTCTGGAGGAGAGAGGGGCTGACGGGCGAGTCGTGACGGGTCAGAGGGCAGCACGCGATCGCGGCGCGGAGGCGCCGGGCCAGGCCGTCGACGTGGCCCTGGTGGAGGAGGCGCTGCGTGGCCGGCTCGAAGCCTTCAACCAGCTCGTGGCCCGCCATCAGGACCACCTCTTCGGCCTCGTCTTCCGCCTGGTACCGGACCGCGACCAGGCCGCGGACGCGGTCCAGGAGGCGTTCTTCAGCGCCTACCGGAACCTGGAGTCGTTTCGGGGCGGCAGCGTCCGGAGCTGGCTGGGCAGGATCGCCGTCAACGCCGCCATGGACATGCAGCGGGTGCGGCATCGCCGGCCGGTGCAGCCCTACCCTGAGTTCGAGGACGACAGCTGGCAGCCACCTGCCGGAGAGGAGACCGAGCCAGAAAGCCAGAGCCTGGCCCTCGAGCGCTCGAGGGCCCTCGCCCGGGCGCTCGGCGCTCTGCCGTTCGAGCAGCGCAACTGCATCGTCCTCTTCGACGTGGATGGGTACGACTATGCGGAGATCGCCGGGATCATGCGCGTCTCGGTCGGGACTGTGAAATCGCGCATCCACCGCGGCCGTCTCGCACTCCGGAGCGCTTTGGCCCCGAATCGGGAACTGTTCCGTGGCTGAGATCGTCTGAGGACCGTGATGCCGAGAAGCGCCGCCGACCACGCCGCACACGACGAGCTGCTGATTGCCCGCCTGTACGGGGGCGACGTCGACGATCGTGAGCGGGCTCGTGCCCTGGAGCTGGTGGCGGTTTGCGAAGGATGCGCCGCCCTCTACGCCGACGTCGGAGCGATCGCCGATGCCACGGCGGCGCTGCCGGTGCCACCCCGGCCGCGGGACTTCGCCCTGACCGAAGGCGACGCCGCCCGACTGAGCCCGCGCCACCGTTTCCGGGGGCGGCTTCTCGGGCTTGGGCGGAGGCGATCGTTCGGCGGGGCCATGGTCTCGCTCGGCTTCTCGGGCCTGGTCTTGACCTTCGCGCTGTCCATCTTTGGGGCCGTCGGAAAGCCGGCGTCGCTGGACGCCGGCGCGATCCAGGAGCAGCGCGCCGCTGCGGCGGCCACGGCTGCCCCGGTCCCGGCGCCGGCCGACAACAACTTCGGCGCGAACGCCACGGCCGCGACGGCCGCCACGGCGATACCGGCAAAGGCGCCCGAGACCGCCAGCCCAGCACCGTCGCCTGCGTTCTACGATGGCGCGACGCCCGGGGCGCCGGCCGTTGCCGGGGGCGGCACCTCCAACGCCTGGGCTCCGAGCGCCCCTCCCGCCGTGCCGGCTGCCGCAACCATTTCCCAGTCCGGGTGGGACGGGCGCGAGATCGTCCTCGGTGGATCGACGGCTGCCCTCGCCCTGGGGATGCTCTTCCTGCTCGCGCCGGCCATCCGGAGGCGGTTGCGAGGCGGAGCGCGCCGCTAGTCGGGAGCGGGTCGCGGGTACACTTGAACTGATCGGTAGACGATCGGCATCCGTCCGGCCGCCGGCCGATGAGCGCGCCGCTGGCGGCGCCAGTCAGTTCGAGGCCCGCATGACTCGATTGATGCTCCTCGACAGCAACGGCCTCATCTACCGCGGCTATCACGCCCTGCCGCCCCTGACGACGAGCAAGGGAGAGCTGGTCAACGCGGTCTTCGGGTTCTGCAGCATCCTCCTGCGCGGCATCCAGGACGTGCGGCCGGAGCACGTGGCCGCCTGCTTCGATCTCCCCGGGCCCACCTTCCGGCACGAGCAGTTTGCCGCGTACAAGGCCACTCGCACGCCGATGCCGGACGACCTCCGCTCGCAGTTCCCGAAGGTTCGGGAGGTGGTCGCCGCCCTGCGCATCCCCGTCTACGAGATGGCGGGTTACGAGGCGGACGACGTGATCGGGACGATCACCCGCGACCTGGACGCCCGAGGTGTCGACACCACGGTCGTGACCGGCGACCTGGACATGCTGCAGATCGTGTCCGAGCACACCCGGTTGATGACGACGCGCCAGGGCGTCGACGCGACGATCTATTACGACCCGGCCAGGATCTGGGAGCGGTTCCAGCTCCGACCCGACCAGATGATCGACTACAAGGCCCTCAAGGGCGACCCGACCGACAACATCCCCGGCATCCAAGGAGTGGGGGAGAAGACGGCGGCTAAGCTCGTGAGCCAGTTCGGCTCGCTCGAAGGGATCTACGGGCGGCTGGACGAGGTGAAGCCGGACAAGCTTCGCGAGAAGCTGGTTGAAGCCCGCGAGCAGGTATTCGCGAGCCGCGAGCTATCCCGAATCATCTGCGACCTGCCGATTTCGCTGGACCTGGAGGCAGCCCGGCTCTCCGACTACGACCGCGCCGAGGTGGTCAGGCTCTTCCGCGAGTTCGAGTTCCGGTCGCTGATCGACCGCCTGCCCCCGCTGTCGAGCGAGTCGGCAGTCGATGCGGCCGAGGCTCTCCGCTCGGTGCAGGGCAGCGTGCCGGCGGCACGGGTGGCCGGGGAACCGCCCCGGCCCGGCGCGGCGGGCGCTCCGCGCCGAGAAGGCCGCTCCCTGATCGGCGAGGGTGAGGGTCTGCAGCTGTCCATGGATTTCGGGTCCGTGGGATTGGCGGAGCCTGCCCTGGGCCCGCTGCCCTCCGCCGCCCGAACCCGCGCCACGCCGCCGGCTGGGCCGGTGGACCTGGTAGGGGCGCTGCGAGCGGCCGTGGCCGATCCCACGCTCCTGGATCGCTTCGAAGCCACGGACGAAGACGCGGCGGAAGTCTCGCGCTGGCTGGCGGACCAGCGCGAGGTGGGCGCGGCGCTGCTGATGTCCGATCCACGCCCGATGCGGGGCCTGCCGGAGGCGCTCTCTCTTGCGGGCGTCGACGGTCGCGTGCTGGTAGCCGAGGGCCACGAAGCGGTGGGTCGCCTGGGCGGCCTTCTCCTCGAGTCCGGGGCGCGGGTCGTGGGCCACGAGACCAAGCCGCTCGTCGTGGCGAACATCGCCGGCGGCGCGACGAGGCCGCTGCCGGTCGTCTTCGATACGCAGATCGCGGCCTACCTGCTCAACGCCTCATTGCGCAGCCAGACCATCGCCGACGTAGCCCACGAGCGGCTGTCCGTGACGCTGCCGCCAACCGGGGACGTGCCGGCAGCCGTCCGGATAGGGCTCGATGCGCTGGCATCGCTGGCCGTTCGTGAACCTCTGGAGAAGGCGCTCGCCGAGTCGGGCCTGGACCGGCTCTTCCGTGAGATCGAGCTGCCGCTCATCGGGGTCCTGGCGGAGATGGAGGTCGCCGGCGTGGCGATCGACCGCGGGGCGCTCGCTAAGCTTGACGTCGAGTTCGGCGCGGAGATGGCCCGCCTGGAGGCCGAGATCTATGCCGACGTCGGGCACGAGTTCAATCTCGGCTCGCCCAAGCAGCTCGAGCAGATCCTCTTCTACGAACTGAACCTGCCCAAGGGGAAGCGGACCAAGACCGGCTACTCGACCGACGCCTCGGTCCTCGAGGAGCTCAAGCCGGCGCACCCGATGATCGGCAAGCTGCTCGACTGGCGCCTGTACTCGAAGCTTCGCTCGACCTATATCGAAGCGTTGCCGGCGCTGGTCTCCGAGCGAGACGGCCGTCTCCACACGACCTTCCACCAGGCGGTCGCAGCCACCGGCCGCCTCTCCTCGTCCGACCCGAACCTCCAGAACATCCCGATCCGGTCGGAATTGGGGCGGCGCATCCGTCGGGCTTTCGTGGCCGGGGCTCCGGAGGTGACGCTGCTCGCGGCCGACTACTCGCAGATCGAGCTGCGCATCCTGGCCCATGTAAGCGGCGATGAGCACCTGCGCGACGCCTTCGCCCGGGGCGCCGACATCCATCGCGAAACGGCCGCCCGCGTCCTCCACAAGGCGCCGGAGGACGTCACCCACGAGGAACGGTCGATGGCCAAGATGGTCAACTTCGGCCTCGCCTACGGGATGAGCGATTTCGGGTTGTCGTCGCGGGCCGGCATCTCGCGCGGGGAGGCGAAGGCGTTCATCGACAACTACTTCGCCACGTACAGCGGCATCAGCTACTACATGCTCCACATCAAGGAGCTGGCCCGGCAGCAGGGTTGGGTTTCGACGCTGCTTGGCCGACGCCGCTTCATTCCCGAGCTGCGCATGTCGAACCCATCTCTCCGTGGCGCCGGAGAGCGGATGGCGATCAACATGCCCATCCAGGGCACGGCCGCCGACATCATCAAGATCGCCATGATCCGGCTGCCGGAGCGGCTGCGCGCGGCGAATGTCGAGGGTCGGCCGCTTCGAGCTCGCGTCCTGCTGCAGGTCCACGACGAGCTGGTCCTCGAAGTGCCGCGTGGCGAGGTTGACGTGGTGGCGCCGATCGTCCGCGAGACGATGGAGGGCGCGCTCCAGCTGGACGTGCCGCTCACCGTGGACATCAAGGTCGGCGACGACTGGGAGTCGATGCGGCCGCTCACCCGCGAAGACGCGATCTTCGCGGAGATGGGTGAGGCCCCGGCCGAGGTGGCGGCGGGGTAGTCGATCGGGCCGCCCGAACCGGATCGCGGAAGCCCACACGGGAAAGGCGGGCGGCGGGGGAGCCCCGATGCCGCGAGGTCGCGGATCTACCTGACGGCGGCTCAGCCGCCGGCGACGTCCACCTGCCAGCGGTCGTACTCACCGCCGAGCGGTCGAGCCACGGCCTCCAGCTCGCGCCGCAGGGCGCCGATCGCATCCGGCGAGACGATCATCGACTGCACGACCACGACGAGCCAGTAGCCCCTGCGAGCCGACGTGTCGATCTCTATGCGGCGATTCTCGGCCTTGAGGGACTTCGCCACCTGCTGGGCAGCTCTCACGCCCGGCACGAAGATGAAGTGGCGCGTTTGATGTGGCACGGTTGGGTCCGCCCCGGCCCGACGCATCTGCTCGATGGCGAGCCGCTCCGGATCGACCTCGTGCTGATTCCTCCGGCCCGGCGTCCGTCTCAAGAAGCCCACCGGATCCTCCGTGGCCGCGGGGTGGACCGCGTTTCAGGTCCGAATACTAGCCGACCCTGTCTCCGGCGCCCTGCCGACCTGCCGGCTCGGTCGGCCCAAGTGTTTGGCCTGGGTGGTCTGGCCACGGCGGCGATGCTGGCGAGGGCGCTGCTGCCACGGCGATTCACGGTCTCGATTGAGCCGCTCGGGCGCGAGCGCGGCCGGTGGCAAGCTCGCGCGCGGAGCGCCACCCGGCTACGCTCTACGCCATGCCCGAGCTGCCCGAAGTCGAGACGATAGCCCGCGACCTGCGCGGCCTGGTGACGGGCGCGCGAGTCGTCGGGGTCGGCTGCAACTGGCCTCCGACGCTGCGCAGCCACGAACCGGAGGCCTTCGCCGCGGCAGTGGCCGGGCGCGAGATCCGAGGTGTGGACCGGCGCGGAAAGCAGTTGCTGGTGTTGCTGGGGCCGGGGGTCGAGCCCGGAGCCGCCGACCCGGCCGTCCTGACGATCCACCTCAAGATGACCGGCCAACTGTTCGTCGTGGAGGCGGGCGCCGCTCGGGACCGCCACGTTCATCTGGTACTGAGACTGGCCGACGGGCGCGAGCTCCGCTTCCGCGACATGCGCAAATTCGGGCGGATCGGGCTGTACAGGCGCGACGAGGCCACCGGCGAGCCGGTCGAGGGTGAGGCCGCAGGCGTCCTGGCCGCAGGCGCGGAGCCGCTCTCCGAGGACTTCACCGCGCGGCGTTTCGGCGAGCTGCTAGCCCGCCACCGCGGGCGGCTGAAGACGCTGCTGCTCAACCAGGACTTCCTGGCTGGCGTCGGCAACATCTACGCCGACGAGTCTCTCTGGCGGGCCCGGCTCCACCCGCTGCGCGACGCCCGGTCGCTGAGGCGCGACGACGTCCGCCGGCTCCACGGGGCTCTGCGCGACGTCCTGGCGGAGGCGATCGAACGACGCGGCAGCTCGATCGACGACTACACCGCCCCCGAGGGCGACGGCTCGATGCAGGAGCATCTCCAGGTGTACCAGCGAGCCGGCGAGCCGTGCCTGCGCTGCGGCCGGCCGATCCGGCGGATCGTCGTGGGCGGGCGCTCGACCCATTTCTGCAGCTGGTGTCAGCGGCTGCCGGCCGAGCAGAGGGAAGGGGCGGCGAGGCTGTTGCGGGGCGCGGATTGGGCCACGAAACGCAGGGGCCCGCGCTGGACGGAGCTCGGCGGCGTAGGCGTCCTCGGTCGGACCAGGTCGGAAGAGGAACGCGCTCGGCGCGTGGCGGCCACGCGCAAGGCGGCCGCGACCCGCCGGGCGGCGGCCCGCGCCGGCGGGGTCGGCGCAACCGCGGGAGGGCCCGCCTGATGTCGATCGTGCGACTCGCGGGCGTCCGCCGCGAGGTCGGCGACTTCGTGATTCTGGATCACGTGGATGCCGCCGTCGCCGTGGGCGACCGAATCGGCCTCGTAGGACCCAATGGCGCAGGCAAGACGACCCTGCTTCGGCTGGTGTCGGGCCTCGACGAGCCCGACAGGGGCGAGGTTCACCGCAAGCGCGGTCTGACCGTGGCCATGCTCCCGCAGGAGGCGCACGTCGACGCGAGCTTCATTGAGGCGCCGAGCCTGAGGCTGGCCGTTCGCGCGGGCGCCAGCCGGCTGGAGGAGCTGGAGCGAACCCTTGGCCGGCTCGAACATGCTGGCCGTGTGACGGAGCCCGAATACGAGACCGCCCAGCACGAGTTCGCGGTCATGGACGGCTACGCGCTCGACCAGCGGGTGCAGGCGGCGCTCTCGGGGCTGGGCTTCGTTCGCGGGCAGTGGGATCGGCCGCCCACGAACCTATCGGGCGGCGAGCAGACCCGCGCCGCGCTGGCGCGGCTGCTCCTCGCCGACCCGGAGTTGCTGCTGCTGGATGAGCCGACGAACCATCTCGACCTGGGGGCTCTCGAGTGGCTCGAGCAAACCCTCGGCCGGCGCCACGGCAGCTTGATCGTGGCCTCGCACGACCGCGCCTTCCTGGACGCCACGGTGACGCGCGTCTGGGAGCTGCGCGACCGGCGGTTGACGCCGTTCCGTGGCAGCTACTCTCGCTATGCCCGCCAGCGCGAGGAGCGCGACCTCCTGGCGGCCGACCAGGCCGAGGATCGGGCGGGTCGAATCGCGCGCGAACGAGAGCTCGTTCAGCTGTACCGGCACCAGCGCAAGTTCTCGAAGATGCATGAGCACGAGGCCCGTCTCGAGGCTCTCGAGCCGCTCGAGAAGCGCCGTACCGACGCGAGGCTCCGGCTGCCGACCGAGGCTCTGGCCGGGGGAGCGCCCGCTCGCTCGTACGAATCGGTGGTTCGAGCGGAGGGGCTCGTCGTCGGCTACGGCGCCAGAGAGGCGCCCGGCCCCGCCGAGGCCGTGCCCGTAGCACGGGTCCCGTGGCTGGAGCTGCACCGCGGCGATCGAATCGGCCTCGTAGGACCCAACGGCGCAGGCAAGACGACGCTCCTGCGCACCATCGCCGGGGAGTTGGCGCCGCTGGACGGTGCCCTGGATGTGGGCCGCAACGTCCAGCCAAACTATCTCGCCCAGCTCCGCGACGCGCCGATCCCCGGCGCCACGGTCCTCGACGCCGTGCTGGGCGAGCTGCCGATCGGGCAGGGTGAGGCGCGCAGCCACCTGGCCCGCTTCCTCTTCCGCGGCGACGACGTCTTCAAGGAGGTCTTGGACCTCTCCGGCGGAGAGCGATCGCGTCTGGAGCTTGCGCTCCTCTTCCTTCTGCCGGCCAATCTGCTCCTGCTCGACGAGCCCACGAACCATCTGGACATTCCGGCGCGCGAGGCGCTGGAGGCATTCATGGCCATGACGGACGCCACTCTGCTGATCGTCAGCCACGACCGGCGGCTCCTCGAGACGGTCTGCGACTCCCTCTGGGTCGTTGACGGGGGGCTGGCGGTGCCGTTCGAGGGCGGGTATCGCGCCTGGCGGGCGGCGGTGGCGGACGGCTGGACGGTGAAGGCCGCCGCCGAAAGGGAGGCGGGACGCCTGCATGGCCGGCAGGCGCGGGAGATCGGCGAGCGTCGGGCGGGGGGCACGGTCGGGAATCGGAGTCGGAAGGCGTCGGCGCGATCGGGTGGGGGAGTGGCTTCTTCTTCCGCTCCGGACCACGGCGCCACGGCGGCAGCGACCGCGACCGCGACCCGCGCCCCAGCCGCCAAGCTGTCGAAGGACGCCTACCGGCGCCGCAAGGCCCAGATAGACGAGGAGCTGGCCCGCCTCGCCGCGCGCAAGCACCAACTCGAGTCGGCCCTGCAGGATCCCGGCGTTCATGGCAACTTCGTGGAGTTGCGTCGCGTGACAGGCGAGCTCGCGACCGTGAACGAGGCCCTCGCCGCGACCGAGGAGGCATGGCTGGAGCTGGAGGAGGCGGCGCCATGACGGAGTCCGGCCGGCGCCGGCGCCGCGGAAATCTCGGGACGGGCGCCCCGCTGATCGGCCTTATCGGGCCGATCGGCTGCGGCAAGTCCACCGTGGCTGCCTGGCTGGCCGATCGTGGCGCAGCCGTGGTGGACGCGGATCGGCTGACCCGCGAGCTCATGTCGCCCGGCGCGCCGGTCACCGAAGCCGTCATCGCCCGTTTCGGCCCGGCGTTCCGCGGCCCCGACGGCGCCCTGGATCGGGCCGCCCTCGGCCGGCTCGTCTTCGCCGATCAGGCCAGCCTGGCGGAGCTGGAGTCGATCGTCCACCCGGCCGTGGCGCGGCTGGAACAGGACTCGATCCGGGCCGCGGATGCGACGCGGCCAGCGGCCATCGTCCTCGAGGCGATCAAGCTGGTCGAGGCCGGGCACGCCCCGTGGTGCGACGAGATCTGGCTGATCGTCTGCGACCCGGCGGCCCAGCTCGCCCGTCTCACCGGCCGTGGCATGGCCGAATCCGACGCCCGCCAGCGGATCGCCGCCCAGGCCTGCTCGCTCCCGCTCTGGCGTTCGGCCGCCACCCGCATCATCCGAACGGATGGCGCCCCCGCGGAAGTGGAGCCGGCCGTGGATGCCGCGTTTCGCAAAGCGCTGGCCAGGCAGGGCTGACGGCCGGGGAGCCGACGAACCGACGGGCACGACCGCCCGGACGCAGGCCCGGGGCGGCGCCAGGGCCACTTCCGGCAGCGAGGCGGACGGCCGCCTGTCTCGGGCGCCGTGCTGGCGCCTGTTCGTACAATCTATCGATGATCGCGCCCCGATCGTGGCCTCGCCGCCGGTTGGCCGCGGGCACGGCTGCCCTGCTCGTGATCGCGCTGGCAGGCGCGGCGATAGTCGCGGTCTCGCCGCTGGCGAACGCCGGTCCGACCCCACCCGGGACCGACATCGCGGCGGGCACGTCTACCGGTGCGCCGGCATCGGCGTCGGGCCCCCCTGACTTTGAAGCCTCGATGGCGGCCTCGGCCACGCTCGTTGACCCGACTGCCACGTTCCCCGCCAGCCCGACGTTCCAGGCGATCGACCTCTTCGCCACGCCCAGCCCGCCGCCCGCTCGCGGCGCCCAGCCAACCGACCCCGCCTATTCGATCGATACCCACCGGCCCATCCCCGCCCAGTCGGTGGAATGGCTCGAGGCCAAGGCTGCCGGCCGCGTCGCCCTGTTCAACGGCAGGATCGTCCGTCTGGATTCGGGCGCCGACCCGCTTCTGGACCCGGCCACGGGCGACGGCCTCCCCGCCGCCAGGACGCTGGACACCACCTGGACCCGCTGGGTGGTGGAGCCGGCCGGCTACGGCACCGACGAGAAGGGCAATCGCTTCTCGAACCTCAACTACTGGAACCTGTGCAGCACCGGCGCCTCGACGGTCGCCCTCTACTACTGGCAGCAGCTGACCGGTCACCCGGACGTCACCGGCACGGCCGGCTACTTCCTGGAGCCGTACTCGATCGAAGCCGGTGCGTGGCCCAGGCCCGGTCCCACCGTGGCGTTGGCCGGCGACGGCTCTCGCCTGGGGACCTACTGGTCCGGCTCGGACTCCGTCAGCGGCTTCACGGCTCACGGCCGCGGCTTTCTCATGTACCTGGCCACGCAGACCCAGCCGCCGGCGTGGCAGACGACGGGGATGGCGGTGTACACCCATTCGGACGGCAGGCCGCTCTATCCGTCGTGGGGCGCGCCCCGGACCAACATCATGACCGCGCTCAACTGGGAGGCTTCGAACCGAAACCCCAATAGGTGGGTCGATACCTGGTACGCGTCGGTGATCAGGCCCGACCCAACCCTGGCCCGCGACCTTACGGCGGCGGTAACCCTGGACGTTGGCCGGGATGGAGTGCCGATCATCGCCGCCCTTGACACATTCGATCTCCCGAACTGGCAGAACGGCAGCGCGACGCCGCACATCCGCCACGCGGTGGCCATCGTCGGCTATGACAATGCCGCGAATCCGCCGACCTTCACCTACATCGACACCTGCGGTCGGGCCTGCAACGCCCGCGGCGGAAACCAGAACGGCCAGGTGCACGTGGTGTCTCAGGCGCGGATGACCGCGGCGATCCAGGACAAGGTCGGCTCGGGGTTCGTCTGGTAGATGACCGGCGGGTGCCGGCGGCGGCTCGTCTCGCGCGCAACGCGAGAATCGCTTCACGGGCCGTCCCATTCCAGGCACAATCCAAGGGTCCGGCAAGCTCTTTCGGTGAGGATCCGCAATGACCGACCGCGTCGACCTGAGCCTGATCTTCGGAATCGGCGCGGCTGCCGAGGTTCTACTGCTCACCCTCCCCAGCTTCAAGCTGAGACGCCTCTGGCGAGTCGCGCTGGCGGTGGTTGCCGGCGGCCTCGGGTTCGTGATTGGCCGGAACGAAGACACGAGCGTGCTGCACGCCCACGTGCTGATCGGCTTCGCGTGCTTCGCCGTCGCGGCATTCATCCTGTTGAAGGAGGAGATCCTGCCCCGGGTCAGTGAGTCGAACCTGCTGCTGAGCACCCTCGTCTTCTGGTACCTGTGGCGGACCGTCGATGCGCCGCGGGAGGTCCTGGTTGCACTGGCCGCAGCCGCGATCCTTCCCACCGCGGGAACCCTGGTGGTGGCGATGATCGTCCGCGACTGGGGCTTCCGGGTCAGGCTGCTGTGCTACGTTTGGTTCCTGGTGCTGAGCTCGGCCATCTCGGTCCTGCTGCTCCGCTTTGGTGACCTGTCGTTCGCCTACCTGGGATCCTTCGATCCGCCGAACCTCCTTAGCCTCTTCCTGACGGGAATGTCCGTTACGTACCTGGCCGCGAGCGTCTTCTACATCTGGACCCTGATCCCGATCCTCGGGCGAGCGGACTGGTGGGAGGACGCGAGAGGGATGGCCGGCCGCTTCGCGGACTACGAGATGAGGATCCCCGAGGTGGCGTTGACGATCCTGGTGCCCGGCGGCATCTTCCTCTTGAACTCGCAGTACCACTGGATCCCGGTGACCCTGCTGGCCAGCGCCGCCCTCGTCATGCAGCGCTACGGGTCCAGGCTCCTGCAACGTCGCCGGGCCCGGGCGAGCGTGCCGTCTCCTGCGCCCGCTGGGGGTCGAGCCGAGTAGCGACCAGTCGGACATCGAGCTAGAACGGGCGTGCTATTCTGGGTTGCGGCGGTATACTGCAGCTCCCACGCCGACGAGGTTTCTGTGCCCGACTTTCGGCTCGTTGCCGACTTCCAACCCACCGGCGACCAGCCCCAGGCGATCGATAAACTGAGCGAAGGCCTGGCCAAAGGCCTGCGCCATCAGACGCTGCTGGGCGCGACCGGAACCGGCAAGACATTCACGATCGCCAAGGCGATCGAGGCGCATCAGAAGCCCACCCTGGTCCTGGCCCATAACAAGACGCTGGCCGCGCAACTGTACTCGGAGTTCCGCGAGTTCTTCCCGGACAACGCCGTCGAGTACTACGTCAGCTACTTCGACTACTACCAGCCCGAGGCGTACCTGCCCCGCTCGGACACCTACATCGAGAAGGACTCGAGCCGCAACGACGAGATCGACAAGCTCCGCCACGCGGCCACCAAGGCCCTCTTCGAACGGCGCGACGTGATCATCGTGGCCAGCGTCAGCTGCATCTACGGCCTCGGCGCCCCGGTCGACTACGGGGCCACGATCCTGCGGCTGCGCGTCGGCGGGCAATACCGCCGCGACGCCGTGCTGCGACACCTGGTGGACCTGCAGTACCAGCGCAACGACGCCGCCCTGTCCCGGGCCCGGTTCCGCGTCCGCGGCGACACCCTGGAGCTGATCCCAGCCGCGGAGGATCGCCTGGTGCGGGTGGAGTTCTTCGGCGACGAGGTGGAGCGGATCACGGACCTGGACCCCCTCACCGGTGAGCTGCTGGCCGAGCGGAAGGACCTCAACGTCTACCCGGCCACGCACTTCGTGACGCCGGCCGACAAGCTGATGGCCGCGGTCAAGGCGATCGGCGAGGAGATGGAGGTCAGGGTCGCGGACCTGGAAGCTCAGGGGCGCGCCCTGGAGGCGGCCAGGCTTCGGCAGCGCACGACCTTCGACCTCGAGATGATGCGCGAGCTGGGCTACTGCACCGGCATCGAGAACTACTCGCGCCATCTCTCGGGGCGGGAAGCCGGGTCACGGCCGTGGACGCTGCTCGACTACTTCCCGCCGGACTGGCTCCTCGTCGTCGACGAGAGCCACATGTCGATCCCGCAGGTCGTGGGCATGTACAAGAACGACCGGACGCGCAAGGAGATCCTCGTCGACTTCGGCTTCCGCCTGCCATCGGCGCTGGATAACCGCCCGCTCACGTTCGAGGAGTTCGAGGCCAGCGTGAACCAGGCGGTATACATGAGTGCCACGCCGGGTCCATACGAGCTGGAACGAAGCCAGCAGGTCGTCGAGCAGCTCATTCGACCAACCGGCGTGGTAGATCCACACATAACCGTCAAGCCGACGGAGGGGCAGATAGACGACCTGCTCGACCTCATACGTGGACGCGTGGAACGCGGCGAAAGATCGATCGTTACAACGCTCACAAAGAAGATGGCCGAAGACCTGGCCGACTACCTGCACGAGCTGGGCGTGAAGGTCCAGTACCTGCATTCCGAAGTCGACACGCTGGAGCGCGTCCAGATCCTACGAGACCTCAGGCTGGGCGTATTTGACGTGATCGTCGGCATCAACCTGCTGCGTGAAGGGATCGACCTGCCCGAAGTCACGCTCGTTGCGATTCTCGATGCGGACAAGGAGGGATTCCTGCGCAGCGCCTGGTCGCTCGTGCAGATGATCGGTCGGGCGGCGCGTAACATCGGCGGCGAAGTCGTCATGTACGCCGACAACATGACCGACTCGATGAGGGCGGCGATCGGCGAGACGAACCGCCGGCGCGCGGTCCAGGAGAAGTACAACCTGGATCACGGTATTCAGCCGGTCACGGTCGTGAAGGGGATCCGCGACATCAACGATCGCCTGCGAGCCGTGGCCGAGGCGCACGGGACCTACGCCACGGCGCCTGGCCAGGAACGTGCCTTCACAGAGATGGCCAAGGAGCAGGTCGAGAAGCTCGTCCGCCAGATGGAGGCGGAGATGCGTCAGGCCGCCCGGGACCTGGAGTTCGAGCGGGCGGCGGCGTTGCGCGACGAGATCCAGGAGATCCGGCTGCGCGTCCTGGACGAGGATGCGTCCGCGGCCGTGGCCCGGGCGGCGGAGCGAGCGGCCAGGGTCAGGCCGGACGGACCGGCCGGCGCGCGACCCGCCCCGGCCCGAGCTGGCCGGACGATCAAGCCCGTTCGCGACATCCGGCGCCGCGAGCGCGCCCTCCGCGACGGCGGGGGACTGGACGCGGCCGCGCTCGACGTGACGGAGGTGCGCGTGATGGCGGCGACCGAAGCGGCCGACGACGCGACCGCGGCCACGGCGTCCGACTGGCTGCCGGGGATTCGCGACGAGCACGAGGACGACGGCTGGTCGGTCAAGTGGCTGGATCGGCCGATGTGGGACCATACCGTGACGCCGAACGTTATCAAGCGGACCGGGACGCGACCACCGGGCAGGCGGCGGAGGTAGCGGGCGTGCCCGTGGCCCAATCGGCCCCGGAGGAGGACCCATGGACGCGTTGAGCGAGGCTTTCCAGCACCACACGTGGGCCACGGAGAAGCTCATCCGGCACCTTCGGGGACTGCCCGAAGCGGCGCTCAGCGCCAGCTCGGCCGGTGTCTACGGCGAGGTGCTCGCGACGCTCTCGCACCTGCTGGCGGCCGACGGCCGCTACCTCGCCAACCTGGAGGGGACGGTGCCGCCTCCTCGCCGGCCCGGACCGGACCCCGTTCGGTCCCTCGACCAGCTGGCGGATCAGGTTCGCGACCAGGCGGTTCGCTGGCGGATCGTGCTGGCTCGCGTCGGCGAGATCGACGTCACGCTGGCCGCCCGCGGCGACCGGCCGGAGATTCGCCATGCGACGAACCTGCTGGTGGCCCAGGCCCTCCACCACGGCAGCGACCACCGCACCCAGATCTGCACGGTCCTCTCCTCGAACGGCTACGAGGTGCCGGACCTGGACGTTTGGTCCTACTGGATGGACCGCCGCTTCGAACGCGCCCGCTAGACCTCGGCGCGGGCCGTTCATCCGTCAGGGCAGCTCTTCCGGCACGGCCGGCTCCGGGATCGTGACCGGCCCGCCCACGACACGGTTGGCCGTGATTGCCAGAACCGCCAACAGCGCAACCACCAATCCGAGGGCGGCTCGAATACCCGTCAGCCCGGCGACGGTGCCGATGATCGGAGGGCCGCTGAGCAGCCCCGCGTAGCCCATGGTGGAGACGGCGGCGATGCCGAGACCGGATGGGATTCCGGGCTGAGACCCGCCGGCCCTCAGTGCGATGGGCACGATCGCCCCCAGGCCGAGACCAAGCATCGTGAAGCCGGCGATCGCCGGCACGGTCACATGAAGCGCCAGGGCCATGCCGAGACCGGCAGCCCCCAGGATGGCTCCCAGGGTAACAAGCCGGCCACCGCCCAGAAGCTCGGTCATTCGGTCGCCTAACAGCCGCGAAAGGGCCATGGCCGCCGAGAACGCTCCGAGAGTCAGCGCCGCCTCCTGCTGGCTCGCCAGGACCGAGGTCCGCATGTACACGCCGCTCCAATCGCCGGCCGAGCCCTCGGCCAGCATGCCGCAGTAGATCAGGAAGCCGAGGGCCACCAGTCGGCGCGGCGGTCGGCGGAAGGCCGAGCCCTCGATCGGCTGGCGCTGCGGCAGCATCGTTCGCCACAGGACGGCCGCCGAGAGCGCCATCCATCCGGCGATGAGGCAGAACTGGCCGAAGAGCGACAGCCCGGCATTGACGGCCAGGATCGTCACGAAGGCTCCCACGAAGGAGCCGATGCTCCAGGTTCCGTGGAGCCGGGACATGATCGGGCGCGTCCCGGCTTGTTCGACCGCAAGAGCGTTGGCGTTCATCGTCACGTCCATCGAACCCTGGAATGCGCCGAGGACGAGCAGCGTCAGAGCCAGAGTCAGGAAGGAATCCGTCAGGGCCAGGACCGGCACGATGGCCGCGCAGCCGAGAAGCATCGCTACGGTCACGACGTTGCTGCCGAAACGCCCGGCCATGACGCCGGCGAAGGACATCGCCAGGACAGCTCCGCCCGAAGCCGCCAGGAGCGCGAAGCCAAGGTGGGTCGAGTCGAGCCCGGTCTGATCTTGGATGACCGGGATCCGTGATGCCCAAGCCCCGAACATGACGCCGTGGACGAGGAAGGCGTAGGCGACGCCGAACCGAGCCCACCCGAGGTGAGGTTCATCCGAACGAACCATGCCGCTCATCCGCGCCCTCGCGGCCGCTCGTGCTCCTTGGGCCTGGATGTCGGGCAGAGTATGGCCGCTGCGGCCGAACGGCTCTCGGACACGTGTCGGGCGTCCCTCAGCCCATGCCCCAAGCCCGGGCCAGCGCGACCAGCACCACCGCGGCCGCGACGCCAGGCAGGAGCAACCGCGTTCGGGCGACGATCGCGACGCAGACCAACACCGCTACGGGCTCGACGCCGATCAAGAGCGAACGCGGACCGCCGGACGTGAGCAGGCAGTTGACGCCGGCCAGCGAGGCCAGGGCCGACGGTCCGGCCAGGCGCAGGTAGGTGACCGCCCGAGGTGGCAGGCGCTCGATTCCGGGCGCGAGCATCGGCAGGGCCCGCGAAGGGTACGTCACCGCCCACATCAGGAACGCCAGCGGGACGAGGCTCATCGAGAGGTTCATGGCAGGCCAGCCTCGGCCGACGGCTCGGGAGTCTCGGGCGCGCTCGACTCCTCGTTTGGCGAAGCCGGCGTGGCGAGGCCAAAGAAGGGCCCCAGGATCGCTCCAGCCACCAGTCCTACCGACGCCCCGGCTGCCAACCCCACCGGCACGGCCACCGCAACTGCCCCCACGGCGGCGGCCACGTCGCGGCGTCCGGAGACCATGCCCAGCGAGAGGCCGGCCATGGCCGCCGGGAACGCGACATCGAGGCCGAGCCGGTTCGTGTCGACCGCCCCTGCCACCAGATAGCCGAGAGCCGAGCCGATCGTCCAGGGCACGAAGATGGCCATTGCGGCCATCCAGTAGCCGCGTCTGTCGAAGCGTCCGATTCGCCGGAAGTGGGCCAGCGCCAAAGCGAACGTCTCATCGGTGAGGAAGTGGGCCATTACCGCTCGTTCGCGCCGCGTCCCGGCGATCGTGTAGGGCGCCAATGCGGCCGAGTAGAGAAGGTGGCGCGCGTTTACAAGGGCCGTGACGCCGGCGATAGCCAGCCACGATGCGCCGTCCTTGACCAGCCCGGCCGCGGCGAACTGGGCTCCACCGGCGAACGCGATGCTCGAGTTAGCCATGACGTCCAGCAGCGAGTAGCGGGCTTGCAGGGCAGTGAGTCCGAAGACCAGCCCAACCGGCAGGGCATAGGCCGAGATGGCCATGCCATCGCGCGTCATCCGCCGGCGCGACTCCGCGACCGTAGGGTTCTCCGGTGTCCGATCTGCTTCGCTCCTCTGAACTACGCTCATCGCCCGTGCCGGCTCGACCTCACGATTCGTGTCGTCGGATCGTAACGGACGTTGGGCTCGGGCGCGGCGTATGCTCGTGTACGGAGCCCGCGCGAGGCGTCGGCGTACGCCGGTCGAGCGTGCAAGATGTGAGAGCGCTCTCTTGACGAGGGTGATACTGTCTCCGTGTCAGCGTGAGAACGCTCTCAGAACGATTCACGATTCCAGACCGAGCGGGATCACGCGAGGACGAATCCGTCAACCTGGGCACCAGGAGTCAGAGGAGCGGTCGGCCTGATCGGGGAATTCGGGCCGCGAGGTGAAGTGCCGGTGGCACTCCGTGCCACGGCGTCGCAGGAATGGGAGCTGAGGTCCGGGGCCGGCCCTACGCAACCCCGTGGGCCCGCGGATCTAAGCTCCCGAGAAGGCGACGGTCCCTAGTCGTCGTGCCCGAGTTGGTGCGCCCTGAAGCGGCTTGCAGGAGGCTCGTTCGTGAGCATTCCTACGCTCGAAGTAGTTGCTCGAGCCGCCGGTGTCTCGCGCGCGACCGTATCTCGGGTCGTGAATGGGAGCCCCACTGTCAGGATCGAATCCCGGCAGTCGGTCGAGCGGGCGATCGCCCAGCTCGGGTATGTCCCGAATCGGGCTGCTCGCACTCTCGTAACTCGTCGGAATGACTCGATCGGCGTGGTGATTGCCGAGCCGAGCGGACGCATCTTCGGCGACCCGTACTTTGCGGAGGTTTTGCGGGGTATCAGCGCCGGCCTGGCCGCGCGCAACGTTGCGCTGGTCCTGGTCATGTCGCAGTCTCCTGAGGAGGAGCGCCAGGCGGAGCGCTACCTCACCGGTGGCCACGTCGATGGCGTGATCCTGTTTTCGCTGCACGGTGATGACCCACTCCCGCAGCACCTTAAGTCGCATGGCATACCGGTCGTCGTGGGCGGTGAGCCGCCCCACGGAGCCCGGGTCAGTTATGTCGACAACGACAACCACGGCGGCGCTATCGCGGCCGTGAACCACCTTATTGAGCAGGGGCGGACCCGGATCGCCACGATCACCGGTCCGCTGGACATGCCGGCCGCAATCACGCGCCGGCTGGGCTTCCTCGAAGCAATCCGGGCCGCCGGGCGGACGCCGGATGCGGATCTCGAGGAAAGTGGCGGATTCACCCGTGAGGGTGGTCAGCGCGCCATGGAGGTCTTGCTCCAGCGGTGCCCCGATATCGATGCGGTATTCGCCGCGTCGGACCTGATGGCTGCAGGAGCGCTGTCGGCGCTGTACGCGGCCGGCAGGAGAGTGCCCGAGGACGTCGCGGTCGTCGGCTTCGACGACTCGATCATTGCCCTCTCGACCCAGCCTGCTCTTTCCAGCGTGCACCAGTCAATGGAGGTGACGGGTCTCGAACTCGCCAACGTCCTGCTCCAGACGATCGACGCGCGGGAACAGGTGGTCCGCCATGTCGTCCTGGAAACCGAGCTCATCGTCAGGCAATCGAGTGGAGGGCCGCCGACAGGGAAGAGCTGAGCGACTGAGCGCGGCCAGTCAGGAGCCACGCACTGCGTTACCAAAGGGATAGGAAGGGAGCCCTAATGGTCAGGAGAGGTTTCACCCGGTTTGCAGCCCTAGCTTCGGTGGCCGCGCTCGCGGCCAGCGCGTGCACGGGCGCGGCCGCAACAACAGCGCCCTCGACGGGCGCAGCAACGCCAAGCGCGCCGCCTCCGCAAGTGACACCCGCGACAACCGCTGGGGGCGGCCAGATCGTCAGCGTTAACGGCGTGAACCACGTCGTCGTTCAATGGTACGTTGGCCTCGGATCTGGCACCAACCCGTCGCAGATCACGGTGGAGCAGAAGGTGGTCAGCGACTTCAACGCGTTGCAGGACAAGACACCTACCGGCACGAAGGGTATGCCGATCCTGCTCTCGCTGAACATTGTCCAGAACACCACCGCGACCGACATCCTCAAGACCCAGCTGGCCGCCAACAATGCGCCGGACATCGTTGGCCCGGTTGGCGTCAAGGGTCGCGCCGCATTCCAGGGCGTGTGGGCTGACATCACCCCGCTGGCCAAGACGGCCGGCTTCGACTTCAGCGCATATGACCCCAACCTCCTCAAGCAGTTGAGCACCAACGGCGTCCTGGATGGCTTCCCGTATGCCGTCTACCCGTCGATGATCTTCTTCAACAAAGACCTCTTCGATGAGGCCAAGCTCCCGTACCCGCCGCAGAAGGTGGGCGACAAGTACACCATGCCTGACGGCACGAAGGTCGACTGGACCTGGGACACCGTCCGCAAGCTCGCCATGCTCCTGTCCGTTGACAATAAGGGCAAGGACGCGACCCAGGCCGGCTTCGATCCGACCAATCAGGTGCAATTCGGCTTCGACTTCATGTGGAGCGAAGGCCGCCGAATGGGCTCCGACTTCGGCAACGGCGGTTTCGTTGCTGCGGACGGCAAGACGGCTCAGTTCCCGGATGCCTGGAAGGCCGCGTGGACCTGGTATTACAACGGCATCTGGACTGACCATTTCATCGCCAATACCACGCAGGAGAACTCCACCCTCCTGGCCACCGGCAACCCGCCGTCCTCCGGCCATGTTGCTATGGCCCAGATGTTCCAGTGGTACGACTGCTGCATGGCGGCGACCAGCCCCAGCAAGACCATCAAGAAGTGGGACGTCGCCATCCAGCCGAGCTACAACGGCACGATTAGCGCTCCGATGGACCTGGACGTGTTCAGCATCACCAAAGCCTCTAAGGATGCGCAGGATGCGTTCACGGCTCTGGCCTACATCGCCGGCCGCGGCGACCTCTCGGCCACGTACGGTGGCATCCCGCTCGTCGGCGATCAACTCACGTACTACCACAAGTACATTGACGCGATGCTGAAGCCCGAGTTCCCCGAAATCTACGCCAACGGCGGCTTGATCAACTGGCAAGTCCCGATCGACATGGAGAAGTACGCTCCGGCGATTCACCACGAAGCGGCAATGCCCAACTACGTCAAGTCAATGGACGACTACAGCAAGATCTGGACGACTCTTGGGACCACCAAGGGCCTTGACATGAACAAGGTCTTCACGGACGTGACCACGGCACTGCAGACCGACTTCAGCGCGGCCCCGTAGCGGGGATCGCAACCTAAGTCGTGCGTGGGTAAACCTCGGGCGGCCGACAACGTGCCGGCCGCCCGAGCCATCCAAGGCGATTTCGGAGCGGATCGATGGTGATCGTCGAAGACAACGAGTCGGTTCACGCCCCTCCACCCAGAAGGATGAGCCTTGCCCGTCGCGAGACACTGATGGGCCTCGCCTTCCTGTCGCCGTGGCTCATCGGCCTGGTGGTGTTCACCGCGCTGCCGATCGTAGCCTCCCTGGTGCTTTCGTTCACGGACTTCAACCTCCTCCATCCGGCAGACTTCCGGTTCATCGGGCTGGACAACTACACCCGGATGTGGAACGAATTGATGAATGACGGGGCCGCCGGCAAGTCGCTGGGTGTCACGGCCAGATTTGCGCTGATGTCGGTCCCGGTGACGATCGTCCTGGCGCTCGGTGTGGCGCTGCTGGTCAACCGGAAGCTTCTCGCCGGCAAGCCCGTCTTCAGGACGCTGTTCTTCATGCCCGTGCTAATCCCGCTCGTAGCAAGCACCATCGTGTGGCAAGGATTCCTGAACGGCAGCACCGGCTGGTTGGGGCAGATCCTGCGCTCTTTCGGACTTCCCTCGCCGGACTGGTTCAACGATCCGTCCTGGGCGCTTCCGGGGCTCGTTCTTCTTGGTACCTGGGGCATCGGGAACATGACGCTGATCTTCCTGGCCGGCCTGCAGGGAGTGCCGACCGAGCTGTACGAGGCCGTCAAAATCGACGGCGGCGGACCCTGGGCTCGATTCCGCCATGTGACGCTGCCGATGATCTCGCCGGTCCTCTTCTACAACATCCTGATCAGCATCATCGGAGTGTCGCAGTACTTCACCCAGGCTTATGTCCTCGACCCGGGGTCGAATGGAAACCCTGGCGGCTCGACGTACTTCTACAACCTGAACCTGTACAAGGAAGGCTGGTCCTACAACCAGATGGGCTTTGCCTCGGCGCTCGCCTGGCTCATGATGCTCATCGTCGTGGTCGCAGCGCTCGTGTTGTTCCGTACGTCGGCACGCTGGGTGTTCTACGCCGGAGGTGACCGATGACCGGGAACGCATTGTCGCTTCCGCTGGCCAGGAGCGGGCGCAGACGGTCGCCCCGAGCGCGTGCGATCAGGTTGGGGATCTCCAGGCTCGGCGTGACGTTGTTCACCGCCTCGATGGCGATGATCTTCCTGCTGCCGCTCGTCTACATGCTGCTGACTTCGTTCAAAGACAGCACCCAGATGACCGCGTTGAACGCACCGTTGTGGCCCGCTACGCAGCAGATATACACGGCCGCCGACGGCCAGACGTACACTCTCTATGAAGTTCCGACGGCCAGTGGCGTCCAGGGTCTCGCGCTGGAGAAGCCCGGGCGAGTCACGAGCACCTTCATCGACCCCAAGACGGGGCAAGAGGTCGAGTGGCAGGGCAACTGGCGCGGCCTGAGCCCAGTGTGGTCGCTCACCGTCAGTTTCGACAACTTCTCCACGGTGTTGGACGTCCTCAACTTCCCAATGCTGTTGAGAAATACCCTGGTAGTTTCCGTTCTCGGAACGATTGGCGCGGTCAGTTCGGCCGTCCTTGTCGCTTTCGGCTTCGCTCGGTTCAGGATCCCGGGCAAGAACGGCCTCTTCCTTGTCTTGATCATGACGATCATGCTGCCATTCCAGGTCACTCTGATCCCGCAGTACATCGCCTTCCTGCAGATTGGCTGGGTCGGCACATTGTTACCGCTGATAGTGCCAACCTTCTTCGCCAACGCGTACAACGTCTTCCTGCTGAGGCAGTACTTCTTGACTCTGCCTCGAGAGCTGGACGAGGCTGCTCAGATGGATGGCGCCAGCCCGCTTCGGATCCTGTGGTCGGTGATCATTCCTCAGGCGTGGCCGGCGATCATCGCCGTGTCTTTGTTTCACTTCTTCTTCTCATGGAACGACTTCTTCGTACCTCTGATATATCTGTCGGGACATGCCGACCTCTTCACGATGACCGTGGGCCTGCAGGCCTTCAGCGCCACCTACGCTCGTGCGGGCAGTGGCACCCTGACCCAGACCGCAGCTCTCCTGGCGATGCTTCTGCCTGTAGCGATCTTCTTCGTCGCCCAGCGGGCGTTCATGCGAGGCGTGGTCATCTCTGGCGTCGAGAAGTAGGTGTCCATGAACACGAGACAGGGACCCGAGGTCCTCTCGGGTCCGGCTCCCTGTGCCTGGCGGCGGCCGATCGGGCTCCCCTACGACGGCCCCGAAACGTCCAGGCAGGACGTCGATCCGCCGCTCGTCGACGATGGTCCCTGGGGTGGCGTGCCACTGGGCGGTCTGGGTGCCGGAAGCATCGGGCGAACCCATCGCGGGGACTTCGCCCGATGGCACCTGGACGTGGGCCGCCACCGCTTCGAGACCATCGCGGCAGACCAGTTCTCGGTGTACGTGGCCAGGGGCGGGGCCAATTCGGCCCACGTGCTCTCGACGATACGTCCCGAGACGCTTCGGAGCTGGAACTGGGACCTGCCGGAGGGAGCCGGCATGTACCACGGCCTGTTCCCATATGCCTGGTTCGAATATGACTGGGCTGAACTTCCCGTGCGCCTGATGCAGCGGCAGTTCAGCCCGGTCATTCCTGGGAACCACCGCGAGAGCAGCTACCCCGTCGGTATCTTCGAGTGGCAGATCGAGAACCCGAGCCCGGATTCGGTGATTGTCGGGCTGATGTTCAGCTGGCTGAATGACATCGGCCGAGACCGTGGACAGGACCGCCGGGGCGGCCATCGAAACGTTTCGCTCCGCAAAGACGGCCTGGCCGGGGTCCTGCTTCAGGGGCCTTCGGACGTTGCCGACGCGCCCTGGAACGGCAGCTTCGCGATGATGGCTGGCGAAGAACCCGGCGTCCAGCTCACGACCTGGGATCGGTTCTTGGCCGACGAGGGGTCGGACGTATGGGCGGACTTTGCGGCCGACGGCCGGCTGGGCGACGTCGTCGACGGCCGGCCCAGCCAGCCGGGCGAGGCTATCGGAGCAGCCCTTGCTGCGACGGTCGAGCTCGCTCCAGGCGAGACGAAGCGCGTGTCGTTCGTGCTCGTCTGGGATCTGCCCGTCGTTGAGTTCGGGTCCGGCACGTGCTGGTACAAGCGCTACACGCGGTTCTTCGGCCGCAGCGGCGCCAACGCCTGGGCCATCGGCGCCGAGGCTCTCGAGAGGCGCTCTGAGTGGTCGTCCGCTATAGACGCCTGGCAGGCGCCGATCCTGGCCGATTCCGCGCGCCCTTCCTGGTACAAGGGGGCGCTCTTCAACGAGCTCTATTACCTCGTCGACGGCGGCACGGTCTGGACCGATGGCGAGCCGTTCCACAGGCCCCAGTCTGCCGGTGGCACCGCAGTCCTCCTGTCCGCAAAGCAGTCGATGGACGGCGGGGCGACTGAGTCGCTCGGTCATTTCGCCGTCCTGGAGTGCTACGACTACGCCTGTTACAACACCCTCGACGTCAACTTCTACGCGTCGTGGGCGCTGCTTCTGCTATGGCCTGACCTGGATGTCGGCGTCGTCAGGGATTTCGCGGCGACCGTGGATCTCGACGACCCGGAGATCGTCACCGTGGGCTGGAAGGGCACTCGCGCTCAGAGGAAACGGCGCGGCGCGATGCCGCACGACCTGGGTGGCCCGAGCGGAGACCCGTTCCTGCGTCCCAACATTTACAACTGGCGCGACATCAACATCTGGAAGGACTTGAACAGCAAGTTCGTCCTCCAGGTCTGGCGCGACGTCCTGCTTGTGCCGGCTCCGGACCTCGCTCGCGAGACGTGGCCGGCTGTCGTGCAGGCAATGGATTACCTCGGCCGATTCGACCGAGACGACGATGGGCTGCCCGAGCACGATGGGCTGCCCGACCAGACTTACGATAGCTGGTCGATGCTCGGGCCGAGCGCCTACAGCGGGGCGCTCTGGCTGGCCGCCCTTCGCGCGGCCATCCGGTTGGGCACGATGGTCGGCGACTCAGCGAGCGTCGCCCGGTTCCGGCAATTGCACGATCGCGGCAGCGCCGCCTTCGAGGCCAAGCTCTGGAACGGCCGCTGCTATCGCTTCGATACGAGCGGCGAAGATTCCTCGGCTTCGATCATGGCTGACCAGCTGGCCGGTCAGTGGTACGCGGATGCGACCGGACTTGGCGACCTGGCTTCGCCGGAGCGCATCCTGACGGCGTTGCGCACTGTTTACGAGTCGAACGTCCTTGGGTTCGGCGGCGGCGAGATGGGTGCGGTCAACGGGATCAGACCCGACGGTTCGATCGACGAGTCGACCGAGCAGTCGGCCGAGAGCTGGACCGGCACCACCTATGCCCTGGCGGCTTTCATGATCGGCCGCGGCCTCGTCCAAGAGGGCTGGCGCACGGCCCATGGAACGTTCGCCGTCACCTACGGCCGAGGGTTGTGGTTCCGGACGCCGGAGGCGTACCTGCAGGACGGTCGGTATCGGGCCGCCATGTACCTGCGGCCGCTGGCGATCTGGGCGATAGAGCACGCCCTTCGTCAGAATGGAGGGCATGGGATCTCGGCTGGTCGACGCCCGTCGGCCGACGCGTAGGAGCGGACGTTGACGACTGAGAGCTACGGTGAGCGGGTGATGGCGCACCATGACGACTGAGAGTGGTCCGGTGGACGGTTTGGCCCAGCACCCCGCGAAAGCACCAGCCTGGCCCGACTTCGTGACTCTGGCCGGGCAGCGGTATGCCTGCATCCACGACGTCGACCGTCTCGCGCCATTTCTGATGAGCATCGTGAGCGACAGCGATGCCTGGCTCTTCGTCGGCAGCAACTCGCCCTTCACGGCCGGGCGCGTGGACCCCGACGGCGCGATGTTCCCGTACCAGAACGTCGACAAGCTGCTGCGCCATGCCGACGGAAGCGGATCTCTGAGCGCCTTCCGCGTTCGCCGCGGCGGTTCGGGCCCCTGGGTCTGGGAGCCGTGGCGTTCCGATTCCCATGCGCTCCCGGTCACCCGCAACCTTTACAAGCACGTCCTGGGTACGAACGTGCTCTTCGAGGAGATCAACCGTGAGTTGGGGCTTCGCTTCACCTGGAGCCTCAGCACGTGCGCGCAGTTCGGCCTCGTCCGGCATGCGGTCCTGGAGAACATCGGCTCCGAGCCGGTTCGCGTGGACTATCTCGACGGGTTCCAGATGCTGCTGCCACCCGGCGTGGGCGAGGAGTCGTACGCTCGCATGAGCTACCTGGCAGGTGCCTACATGCGCCACGAGGTCCTGCCCGACGTCCCGCTGGCGATCTACACCCTGAACTCGGCGATCGAAGACAGGCCCCTGCCATACGAGTCCCTGCGCGCAACGTGCGCCTGGTCGGTCGGCCATCTCCACCCAGACATCATCCTTTCGGACCGGCATCTGCAAGCATTCCGGGCGGGCCAGAAGATTCCAGTGGAGATGGAGCTGAGGGGTGACTTCGGGTCGTACCTGGTGGCTGATCGCGTCGAGCTCGAGCCCGGCCAGCAGCACAGCTGGTTCAGCGTCGCCGACACCCGTCTCGACCACGCCGGCCTGGTCCTGCTGCGCGAACGGCTCGCCACGCCAAACCTGCTCGAGGCCGAGCTTCGGGCGGCCGTTTCGGCCGATCGGGAGAGCCTGCGCCGAGTGGTCGCCGCGGCCGATGGGCTGCAGCACACGGCGGACGAGGCGGCCACCGTCCACCACTTCACCAGTGCCCTCTTCAACTGCCTGCGTGGCGGGACCTTTCTCGACTCGTACCGATTCCCGCGTCGCGACCTCGACACGTTCCTGCGTGCTCAGAACGCTTCGCTGCACACCCGGGTGGAAGGCTGGCTGGCCACCCTGCCAGAGACGATCTCGCTCGACTCGCTCCGGAGCGCCATGGAGGCGACGGGTGATCCCCAACTCAGACGGCTGTGCGGCTCGTATCTGCCGGTCATCTACAGCCGACGCCATGGCGACCCGAGCCGACCCTGGAACCGCTTCTCGATCCACGTCAGGGGCGAGAACGGGGAGCCGGTGTACGGCTACGAAGGCAACTGGCGCGACATCTTCCAGAACTGGGAGGCGCTGGCCCAGAGCTTCCCCGGCTTCCTCGAGCAGATGCTAGCGGTCTTCCTGAACGGGTCGACGGCGGACGGCTACAACCCGTACCGGATCAGCCGGGACGGAGGCATCGACTGGGAGGTCGGCGACCCGAACGACCCGTGGAGCCACATCGGCTACTGGGGCGACCACCAGATCGTTTACCTGCTTCGGCTGCTCGAAAGCGAGGAGCGATTCTGGCCCGGCGCCCTGGCGTCGCGGCTCAATCGACGTGAGTATGCCTACGCCAACGTGCCGTATCGGATCGCCGGGCTGGACGCTACTCTGGCCGATCCGCGCACCACGATCACTTTCGACGTGACGTTGCATCGCCGACTCCTGGCCGCCGCCGGTCAGGTCGGGGCGGACGCGAAGCTGGTCGCAGACTCGAACGGCGACGTCCTGCTCGTATCCCTGGCCGAGAAGTTGCTGGTGCCGCTGCTGGTCAAGCTCAGCAACTTCGTCCCCGACGGCGGGACGTGGCTGAACACGCAGCGCCCGGAATGGAACGACGCCAACAACGCGCTGGCGGGTTGGGGCCTGTCGATGGTGACGGTCGCCCATGCGCGGCGCTACCTGCGCTTCTGCGAGAAGCTCTTCGCAGGGTCCGAGCCGGTGGAGCTGTCCGAGCCGGTCGCGGCCCTGCTGGAGCGGCTCACCGCGATCTACGGCGCCGCTCCCGAGACGTTCGACGACGTCTCGCGATACGAGTTCCTCGTGGCGGCCGGGCGGGCCGGCGAGGAGCACCGTCGCCTGGTCTACGCCAACGAGCTCGGAACCCGTCGGGCGGTACCGATGGCCGCCCTGCGCGAGCTCATCGTTCACGCCCTGCCAGTCCTCGAGCGGGCTATCGTCTCGAACCGCCGCGGCGACGGCCTGTACCACGGCTACAACCTGCTGCACGTCGAGGCCAGTCAGGCCAGCATCACCCATCTCTTCCCGATGCTCGAGGGTCAGGCAGCGGTGCTCGCGTCCGGGCTGCTGGCGCCGACCGAGGAGCTTGCCGTCCTGCGCGCACTTCGCTCCAGCGAGCTCTATCGGGCCGACCAGAACAGCTATGTCCTCTACCCCGACCTGGCCCTGCCATCCTTCCTGAGCCGCAACACGATCACCTCCGTGCCGCCGCTGGACGACCCGCGGATCTTCGTCCGCGACGCCCGCGGCCGGTGGCACTTCCAGGCGGACCTGCGAAACGCCAACGACGTGGCCGGTCGCCTGGACACCATGAACGTGGACGGGCGAGTCCGCGAGGCCACTCTCGCCCTCTGGGAGAAGACCTTCCGGCACCGCGAGTTCACCGGCCGAAGCCGCACCTTCTTCATGTTTGAAGGCCTCGGCAGCATCTACTGGCACATGGTCGCCAAGCTGCTGGTGTCGGTTCAAGAGTGCGCCGTGAGGGCTCTTGAGCCGGAGATTGGAGAGGTCGACCTCGAAGCCGCTGCGGCGCTGGCTGACGTCTACGACGACGTGCGCGACGGCCTCGGCTTCCGCAAGCCGGCCGAGGTCCATGGCGCCTTCCCGTACGATCCCTACTCGCACACGCCGCAGCACCGTGGCGCACAGCAACCGGGCATGACAGGCCTCGTCAAAGAGGAGGTCCTGGTCCGTTGGGGCGAGCTTGGCGTGCAGGTTCGGGGAGGCAGGCTGCGGTTTGCGCCAAGACTGCTGCACCGGGCAGAGTTCGAGGCAGCGCCGTACCTGTTCAACTACGTCGACATCGCTGGCCAGGATCGGTCGTGGGAGCTGCCCGCGGGCAGCCTGGCCTTCACGTTCTGCGGTACTCCGGTCTGCTACGAGCTGGCCGACCGGGCCTCCGTCGTCGTGGATCGTGTGGCCGGCCCGAGCGAACTGATCGTCGGCGACGAGCTACCCCGTGCGGTGAGCGAGTCGGTCTTTGCCCGGGAGGGCTCGGTCGTGCGGCTGATCGTCCGCGTGCCACAGGAGGGGCTCCCCCTCCTGGCCGCTGAAGCGCTCACAACGGCGCAGAGCGACCTCAACGTCGTGCCTGTCGCCAATCGAAGTCGCAAGGAGTAGCAATGCCAGTCTCGTATCCGCGTCGCCCCAGGCGGCCTCGCCGATGGATCCGTCGCCTCGCTGCACTAGCAGTCGTAGCCTTCGTGGCCGCTTGCGGCAACTCCACCGCCACGGGCACACCCCCTTCCTCGATCTCGGCGGCGTCCGGGTCACCATCCTCCGGGCGTCCCTGGATGGACGCCACCAAATCCGTGGATGATCGCGTGGCGGCGTTGCTGGGTCAGATGACCCTGGCCGAGAAGATCGGCCAGATGACCCAGGCCGAGAAGAACGCCATCAATCCGGCGAACTCGGGCGCCTACAACCTCGGCTCGATCCTCAGCGGCGGCGGCGGATACCCCGATCAAAACACCCCGCAGGCCTGGTACGACATGGTCAACGCGTATCAGCAGACGGCTCTCGGGACCCGTCTGAGCATCCCGATCATCTACGGCGTCGACGCTGTGCATGGGCACAACAACGTCGAAGGCGCGACCATCTTCCCGCAGAACGTCGGTATGGGTGCCACGAACGACCCCGCGCTCGTGCAGCAGGCCTGCGCCGCGACGGCTCTCGAGATGAATGCCACCGGGATTCGATGGGATTTCGGTCCGGTCGTCGCGGTCCCCCAGGACATTCGCTGGGGCCGCACGTACGAGGGCTACAGTGAGAACACCGACCTCGTCTCCAAGCTTGGGGCGGCCTGTATAGAGGGCCTACAGGGTTCCGGCCTGAGCGCCGAGAACACCTCGGCTGCAACGGCGAAGCACTTCATTGGCGATGGCGGAACGGCCTTTGGCAGCTCCACGGCGAACGGCCCAACCGGCCCCTACCTGCTCGATCAGGGCGTCGACCAGATGGACGAGGCCACGCTGCTCAAGCTCTTCCTGCCGCCGTACAAGGCGGCTGTCGAAAGTGGCGCCAGGATCGTCATGACCTCTTACTCGAGCACGAGCGCTGGCAAGGTTCACGGCGATAAGCATCTGATCACCGACATCCTCAAGGTCCAGCTGGCCTTCACCGGTTTCGTCGTCTCCGACTGGGGCGGCATCGACCAGGTCGTACCCGGTCACTACTCCGCCTCGGTCGCGCAGTCGATCAACGCCGGCATAGACATGGTCATGGTTCCCACTGACTACGTTCGGTTCATCACCACGATGACGTCGCTGGTGCAGGCGGGGACGATCTCGCAGGCTCGGATCGACGATGCCGTCACCCGGATCCTCCGGGTGAAGTTCGAGATGGGCCTCTTCGAGAATCCGATGCCCGCCGCGGGCAAGACCTCCGAGGTAGGGTCGGATGCCGATCGCGCGATCGCCCGCCAGGCCGTCGCCGAATCGGCCGTCCTGCTCAAGACGAGCGCGAACGTCCTGCCGATCCCGGCGTCGGGAAAGAAGGTCCTCCTGGCCGGTCAGGGCGCCGACGACATCGGCATCCAGTCCGGCGGTTGGACGATCACCTGGCAGGGTTCTGCGGGACAGATTACGTCCGGCTCGACGCTCCAGGGAGTTCTGAAGGCCAAGCTCGGCGACAACCTCACCTATGACCGCAATGCCGCATTCCCGGCTGGCACGAAGGCCGACATCGGGATCGTCGTCGTGGCCGAGCGGCCCTATGCCGAGGGTGTCGGCGACTCCTCGACGCTGGCTTTGCCGAATGAGGACGTGGCGCTCCTGGCGAAGATGCGGCCGCTCGTGAACAAGCTCGTCGTCGTGGTCATCTCGGGTCGGCCCATGGTCCTGGGCGACGTTGCGTCGGCGGACGCGGTCGTGGAGGCCTGGCTTCCCGGAACCGAGGCGGCCGGCCTCGCGGACGTCCTGCTCGGCGACAAGCCATTCGTCGGGACCACGCCGTATACCTGGCCGAAGACGGCAGGGGATGCGCCCAGAGTCGGCAAGTCCGCTTGCGCTGGGGCGGTTTACCCGGTCGGCTACGGTCTGGACGCCGCGGGCAAGCTACTGGGCCCGGCTGCCTGCTAGCTCGGGCCCCTGGCGGTCGTGACGTCCTGCCGTCGATCGGGCTGATCCACCGTTCGCCGTCGTAAAGGCGCGAACGTCCGTTCGATTTCGGCTGATTGCCCTACAATGGCGGCCTATGCCGCAGGAACAGCTGGTCGTTCGCGGGGCCCGCGAGCACAACCTCAAGAACATCACCGTCTCGATGCCGCGCGACCGGCTGGTCGTCATCACCGGCCTGTCCGGATCGGGCAAGAGCAGCCTCGCCTTCGATACGATCTATGCCGAGGGTCAGCGCCGCTACGTCGAGAGCCTGTCCGCCTACGCCCGGCAGTTCCTCGGCGAGATGCAGAAGCCGGACGTCGACCAGATCGACGGTCTGAGCCCCGCGATCTCGATCGACCAGAAGGGCGCCAGCCGGAACCCGCGGTCGACGGTCGGAACCGTGACCGAGATCTACGACCACCTGCGCCTCCTATTCGCCCGGATCGGCCATCCGCACTGCCCAACGTGCGGTCGCGAGATCCAGCGCCAGAGCGTCCAGCAGATCGTCGACCAGATCTACGACCTGCCCGAGGGGACGCGGCTGATGGTGCTGGGCCCCGTCATCAAGGACCGCAAGACGGAGGGGGATCGCGTCTTCGACCAGATCCGCCGCGGAGGCTTCGCCCGCGTGCGCGTGAATGGCGAGCTGATGGACCTGGCGGAGACGCGGCAGCTGGACAAATACAAGCGCCACACGATCGAGGTGGTCGTGGATCGGTTCGTGGTGCGCCACGGGGATGCCGAAGGAGGCCCGGACGGCGACCCGAGGCCGGACGCGAGCCGCCTGGCGGACAGCGTGGAGACGGCGTTGCGGCTCGGCGAGGGCGTCGTCCAGATTGCCCCGGCGCCCCGCGACGGCGAGGCGCCCGAATTCGAGGAACGACGCTACAGCGAGCGGTACAGCTGCCCTTATGACGGCACAACCGTGGACGAGCTCGAGCCTCGAAGCTTCAGCTTCAACTCACCCCACGGGGCCTGCCCGTCCTGCACGGGGATAGGCAGCCGTCTCGAGATAGACCCGGACCGGGTCATCCCCAACAAGAACCTGTCGCTGGCCGGCGGGGCCCTGGTGCCGTGGGGCCGCCTGCCGATGGAGAACTCCTGGCACGGCAAGATCATGGAAGCCGTCTGTCGGGAACACGGCTGGGACTACAACGCTCCCGTGAAGAACCTGCCGCCGGAAGCGCTCGAGTACGTCCTGTACGCGGATCGCGGCGAGCGGGTCGTGATCGGCTACCGCCATGAGCGGGGTGAGAACACCTACGGCGCCACGTTCGAGGGTGTCGTTCCCAACCTCGAGCGCCGCTTCCGCGAGACCGAATCGGACTTCATCAAGTCGGAGCTCGAGCGCTACATGGTCGCCCGGCCGTGTCCCAGCTGCGAAGGCAAGCGCCTCAAGCCGGAGATCCTCGCCGTCACGGTCGACGGCCAGAACATCTGGCAGGTGTCGACGCTGTCGATCACGGCCGCCTGCGAATGGGTCGCCCGACTGCCCGACCGGCTGACCGAGCGCGAGCAGACGATCGCCCGGCAGGTCCTCAAGGAGATCTCGGCCAGGCTCGGCTTCCTGCTCGACGTCGGGCTGGACTATCTGACCCTCGATCGAACGAGCCAGACGCTGTCGGGCGGTGAAGCGCAGCGCATCCGATTGGCCACCCAGATCGGCTCCAGCCTGATGGGCGTCCTCTACATCCTCGACGAACCTTCGATCGGACTTCACCAGCGCGACAACGCCAAGCTGATCGCCACCCTCACCCGCCTGCGCGACCTGGGCAACACGGTCCTCGTCGTGGAGCACGACGAGGAGACGATCCGGACGGCCGACTGGGTCATCGACATCGGGCCCGGGGCAGGGGAGCACGGCGGCGAGATCGTGGCTTCAGGGCCCCTGGAAACGATCCTGGCCGAGCCGCGGTCGATTACCGGCGCCTACCTGCGCGGCGAGCTGACCGTTCCGATCCCGGACCGGAGACGCAAGGGAAGCGGCCAGTCCCTGTTCGTTCGGGGCGCCCGCGAGCACAACCTCAAGCACGTGGATGTGGCCTTCCCGCTGGGCTGCTTCGTCTCGGTCACGGGCGTGTCCGGTTCGGGCAAGAGCACGCTCGTCTCGGACGTTCTGTATCGGGCCCTGGCCCGCCAGCTGAGCGGTTCGCGCGAGAGGCCCGGCGACCACGACGCCATCGAGGGGATCGAGGCCATCGACAAGGTCATCGACATCGACCAGAGCCCGATCGGTCGAACGCCCCGCTCGAATCCGGCGACCTACACCGGCCTCTTCGCGCCGATCCGCGAGCTGTTCGCCGGCACCCAGGAGTCGCGTCTGCGCGGCTACAGGCCGGGCCGGTTCAGCTTCAACGTCAAGGGCGGCCGCTGCGAGCACTGCAAGGGCGACGGCATCCTCAAGATCGAGATGCAGTTCCTGCCGGACGTCCACGTCCAGTGCGAGGTGTGCAAGGGCAAGCGCTACAACCGCGAGGCTCTCGAGATCCATTACAAAGGCCGATCGATCGCCGACGTCCTTGAGATGACGATC
>JBGQBD010000003.1:0-59134 GCA_041494645.1 Candidatus Limnocylindria bacterium
CTGTGTGCCCAGCTGCGCGAAACCAGCCGCCTGAATGGCGAGCTAGGGCACCACAGATACGAAGGCATAAGTCTGCTCAATCTTTCCGAGGCCGAAGTGGCCCGCGGTAATCACGAGAGCGCCACGGACGCGGCCATCTTGTCCTTGCGGTTGCTGGTTCCCACCGGCGACGTAGGCGACATCGCCGCCGCTCACCTGAGCGCAGCCAAAGGATTGATGCACGTAGGCAGGCTGGCGGAGTGCGACGCTCACGTGTCAGCGGTAATCGATGATCGGAGGTGGGTTGAGCCAGTCGCGATCATTGAGATCGCCGAACTTCAGGCAATGTACGGAGATCCAGCCAAGGGGCTCAGCCTTCTCCAGGCTGTCTTCGCGGCCAACCCAGCGATGGCATCCGATAGTTACTGTCGTCTGGTCGAAACCAGGCTCCAGATGGAGTACGCATACCCAACAGAACCGGCGCAGGCGCTGGTCGGCACTGCTCGGCACTTCGTGTGCCCTGGCTTCCAAAGTGCGATCCGATCGCTCGACCTTCAAATGCGGGCCACCGACCACCCGGACGATTCTTCTCTGATCACGGACCTAGATCACGCGCTCGGCTTCGCTGAGCGGCAGCAGGCCTGGTTCTGGTGGAAAACCATCCGCCTGACCAAAGCTTTGGTGTCACCCACAGAGCATCTGATTGGGCATGTGCGTTCACTGGAGCCAGCGGACGCGGCCTACCTTTCGATCCAGGCCGAACTGGTCGTTCGTCGCCTGGCCGATCTGGACGATTCGTCCTGCGACATGGTCCGGCAAGAGGCCCAGCTGCGGCCCGAGCGTTGGCGCTGGGCTCTCCGGCAGATGCTGTCAGACCAGACTTCCCGCCCGGCAGATGTCACGAGAGGCGCACAGCTTCTCGACCTCGTGGGCGACGTCGACGATATGCCGGTCCTCCGTTCTATCGCGGGCCGAAAGAGCCTGCGAATACCGGATGCCGGACGGATCCTAATTCGCCGCCTGGCCCAGTCCGCATATGTCGAGGACCTTGGCCGAGTGACGATTCGAGTGGGTCAGCGCGTCATCCTCGGGACGGACGTACGAAGGAAGGTGCTCTCGCTCCTAACCTACCTCCTCACCCGCCCCCAGTTCACAGCGTCCAGGGAGCAGGTAGTCGAGGCGCTATGGCCGGAGATGGCGCCCGAACCGGGGGCAAACTCGCTCAACCAGACTGCCTACTTCCTTCGCCGCATCTTCGAGCCCCACGCCGAGGACGACACGTCGGCCGGCTACCTCTGCAGTCGAGGCGACCTCATCTGGTTGGACCCCGAACTCGTCCAGAGCCGCAGCTCGGAGTGCCTCCGTCTCATCGCGTCCGCTCGTCGTGATCCATCGCCGGAGGCGATAGCCAAACTGGCTGAGACATACACCGGACGATTCGCGGTCGACTTCCTGTACGACGACTGGGCCGCGCCCTTCCGCGAAACGCTCCACGCCAGCTTCCTTGACCGGATCGAGCGAGCGCTGGTGCTAGATACGAAAGCGGGTGCGTTCGACCGCGCCCTCTCGATCGCCCAGCAAGCCCTTCAGGCAGATCCGGACGCCGAACAGATCGAACTGTGTCTGCTTCGGCTGTACCGCCTGACAGGCGCCCACGCCGCCGCCGCTGAGCAATACGTCCACTACGCAGCCCTCATGCGCGAGCAGTTGGGCGTGGAACCGCCTCCTTTGGAGTGCATCTGAGCGCTCTGGTGGGGTCCCGGGTAGGACAAATAGCGTATTGACCCGGTACTTTCGGCCCAATAGGGTCCCATAGGTCCGGGGCTGACGACGTATACAACCCGGACGAGAACGCTCGGAAGCTTTGCGGCCCCAGCCGAACTCGGGCACTTGAGCGGGGACCAAGCAACCAGTGCCACCCATCGCGCGTTGATAGAGCCGGCAAGCCCCCATTCCTGTCACTGGCTGACTTGCCGGACGGGAGTCCAGCACGATGCTTCCTGAGTTCAACAACCGGCCATGGTGCTTCAACAATCGGCCGTGGTGAATGGCATGCGTGTTCGCGTGAAGGCGACTCTCCTGATCCTGGGGATGGCACTGTTGACCGCCATCTCCGGCGGGGCGAGCTACAGACCTTTCTGAGTACCTCTAGCCCATTGCCGAGTAGGACCTCACGCGGCTAGGTTCTGGCCGCTACAGTGAGGTGGAATGAACGCGCGGCTGGGCGCCCTGATCGCATTTGCCGCCTTGGTCAGCAGCATCCTGCTTGCTGCTGTTCTTTTGCTGTGGCCGTATGGTCTGGCGCGCCCGTTTGGCCCTTCAATCTCCATTGATAGGGCGCCTGACGGCATTTGGGCAGGAGTCCTGTTCTGGGTTCTAATTACACTCGCGGCGGCATCTCTACCCGTCCGTTTGCCAGGTGGCAGTTTCCTAGACGTTTCGTTCGCCCCCGTGCTGGCAGCGGCCAACCTCGGCGGCCCCGCCGCCGCGGGAGTTGTGGCCCTATTCGGAACCACTCAAGGCCGCGAATTGCGCCATGAAGCTCCTTGGTATGGGGTCGTAGCCAACCACTGCTCGATGGTGGCTCCTGCGATCGTCGGTTCGGTCGTGCTACAGATGGCGCCGGGCCGGACCTCCCCGCCGGTCGACCTACTCTGGACCACGTTCGCGGGTTCCCTCTACTTCTCGTTGAACATTCTCATGACGATGGCCTTTATCTCTCTCCGAGAGGGCGAGCCGGTCGGGAAGCTCCTACGCTCGGCAGCTGGCGCGTACGTGAACATGCTCGCTCTCGCGCCGGTGGCGTGGTTGATGGCGCAGATGTACACCGCCGCGGGGTTTTGGGCGGTCCTGCTATTCGCCGTGCCGCTGTACACCACGCGGCTCGCGTACCGCAGGTTCGTGGAAGTCCGCGAGATGTTCACCGAAACCGTGCGCAGCCTGGCCGAGGCGGTGAACAAGCGGGATATCTACACCAGCGGTCACAGCAACGTGACGCAGGAGATCGCGATGGATATCGGCCGCGTCATGAAGGTGAGCGATGCCGAGATGGAGGCCCTGGAGTGGGGCGGCCTCCTGCACGACATCGGCAAGATCGGCGTGCCGGACTCGGTCCTTAAGAAGGAGGGGCGGCTCACGCGCGAGGAGCGGACGATCATGAACCAGCACCCGGTCCTGGGCGCGGAGATCGTCGCCCCGGTCTCGCTCCTGGCCCCGGTGCTGCCGATCATCCGCCACCACCACGAGTGGTTCAACGGATCGGGCTATCCGGACCGTCTCGTGGCGGATGAGATTCCCAGGCTGGCCCGCATTATCTTCGTGGCCGACGCATTCGAGGCCATGACGGCCAAACGCCCATACCGCCTGACGCCCCTCACGCCCGAAGAGGCCCTGGCGGAGCTGCGGAGGTTCGGCGGCATCCAGTTCGATCCGGACGTGGTGGACGCCTTCGTCAAGACGAAGTGGGCACGCGGGCTCGCTGACCCCGGGCGCGACGAGATCCGTGAAGTGCCCTTGATCGGCCAAACCGCGGGCACTCTGGCTTCGACGGGCCGGACTCAAGGCGCCCCCTAGGCCGTGCCCGCGCTCGGCGTCCTGCTGGGGCTTGGGCTCGGCCTGCTTGCCGGCGGGCGCATAGATAACTTCGTAGATGTCCGATTTCGCTGGCTGCCGGCCCTGGTTCTCGCGGCCGCCGCGCGCTTCGGACTGGACGGAGCGCTCGCCTCCGGAAGCGTCCCCGACGCCCTCAGGCTGTGGCTCGTCATAGCGGCATACGTGCTGCTGACGGCGATGCTCCTGGCGAACCGGAGCCTGCCAGGGCTGACCACGGCGGCGCTGGGGACCGCTGCCAACGGCATCGCCATCGTCGCAAACGGGGGCTGGATGCCAGTCTGGCAGCCCAGCCTGGCGGCCGCCGGACTGGACTCGACGAGGGTCCACTCCGGCTTCCACGTCCTGCTGACCGGACCGGTTGACACGAACTTCTTTGCCCACGGCGGACCGCTCGTCGACATCATCCCGCTCCCGATCCCGCTCCTTCAGTCGGTGGCTTCCATCGGCGACATCTTCCTCGGAGCGGGCCTGGCATTCTTCGTCTTCGCGGCCGTAGTTCGATCCACGGCACTCGTCGCGCCGGGGCCCGCGGGGTCCGAGGCAGTGCTGGGAGCGGCGGAGCGTGCCGCGCTGCGCGGCGCGCTCCGCCATCCGTACGTTCGACTGGCCAGCAACGGTGCCTTCTCCGCCATGTGGCTGGCCCAGGTGATCAGCTCGCTTGGGGATCGAGTCCACCAGATCGCTCTGGTCTTCCTGGTGGCAAGGGCCACGAACTCGTCGCCGCTGGCGCTCGGCCTGGTCTTTGCGGCGATGACCGTCCCGAGCTCGCTGGTTGGCCCGCTGGCGGGAGTCCTCGTCGATCGGTGGAACCGCAAGCACGTCATGGTCGCTTCGGACCTTCTGCGCGCTTTCATCGTGGGGCTCATTCCCGTGGCCTCGGGCCTGCACGTGGGGCTGGTGGTCGCACTCGTCCTCGTACTGGCGGTCGTGTCGTCGTTCTTCCGGCCGGCGCGGACCGCGGCGCTGCCGCGCGTCGTTCCGGACGAGGACCTGCTGACGGCCAACTCGGCGATGTGGGTCGCGGACACGGTCAGCGACCTTGCGGGCTACGGCCTGGGCGGGATGTTCGTGGCCTTCCTTGGCTCGTCGCTGGCCCTGGCGTTCTGGTTGGACGGGGTCAGCTACCTGGCATCGGCCGCGCTCGTCGCGGCGGTGGTGATACCGACGCTGGGGCGGCCCGGCGCACAGGCCGCTGGCAGCCGGGCCTGGGAGGCCGAGCCGGCGGAGAGCGGTCTCGCGGTGGCCGAAGGCAGTCTCGCGGTGGCCAAGAGCGGTTTCGCGGTGGCGGAGCTCGGAACGGAGGCGAACCTCCCGGCATCCGCGGTCCAGTCTCTCATCGCCGACCTCGTCGTCGGCTGGCGCTTCCTTCGCACCGAGACCGTGCTGTTCGCCACTACCGTCCAGGCCGCCGTCGCCGAGTACGGACTGGGCGCCCTGACCGCTCTCTCACCCCTGCTCGTCGCCTCTCTGGCACTCGGGACAACGGACGCGCCCACCGCGTACGGTTTCTTCGAGATGGCCACGGGCGTGGGACTGGTGGGTGGCGGCATCGTCCTGGGAGGCGTGGCGCACATTCCCAAGGGGCCGAGCATCATCGCCGCGTTCACGGCGTTGGGCCTGGTGTTGGTCGCCCTGTCCGCTACGCAAAGCCTGCCGCTCGCCCTCTTCCTGGCGGGAGCGGTGGGTCTGGCGAACGTCACCTTCGCGATCCCGAGCCAGACCATCTTCCAGCAGCGCACGCCGGACGAGATGCTCGGAGGGGTCGTGGCTATCCGCCTGGCCATGGTCAACGGGGTCCTGGTCGTGGCCATGGCCACCAGCGGCGCCCTCGCCCAAATCATCGGCTTGCGCCCGGTCCTGGCCGCCTGTGGGGTCCTGACCGCCGCCATGGGCCTCGCCGGGCTCCTGGTCCGCCCGATCCGCAGCGCGTAGCTCACGACGGGCGGAACGGCGTCCGGTGCCTCCGGCGCGCGGCAACGGAACGCGTCGGCTAAACTGCCGGGCAGTGGTGCGACCGAGTCCGTCACCATCGGCGGGGCGGCTCGTACCAGCCAGCGATGCATTCAAGGCACCAAGGGTGCCCATACCGGGTCGGCCGGACTCAGCGGCCGCCAACACAGGAGTGGCACGAGGGCATGTCGGAGCGCGATCAAGACCGAGACGAGGCGCCTGCGCCCAACGAGTTCGAGCCGGGCGAAGAGGAATTCGAAGAGGAGCCCGAGGAAGGCCTCGAGGACGAAGGCGAGTTCGAGGAGCCACGCGAAGAGGAAGGTCGTCGCGAAGCCGGCGGGCCTTCGCGACGCCGGTTCGGCTTCGGCCGCGGCGGGCAGGGGGCCGACGAAGTCGCCCATCGGGTCACGGGATCGGTCCGCGAGACTCACGAACGCGTCCACATCGACGATCGGCCGTCGGCCCTCTACGCCCTGGTCGCCGCCGGTGTCCTGATCGGCGTCCTCGCCCTTGCCCTGGCCGGAAACTTCGTGCCGCAGCCGGCCGTGCCCTCGCTGTCGCCTCTCGTGGTGCCGACCAGCCAGGCCACTGCCAGCCCGAGCGCGGGTGCGTCCGTCTCGATCGCTCCCAGCGCTTCCGCTTCCGTGGTCCCGAGCGCGCCCGCCTCGGTCGCCCCGAGCGCCTCGCCGAGCTAGTGACTTCGCACAGGCGACCAGCGGCCGCTGAAGCTCCGGCGTGTCGTCGCGCGCATCGAGCGCCTCACACCCGAGCAGGCGTATCTTCGACGCGTGGACCCGAGTGTGGCTGCGCAACGTCGGGCGGAGATGGTCGAGCGCCAGCTCCACGGCCGCGGCATTCGCGATGAGGCCGTCCTCGCGGCCATGGCCGCGGTGCCGCGCGAGCTGTTCGTTCCGCGCGACGTCCTGAGCTACGCCTACAGCGACGAGGCCCTGCCGATCGAGGCCGGCCAGTCGATCAGCCAGCCGTACATAGTCGCCCGGATGACGGAGCTGCTGGAGCCGCGGCCGGAGATGCGGATCCTGGAGGTGGGCACCGGCTCCGGTTACCAGGCCGCCGTGCTGGCGGCAATCGGCTGCAGCGTCGTTTCCATGGAACGCCATGCCGACCTGGCGGCGAGTGCCCAGGCCAGACTGGCAGAGCTAGGCTTCGGAGACCTCGTCCGAATCGAGATCGGCGACGGCAGCCTTGGCCGCCCGCAGGACGCCCCGTTCGAAGGGATAGTGGTCACCGCCGCCGCTCCCGCCGTGCCCGCCGCGCTTCGGACGCAGCTGGCCGACGGCGGCCGTCTCGTGGTCCCGGTCGGGTCGCGCGACCGGCAGGAGTTGCTGCTCGTCGTACGACGCGGGGACGACTTCGAGGAGCGCCGATGCGGACCGTGCATCTTCGTGCCGCTGGTAGGCGCCGGCGGCTTCGACGAGGCAGGGTCGCCAGTGAGGTCGTGGTTCGGGCGCCTGCACCTATAGTGGCGCCGTGACACACGTCTTCGTCGCGCCTCACCCTGACGACGTCGCGCTCTCCTGCGGAGGGCTGATCGCAAGCCTGCGCGACCGCGGCGAAGCGGTCACGATCGTCTCCGTTTTCTCCCGTGCAGGAGATCTCCAAGCGCTGACGCCGTTCCAGCGCCTGGCTCTCGGCTTCGGCAGCCAGGAGAAGTCGCGCCCCGGGGACGCGGACCTCCTGCCGGAGCATGACGACTCGGGCGCCGTGGCGCTTGCCGCCGCGGATGCGATGGCCGTTCGCCGGGCGGAGGACGAGGCCTTCGCCAGCTTCGTCGGCGCCGCCAACGTCTTCGTCGACCTCCCGGACGCCGTTTTCCGCGGCTACGGGAACGACTCGCAGCTCATGGGCGCGCCGCACCCGGACGACTCGCCGCCCGTGGAGGAGCTGCGGCGCGCCCTCGTCCGGCTGGGGCCGGATCGCCTGTACCTGCCGCTGGCGATAGGAGGTCACGTGGACCACCGCCAGGCCCGCCGCGCCGCGATGACGCTCCTCGCGGAGGCAGGCTCGCCGTTCCGGGACCGAACCCGCTTCTACGAGGACTTCCCGTACGCGCTGAACGTCGGGTTCGAGCGGCTCGATCAGCTCGATCCAGAGATCTTCGCCAGCCTGCCGCCGGGCGTCTCGCTGGCGCCCGAGTACGTCGATATCGCCGACCTGATCGACCGCAAGCTCGAAGGCCTGCGGACGTACCCAAGCCAGCTCGGCCGCCTCTTCGGCGGGGCCGGCGGGATGAGCGAGGCGGTTCGCGCCCAGGCGCTCCGGGTCGGCCGGCTCGGCGGGACGGGCCCGGCCGAGCGCTACTGGCGGGTCACGCCCGGCTGACCGCCACAGGACGAAGCAAGCGCCGCCCTCTCGACCTTGGGGCCGCCCCGCCGTAGGCGGGCCTTCCGGTGGACGACGACCAGCCCGACCAGGAGCATCAGGCTGAAGGCCGCGACCAGAAAGATCTGGCCGCGGCTCAGCAGCGCCTGGACCGGCAACGAATCCCAGAAGACCACGCCCAGCACGATCTCCAGCCTCGCCGGGACCGGACTCAGCTGGCGACGCCCTCGGACTGGCGCAGCTTGGCCGCTGCCTCGTCGTACAGCGACTCGATCGAGCTGACCATCAGCTCGATGCAGAAGCGGTCGTGGACCAGGTCGTGGCCCCGCTTCGCGACCATGTCCGCGTACGGGTGGTCCTTCAGCAGCCGGATGATCGCGGCCGAGAGGGCGTCGCAGTCGTTCGGCGGGACGAGTAGGCCGGTCACTCCGTCTTCGATCATCTCCGGGATGCCGCCCACGCTGGAGGCGATCACGGGACGGCTCAGGGCCATCGCCTCCAGGACGCTCAGCCCCTGCGCCTCGCGGTATGACGGCAGCACGGAGACGTCCAGCGCGGCGGTCACCGCCGGGACGTCCTCGCGGCGGCCGGTGAAGACGACGCGCTCGCTCACGCCCAGCGAAGCCGCCTCGGCCTCCAGCGAGTCGCGCTCGGAACCCTCGCCGACGATGAGCAGCCACGCGTTGGGAACCGCCGCCAGGACGTCTGGCCAGGCGTCGATCAGGGTTCGGTGGCCCTTCTCCGCCTCCAGACGCGCGACCACGCCCACGATCTGCGCATCCTCCGGAATCAGGTACTCCTCGTGGAGCGTGCAGCACGGCTGCTGGTGGTTGTAGCGCTGCAGGTCGACCCCGTTGTAGATCAGGCTGACGGGGGCGCCGAAGCGGCCCTCCTCGCGGACCTTCTGCTCGATGGCCCGAGACACGACGATCAGCCGGTCCATCAGCGGGGTCAGCTGGCGGAGCGTCTGCCGATCTTCGAGGCAGCGGATCCTGCTCGAATGCACGGTCGAGATGACGGCCGGGCGCCGGCAGCCCTTCTCGCCGAGCAGCAGGGCCGCGCGTGTGCCGACAACCTCGGCCCGGTACATGTGGTTGTGAACGATCTCCGGCGCGAACGGCGCCATCGCGTCGGCCAGGGCTCGAACGGCCAGCCGGTCGTCAGGCTCGTCGATGACCGTGACGTCGATGCCGGCCCTCTGGAGCCGCCGGACGGAGCTGCCGTGCGACAGCGACACGACCCTGACTTCGTAGCATTCCGGGTTGAGGCGGGTCACGAGCGAATAGACGTGCTCCTGCGCCCCACCATTCGTGCCGGTGGCCAACACCTCGAGGACCCGCACGCGACCGCCATCGAGCGGTTCGCGGTCGGCCCGCTCGAGACAGGGCTCCAGGATCTCCCGTTCGGCGCCCATGTCTATCGAACCTCGGCGGCGGTGCGCTGGACGAGCAGGCGCTCGATCGGTTCGTCGACCGCCCCCCACTCGTATTTGTAAGGCTCGTTGCCGCGCATGAAATCGATGCGGGACCGGCCGAGTTCGATGGCTCGTTGAATGTAGCGGGCGACCATGATCACTCCGGGTGACAGCTCTCTGGCGTCCGGGTCGACGCCGGCGTTGTAGTAGTAGACGGCCACGCCGTCGTCGAAGGTGACCCCGGCCGCGACGCGACGGCCACCGACGGTCAGGAAGCTTAGATCGACCAGACCGGACGGAGGGCAGTCCTCGAAGAGCTTACCGAAGAACCGCCGGCTGGCGGCGCCGCCTTCGGTCTCCGGAAAGAGACCCTCCGCGCCCCAGCGCTTCTGGTGCAGCGCCACGAAAGCTTCCAGGTCGCCCAGCGGATCGGCCGAACGCTCCAGGCGGACCTCTCCGGCGGCCTCGACCCGGCGGATCTTCCTCCTTATCTCGTGGCGCTCCTTCTTGTCCAGGGTGCCCAGGAAGGCCTCGAAGTCGGCGCCTGCGGGCAGCGTGAGGACGGGACAGACATCCTCAAGCTCTCGAGTGACGAGCCAGGAGGCCCGCGGGGCGGCCCACTCGAACGACGCCGCGAGGGCGTCCGCGGCGGGATCTCCGACGCGGAGACGCCGCAGGTCCACCACATCCCATTTGGCGGGGTCCAGCGCGGCGAGTGCCTCAACCACGGCCTCGCCGACCGCCGCCACGTCGGCCGGCGCCGCCAGTATCGTGGCGTAGTCGGCGTGGTACGAAGCCCCGAAGAAGACGCCCGTCGCCGAAGCCGGCACGGGCCGGAGCGCGGGCCCGGCCTGATGGCGCATGGTGGTTCGCGCCGCCACGTCCCCCGGCTCCAGCTCATGGCGATGCATCAGCGGCACGATGCCGACGATCTCGTCCGGGGCGGCTTCGTCGACCACGACGAGCGTCTGGTCGTGCGCCGTGGCGCCGTAGGCGTCCCACCAGGCCCGCTGCACGCAGTGGCGCGAGAAGGGCGTGGCACTGGGCGTCTGATCGACGAGCGCGTCCCAGGTCCCGGCCGGGATCGAATCGAAGGCCCGGCGGGCGGCAACGAGGTGGCGCGGCGCGGCGCCGCTTCCATCGGCCCTCCCTCCGGCCGCGAATTCGGCTTGAGCGGATCCTGCTGTCATGTCTTCGAACCGTCCGGACAGGCAGGCCCGCCATCGGCAAGGGAGAGGCTGGTCACTCGCCGAGAATAGCACCGCCCCCGCCGGAGGCCCGATGGCCGCCCCGGGACGCCGCGCCGCCAGCGATGCCCGCACCGCCTAGGCAAGGCGTTCCAGCACCACGACGGGGATGCGGCGGGCGGTCCGCTGCTGGTACTCCCCGAAGGCCGGGTACTTCTCGACTCGCTGGGCGTACATGCGATCGCGCTCCGCGCCCTCGACTACAACGGCCCGGGCCTGGAATCTCTCCCCGCCCACTTCTACGGTGACGATCGGGTTGGCGACGAGGTTCAGGTACCAGGCGGGATGAGTCGGCGAGCCGCCCTTGGAGGCGACGATGACGAAGCGGTCGCCGTCGCGCGTGTAGACGAGCGGCGCCAGCCGGGGCTGTCCCGACTTCGCGCCGGTAGTCGTCAGAAGCAGCACCTCCCTGCCCGCGAACGGGCCGCTGACGACCTTGCCGCCGTGGGCACGGAGATCCTCGATGAGCGCGGCCGTCATCGCGGCAAAGGCGGCTCGCGGGTCTGTATCGGACATCTGTTCCTCGCATCTGGAAGGGCCTGTCGGGCCGGAGTAGTTGCCATCGTAACTACCCGGGACTCGCGCGCCCTCCCCCACCGACCGGGGTTACGTCCCGTGGCCCGGCGCTCGCGGACCGGGCGACGCGGCTAGGCTCGCGCCGCGGCCGGGGTCCGCGCCGGACGGGCCAGCAACCCCTCGACCAGCACTACCGCCAGGCAACCGAAGAACGCCAGCGGCACGGTCGCCGCCGCCAGCCACGAACCCGGCCCCTGGTCTGCGAAGAGCGGAACCCAGCCGGCCAGCGGGAAGACGACGGCCCAGGTGCGGCCCCGAGCGACGAGCCAGGCGGCAGGCAGGAGGAGCAGGACGGCGTAGTGGTCACGGAGCGGCGAGCTGAGCAGCTGGCTGGCAACGATCGTGACCTGCAGACTGGCCTCCGGCGAGGTCAGGCGCCACGCGACCAGGAGCGCGGCCACGGCTAGCGCCACCGAGCCCACCTGGACGGCCGTGGCTACCGCGTCCGGGGCGCCGGCCCCGTGGGCGATCGCCCCCGGGGCGAAGTTGTGTGGCGTCGAGAAAGTCCCGCTCAGCCCGCGGACCAGATCCGCGTACGTCGCCCATGCGCCGACGCCGGTGGCCAGAGTCGCCGCCGCGGCCAGCGCCACTGCCCACGCAACGGCGGCGACCGCGGCCCGATACCGGCCCGTGGCCATCGCCCAGACCGCCAACAACCCCGGCTGCACCTTGATCAACGCTCCCGCGGCAGCGACCGCCCCTACGGCGGCCGCCCGGTCCATCCAGCGCCACGCTGCGGCGAACCCCAGGAAGAGGATCGGCTCCACCTGGCCGAGCTTCACCGCATACAGCAGCGGCCAGTCGAGCGCGGCTACGATGACCACCAGCCAGCGCACATCCCGACGCACCGGCAGCAGGGCCACCCCGGCCAGGAAGCACGCGGCCATGGCCAGGCACCACAGGCCGGCAGCCGCTCCCCCAAAGACCAGCCAGGCGACGAGCGCCACGGCAAAAGGCGGCGGGTAGGTATACGTCCCCGGGCACGTCCCCACGGCGATCGAGAAGGGGTTGTCGTACATCGGCTGGCCGTCCAACAGGTGCCGGGCCGCGCCCTCGTAGCACGTGTAGTCGTAGCCGAGGGTCTTGCCCGCGGACGCCAGGACGAGGCCGACCATGGCGGCGAAGAGCAGAGTCGCCCCGACGGGCACGAGCATGTCGGCGAGCCGCGGGCGGCGATTGGCCGGCGACTCGGCCACGGTCATTGCTGGGACGCCCGCTTGATGCCCGGGTGTACGAACCGGATTCGGACGAGGTCCCACGCGACCCGGAGCGCCAGCTTCGGCCGGGCGTGCATACGCGAGCCTCGCCGGTCGGCCCAGACGATCGGCACGATCGCCACCCGGTAGCCCCGCCGCCGCGCCAGGTAGATGAGATCGACGTCGAAGGCGATGCTGGTGATCCGCAACCGCCCGAAGAGATCGCGCGCGGCGGCTCGCCGGAATCCCTTGAAACCGCACTGGGTGTCCCTCACCGGACCAGTGGCCCAGAGTTGCGCGGCGAACCGGAAGATCCGCCCAACCAGGCGCCGGAAGCGCGGCTGGGTGGCGCGCATGTCCGAGCCGTCGGTCTGGATCCGGCTGCCCAGCGCGACGTCCGCGGTTTCCAGAGCCCGAATCAGCTTCCCCAGCTGATCGGGTGGCGTGGCCATGTCCGCGTCCGCGAAGACGAGCGCGTCGCCGTCCGCGACGAGCATCCCGGCTCGGACGGCGGAGCCCTTCCCCCCGTGCGGGACCGCCAGAAGCCCGAGGCTCGGGCAGTCGCGGCGGGATGGGACTGCCCCTTCGGGCGCGAACTCGGGCCTGGCTCGCACCAGGGCCGCAGTCCCGTCCGTGCTGCCGTCGTCAACGATCAGCACGCTCACCAGGTCGGGCAGCTCACCGGGCGGCGCCGAGCACAGGTACTCGAAAAGCTCGTCGAGAGCGGGCCCCAGGCGGGCCTCCTCGTTGTAGGCCGGCAGCACGATCCCCAGGCTCGAAAGCATGATCGGGAGTGTACGGGCCCGTTCCGCGGTTCGCACCTCCCAAGCGGCGGGCCGCACCGCCCGGGGAGAGGCGGCGCCGCGTCCCGGTCCGCCGGTAGTAGAACCGCCATAGGTCGTTCGTACCGGCTGGAGGCAGTCCCGGCCGGTGCTACGCTGCACCGCCGTGCGGATCCCTCTCGCTCTGTTTGCGTTTGCCCTGCTCGTCAGGGCGCTGCTGTTCGGGTTGCATCCGGACGCGGCCTATCCCGATTCGTTCTACTACGTGGACGTCGCTCGGGCGCTGCAGGCCGGACACGGCTTCAACATCGACTTCATCTACTCGTTCCTGGACGTGGGCGGAAGGATCCCGGCCAATCCCACCCTGCCGGTCCCGAGCAACGGCTTCTGGATGCCGCTGGCCTCGATCGTCCAGCTGCCTACCATCTACGTGCTGGGTCCCACTGCGCTCGCCTCGGCTCTGCCGTTCATCGTCATCGGTTCGCTGTCGGCGCCGCTTACGTGGCTGATCGCCCGTGAAATCGGCTGCCGACGAGCCGTCGCCCTGGCGGCTGGGATAGCCCTGGCCAGCCCTGCGGCGGCGGCTATCTATGCCAGCCAGCCCGACAACTTCTCACTCTTCCAGCCAATCGCCACCGCGACGTTGTGGCTGACCGTGCGAGGCCTGAAGGGGCACCCCGGCTCGTTTGCCGTGGCCGGGCTCACGGCCGGGCTGGCCTGTCTGTCGCGGAATGACGGCCTGCTGCTCGGCGCCGTCGTCGGCCTGGCCTTCGGATGGGATCGATGGCGGGCCTGGCGTTCCAGGGGCGCTCGAAAGCCAGCGATCCCGTGGCGCTACGGCTTCGCCTGCCTCGGTCTCCTCTTGCTCGTGCTGGCGCCCTGGTGGGTGCGCCAGCTGGCCGTCTTCGGGAGCATCTCGCCGTCGGCGAGCTCCGGCCGTGCCCTGTTCGTCATGAGCTACGACGACACGAACCGCGTCACTGGCGACACCTCCCTCGCGGCTTTCCTGGGTCAGGGCCTGGGCCCGATCCTGTTGAGCAGGCTGACTGGACTGTTCTGGGCGATCGGCATCTTCTCGGTGCTGGAGTGCTCGTTGGCCCTCGCGCCGTTCGTGGTCGTGGGCGGTTGGGCACGCCGCCGATCGATCGAATTCGGACCGTACTTCGTCTATGCCGGCTTGCTATTCGCCTTCTCGGTTCTGCTCTTCCCGGTCCACCTCCCGAACGGCATGTTCGTGCACTCAGCCGTGGCCCTGGTCCCGTACGGCTGCATCCTTGGCTTCGAGGGCCTGGTCGCGGTTGTCGCCTGGGTCTCCAGGCACCGCCGGAACTGGCAGGAGGAGCGGGCCACGCCCATCTTCCTGGGAGCCGCGGTGGGGATCATGGTCCTGTCGACGGCCGTCTACGCCGCTATGTCGTTGCCGGCGTGGGATAGGGACCGCGACCTCATGATCGCCGCCGGGCAGGCCCTCGATGACGCCGGCGTGCCGGCCTCGGATGTCGTCATGACCGTGGACCCAGCCGGCTTCAAGTACTTCACCGGACACGGTGGCGTGGTCACGCCGAGCGATTCGCTGGACGTCACCCGCCAGGTCGCCGCCGACTACCAAGTGCGCTGGCTGGTTCTGGAACGAGCCCACGTCGTGGGGTCGATGGTCCCGGTGATCGAATCCAAGGAGCGTCCGGCCTGGATCGGCGCTCCGATCTACGTCAAGCCGTACGACGGACCGAAGACGGACAACCCGGCGGTCGACGCGGCTCCCGCGCTGGCCGTCTATCCGATCTGCACGAGCCCGGGGGACACGCGCTGCGGTTCGCCCCTGGGGGCCCTGGTCGCGCCGTGAGCCGGCGTGAAGCCTGGGTCAGCGCCGGTGCCGTCTTTGCCCTGGCGCTTGCCGTTCGGATCGTTGCCGCGGCCGCAATCAGCTTCCCGGTGCCGGAGAACACGGCCTACTACGCCGGCGTCGCCCGCAATCTGGCCGAGGGTCGCGGCCTGATCAGCGACGCTCTGTGGAGCTACCAGACCCAGCCGCTCGTGGTGCCACGGGCAGCCTTTGAAGTCTGGCTGCCGCTGCCGTCGCTGCTCGCCGCTCTGCCGACGCTCCTGGCCGGCAGCGCCAACTGGTTCCGGGCTGCCCAGGTCGTCCCGGTGCTGGCGGGATCCGCCGTAGCCGTGCTGGCCTGGCGCATCGGCGCCGACGTTGCCGCCGAGATGCAGCTGCCGATCGGGCGGGCGCGAACCCTCGGCATCGGGACTGGTCTGGTTGCGGCGGCTTTGGGGCCACTCGTCCTCTACAGCGCCCTGCCCGACTCCACCGCGCTATTCGCGGCCTTCTCATTGGGAGCGTGCCTGCTGATGACGCGCATCGCGGCTCGCGAGTCGGCCCCGGATCGCTCCGGCGCGGACCGCGCCGGCGATGCCGCCGGAGCGGCGGGCACCCGCGCTGCCGTCATCGTTTCCGTCCTCGATCCGCAGCTCCTGGGCCTGGGCCTGGTCCTGGCCCTCGCGGCGCTGACGCGAAGCGAGGCCGTCTGGCTTGGTCTCGCCTGGGCGGCGATCGCGTGGTTCTGGACCCCCGGCAGCCGCCGCCATCGCACCCTCCTGATAGTGGCGCCGGCCGTCGTCGCGGCCCTCATCTACTCGCCGTGGGCCATCCGCGACTGGCTGGTCTTCGGCAATCCCCTGCCCGGCCAGGCGATCACCAACGCCCTGTCCTTGCACGACTACGACATATTCGCCTACCAGGACCAGCCAACCCTGGCTCGATTCCTCGGCCAGGGTCCGGTGGCTCTGGCAGGGATCTACCTCACGGGCATTGCCCACGATCTGTTCCAGGTGCTGGTCGTACCGGCCTTACCGGTCAGCGTCGTGGGGCTGCTGGCCCTGCCCTGGGCTGGGCGCCGCCGCGCTCTGCGCCCCCTTCTGATGGCGTCGACGATCACCTTCGTGACGACGAGCCTCCTCTTCCCCGTCGCCACCGTTTCCGGCACTTACCTCCATGCCTCAGGCGCGGCGTACGTGCTGCTGGCGCTGGGTTGCCTGCTGGCCTTCGACGTGCTGATCGTCCGCATTGGCCGGGTGCGCCACTGGACCAGACCCGTCGCCTGGATCGGCCCGGCCTGCGCCCTTGCCGCCATTCTGCCTCTCTCGGTGATCACCGTCGGCGGCATGGCCAGGCAGGCCGACGACGTCCAGAATCGCTACGAGGCCCTGACCGCGGCCATGGACAGAGCCGGCTTGCCGCTGTCCGGCGCCGGGCCGATCATCACCGACAACCCGATCTGGCTGGCCGAGGCGGCGCGAGTGCCGGCAATCGCCCTGCCGGAGGAGTCACCGGAGGCGGTCCTGGCCGTCGCCCGCCGCTTCGACGCGGAGCTGCTCATCGTCAAGTCCGACGGCCACGGGCCGTGGCCGGAGATCCTCGGCAGGGGTGGACCATCGGCGCAGTGCTTCAAGAAGGTGCCCCTGACCGACAGCTCCGGTGGCGAGCCGGTGGAAAGCTCGCCCCTGGCTCAAATGCGCGTTTTCCGGATCGACTGTCCATGAAAGACGCCCCGTATACTCCAGGTGGTATGGACGCTGCCCGCGGCGCCGCAGAATCGCGTGACTCGCGCTTCGACGAGTTGTACGCCGAAGCGAAGTCAACGCTGGGCTACGGGGCCAACAACCTCCGCTCCGTCACCGAGAGGTATCGCGAGGCCTACCGCGACACCCTGGGTCGCTGGCACCGCCTCCGCGACGAGCTCGACGCTGCCGAACGCGCCCCGCTGACCGGGCGGGAGAAAGATCCGGCCGCGGCGGCCGAAGCCGGTGCGGAGGATGCTCGCCACAAGGCGCTACGAGCCGAGGTGGAACGCCTGACCGGCAACCTGGGACGGCACCAACAGGAACTGTCCAAGCTCGAACTCTCGGTCCGAAGCATGGAGAACACCTGGCTCTTCCTGGAGCGCGGCGACGCGAGCCTCGTTGGCGAGGTGGCGGACGCAGGCCTGGCCATGGATCTCCAGATGCGGATCGTCCAAGCCCAGGAAGCCGAGCGGTCGAGGCTCGCCCAGGAGGTCCACGACGGGCCGGCTCAGGCCTTGTCGAATGCGATCTTCCAGGTCGAGTACATCGAGCGCGTCTTGAACGAGGACGTCCGCATGGCCGCCAGTGAGCTGCGCTTTCTGCGCGAGCTGCTGCGCCGCGAGCTGGGAGGGGTCCGCACCTTCATCACCCAACTGCGCCCGCCGCTTCTGGACGAGGTTGGCCTGGACGGCTCGATCGTAGATGCAGTCGACAGCATGGCGGCCCTGACCGGTGCCAAGGTCGAGACGGATCTGCGAGCGCCCGGGGACGGGCTCAACCCGACTCAACAAACGGCCGTCCTGCGCATCGTCCAGGAAGCGCTGCAGAACGTTCGGAAGCATGCCGGCTCAAGCCGTACCGTCGTGTCTACGCGCGTCGAGTCCGGAGACTGGATCCTGGAGGTCTCCGACGACGGCCGCGGCTTCGACGTGAACGCGGTGGCGTCCAGGGGCCGGCGCAACTTCGGCCTGCAGTTCATGCGGGAGCGAGCCGAGCTCGTCGGAGCCCGATTCGAGGTTCGATCACGTTCCGGCGGCGGAACCGTCGTGTGGCTGTCGATTCCAGTGGCAGAGGAGAGCGCATGAGTTCGATTGACTACTCCGGACCGGAGAGGCGCCGGCCGGGGCCATCTAGCCGCACGGGAGAAAGGACCACGATTCTGCTGGTCGACGATCACGCCCTCTTCCGCGTCGGTGTACGCAACATCCTGGAGCGAGAGCCCGGGTTCGACATCGTCGGCGAAGCGGACGACACCCGCGGCGCGTTCGATCTGTCGGTCCAGCTGTCGCCGGACATCATCCTCATGGATCTGTCGCTGCCTGCCCCCGGCGGCATCGAGACGACCCAGCGAATCAAGCGCGAACTGCCGTCGGCCGGGATCATCGTTCTGGCCGTCAACGAAGACGAGGATGCCCTCTTCGACGCCATCAAGGCCGGCGCGGCCGCCTTCATCCTCAAGGACGTGGCGCCGGACGACCTGGTCGCGATAATCCGTCGCGTCGCCAGCGGCGAGTACCTGATCAACGACAAGGTGTTCGCCAAGCCCGCCGTCGCCAGCCGGGTCCTCAAGGAGTTCCGCGAGCTGGCTATCTACGGCCAGGAAGCGGCCCCAGTCTTCGCGCCCCTCTCGCCGCGCGAAGTGGAGATCCTGGACAACATCGCCCAGGGCATGACCAACAAGCAGGTAGCCTACGCCCTGTCGATCAGCGAGCAGACCGTCAAGAACCACATGTCCAGCATCCTGCGCAAGCTCAGCGTGAACGACCGGACCCAGGCCGTCGTCTACGCCATGCGCCAGGGCTGGATCCGCATGCCCGAGGACTGAGCCGCCCGTGGCCATCGAACCGCTGCCGCTCCCCCTTCTCGAAATCGCGGAGCGGGCCAGGCGTGAGGTGGACCTCCTGTCACGGGAGATCGCCGAGATCGAGGTGCTCGCTCAGCAGGCCCGCACGGAGGCGAGCCGGCACGAGCAGAAGCGCGCCCAGGCCGCGGAGAAGCTCAAACCCGCGGGCCCGGATGCCAAGCCCGGGGAACGTGACCAGACCGACCAGCTCGTAGCCTTGACCAAGCGCTCGGTCATCATGGAAGCCCAGGTCGACATCCTCGAGGGCCAGCTCAAGATCCTGACCCGCTTCCGGGAGAGCCTGCGCCGCTATGGCGCCGAGCTGGACCGGGCGTCGATGGGCGGGGCAGTGCCACAGCACACGCTAGAGAAGCTGGACACTAGCACGCCGCTTCCACCGGCAGTCTCGCGGCTCGTCCTGGCGGCCCAGGAAGATCTGCGCCGGGAAATCGCGCGGGCCATGCACGACGGTCCAGCCCAGAGCCTGACGAACATCGTCCTTCAGGCCCAGATCGTGGAGCGCCTGCTGGATCGCGATCCGGCCGCGGCCAAGACGGAGATCGCCCAGCTGGTGGCAATGGTCCAGCACACCCTCGACGCCACCAAGACGTTCATTTTCGACGTGCGACCCATGGTCCTGGACGACCTGGGGCTCGTGCCCACTCTTCGGCGAGTGGCGCGGGATCGCGGACGTCAGTCGCAGATTCCCATCGAGTTCGAGTCGTACGGCAACGATCGCCGCCTGCCCATGGACGTCGAGAGCGCCCTCTTCCGCATCATCGATGAGACCGTGACGGGCTTCCTATCGTGCCATCCGGATCGGATATCCATCCGCTTGGAGTGGGCCGAGAAGACCGAGGCTCGAATCTCCGCCAGGCGAGAGGGCATCGCAGAGGTGCAAGAGGTTGAAGTCGATGCCCCGTTGCTGTCGGACAAGCGCGGCAAGGCGTCGGGGCAGGACATCCCCGAGGCGCTCAGAGCGATGATCGACGAGACGCGCGCAGCCAAGGTAGCGCGCGCGGCCCGGGCCAATCAGCCGCCGGCCTTGCCGCCCAACACGTGGCGCGAGATCCAGCAGCGCGCGGACACGATCGGTGTCACGGCCGAGCTCGCGGACGAGGGCCGGGAGGTCGTCCTCGTCCTGGCCACGAATTGAACGCCGGTTCGTCGGCACTGGGTCCGAGGCCTGGGTCGGAGTTCACCCTTGGCGAGCCCCGGGGCGAGCGGCCGCCCGTGCCGGAGGCCGGGCGGACGCATATGATGCGGGCCAATCACCAGTCAGGTCAGGGCCTGATCGAGTACGGCCTGATCCTCGCCTTGATGGCCGTGGTCTGCGCGGTGTCGCTGCTCTTCTTCGGCGACCAGCTATCGTCTCTGCTGAGTCTGATCGCATCGGCCGTGTGATCGCCGGCGCTCGGCCGGCCGGGGCCCGTTTCCGCCCGGACCGTTGCCACGTCGCACCGACTTCGTAGCCGAACCCGCGAATCCGGGCCTGAAAGATGCGCCTGTGTGCGGTCCCATTACCATCTTGCTAGTGGCGCCGGAGAGACCCGCCTCCAAGAATGGTGACATCCCTCCCTTTGGAGGCGCTCTCATCAGGAGGCCATCGATGCTCATCCGGTCCGAGAAGGGCCAGGGCCTTGCCGAATACGCCCTGATCCTCGCACTCATCGCCATCGCCGCAGTCGCCGCCCTCATGTTCCTGAGCGGCACCATCCAGAGCATCCTCAGCACAATCGGCGCCGCGCTGTAACAACTCAGCTGCGACAAGAGAGCGGGCCGCGCCTCGGGCGCGGCCCGCTCATTTTTCGTGGCGATGGAAGAGGCCGGCTGGTCGCGGACGGATACAGCCGACCCACAGGCTACGGCCCGGGCTACGGCGCTGCTCCTAACCACCCCGGAGCTGGTGATCTGGGCTAAGGCAACCCGGTCATCCGTCCTACAAGACCTAGCCCATTGGTATAGTCGCAGTTAGGTCGGCCGCAAGGCTACCGTGGTGCCACCTGTCACACGTGCTCGGGAGTGTCGTCGTGAAACGATCGAACCGGTTGATCATCCTGCTCGGGATCTTCCTGGCCGTCATAGGCGGCCTGGGAACGATGGTCGTCCTCAACAGCAGTAGCGGCGGCGGCGGCATCGGCGGCTCGTCCGCCACACCTACCCCCACCGCCGAGCCGGTGACCACCGTCGTGATCGCCAAGACGGACATCAATCTCGGCGACAAGATCACCGCCGCCATGGTCGGTGTCACGAAGATGACGATCTCCCAACAGGAGGCCCTGGGCACTGACACGTTCTCTGACGTCAATCAGGTCATCGGCCGGATCGCAGGAGGCAAGATCACGACCGGCCAGGTGCTGGTGGCCAGTCGAGACTTCCTCTCCCCCGGGACCATGGCCGACGGTCAGGACATCGCCGGAGCGGTCGCGTCTGGGATGATCGCCGTGTCGATGGAGGTCGACCAGGTGAACGGCGTGGGAACGCTGCTCGTGCCCGGCGACCACGTGGACGTCGTCCTGAGCGTCTGGATGGACCAGCTCGGGATCTCGGGTGGCAAGACCGCGGGCGGCTCCTCCCTGGAAATCAAGAGCGGCACCCAGGTCACCACCAAGATGGTGATCCAGAACCGCAAGATCCTGGCCACCCTCCTGCCGCCGCCAGACACCACCACCAGCAATGCCACCGCCGCGCCAAAGGGTTCGGCTGGCCCGGCCCCCAAGGCCACGGCGGCGCTGGTCCAGAACACCGGACGGCACATGATGGTCATCCTGGAGGTCAAGCCGGACGAAGCGGAGATCCTGCGCTGGGCGCAGCGAGAGGAGAAGACGGACCCCCAGAACTACATCGACCTGTCGCTCGCGCTTAGGTCGGACCAGGACAACGAACTGCCCAACGCCAACACGCCGGGCATCACCTTCAAGATGCTCGTGGACAAGTACGGTGTCCTGCCGCCCGACCCGCGGGCCGTCCTGCCGCCCGACATTGCCCGGGGCATCTCGTGGTAGAACGCTCCGCCGGCTCGCGGCGAAGCAAACGGCGAGAGGCCGAATCCATCGGCCTCTCCCGACAACTGGAAGCGACCGAGTTCGATGACTGACCGCATCCGAGTTCTCATCGTCGACGACATCCCTGAAACCCGCGACCATCTCGCCAAGCTGCTCGGCTTCGAGTCGGATGTCGAGGTGATCGGGACCGCCTCATCGGGCGCCGAGGCTATCGAGCAGGCGACCAAGCTGCTTCCCGATGTCGTCCTGATGGACATCAACATGCCCGACATGGACGGCATCGCGGCCACGGAGCGGCTTTCGACCCAGGTGCCGAGCGCCTCGGTCGTCATGATGTCCGTCCAGGGGGAGGCCGACTACCTCCGCCGTTCGATGCTCGCCGGTGCTCGAGAGTTCCTCGTCAAGCCGTTCAGCAGCGACGAGCTCACGGCTTCGATACGACAGGTCCATGCGCGCGAGCGCGAAAAGGTCGAGCGCGCCGCGGTTGTCGCCGCGCGCCCCCAGAGCGTGGCCGAAGGGCAGGTCGTGGCCGTCTTCAGCCCAAAGGGCGGTGTGGGCCGAACCACGATCGCCGTCAACCTGGCCGTGGCTGCGGCCTCGGAGCTGGGCAAGAAGGTGACTCTCGTCGACGGCTCGTTCCAGTTCGGGGACGTGGCCGTGCTGCTGAACCTGAACCCTAAAGACAAGTCGATGTCGCATCTCCTGCCGGAGCTCGAGGCGGGAGGCGATCCGGATGCCGTCGAGACGTTCACGCTGAACCACTCGTCCGGCATCCGCGCCCTCCTGGCGCCCGCGTCGCCGGAGATGGCCGAGCTCATCACCCCGGCCGGGGTCAAGCACGTCATCGAGATCCTTCGCCAGCGCAACGATCTGGTCGTAGTCGATTGCGCCGCGTGGTTCAACGACACCACGCTGGGCATCCTGGACTTGGCCGATGTTGTGCTGACGGTGCTGACGCTCGAGATCACCAGCATCAAGAACATACGGCTCTTCCTGGAAGTGGCCGAGAAGCTGGGCTACTCGCACAAGGTCCGGCTCGTCCTGAACCGCGCCGACACGACGCTGGGCATCCGGGTCGCCGATGTCGAGCACTCGATCGGCCGCAAGGTCGACTACACCATCGTCAGCGACGGACGAGCCGTCGTCTACGCCCTCAACAGGGGCGTTCCTTTCGTCTTGAGCAACCGGGAGAGCCAGGTCTCCCAGGACGTATTTCGTCTGGCAACATCGATAGTCGGAAGCCAAGCAGCGCGCCAAGAGGAAGGCAGCAAGGCGCCCCAGAAGGGGAAGTCCCTCTTCGCGTGGAGATAGATGCCCGGCGGGGCCGATAAGGGGTGTAGGCGATGTCCCTTCTGAAGCGAATCGAGAGCGCCCATCCGGGCGTGGCTCCGGGAGACCCTAGCGGGCCCGCGACTGCGCCGCCAGGTTCTCCTGGAATGTCCGGTGCGGGTGGGCAGCGGCCGCCCACCCAGGCTCCAGTCCGGGAATCCCTCCGCGAGGTCAAGTTCCGGATTCAGTCCCGAGTGATTCAGGACCTGGACCCCAAGCTCGATCTGACCAACCAGGTCGAGGTCCGCCGTCAGATCGAGGAGATCTTCGGCCGCGTCATCGACGAGGAGGGCCTGGCCCTCACCCGCGCCGAGCGCGTCCGCATGCTCGAGCAGATCACGGACGAGATCATCGGTCTCGGTCCGCTCGAGCCGCTCCTCCGCGACGAGACCGTCACTGAAATCATGGTCAACGGCCCGCGCCAGGTCTACATCGAGCGCAGCGGCCGCCTGGAACTGACCAACGTCGTCTTCCAGAACGACGACCACGTCATGCGAATCATCGATCGGATCATCGCCCCGATCGGACGCCGCATCGACGAGTCGAGCCCGATGGTCGACGCACGCCTGACCGACGGCTCCCGGGTCAACGCGATCATCCCACCGCTGTCCCTGGTCGGACCCGTGATCACCGTCCGGAAGTTCGCGGCCTCACCGTTCACGGTGGACGACCTGATCCGGTTCGGCACGGCGACGCCGGAGATGTTCGACTTCCTGCGGGCATGCGTGGAAGCTCGCCTCAACATCTTCGTGTCGGGCGGCACCGGCTCCGGCAAGACCACGACCCTGAACGTGCTCTCGTCCTTCATTCCGAACGACGAGCGGATCATCACCGTCGAGGACGCCGCGGAACTCCAGCTCCGCCAGGAGCACGTGGTCACGCTCGAGTCGCGGCCGCCGAACATCGAAGGCCACGGCGCCATTCCGATCCGCGAGCTCGTCAGGAACTGCCTCCGTATGCGGCCCGACCGGATCATCGTCGGCGAGTGCCGAGGCGGCGAAGCGCTCGACATGCTCCAGGCCATGAACACCGGCCACGACGGCTCGATGTCCACCGGCCATGCCAACAGCCCGCGGGACATGCTCTCCCGACTCGAGACGATGGTCCTCATGGCCGGCGTCGACCTGCCGCTGCGGGCCATTCGCGAACAAATCTCGTCCGCGGTCGACCTCATCGTCCATCAGTCACGCCTGAAGGACGGCTCGCGCCGCATCGAGTTCATCACCGAGGTCCAGGGCATGGAAGGCGACATCGTCGTCATGCAGGATGTCTTCCTGTTCGAGCAAACCGGCGTCGTCGATGGCAAGATCCAGGGCGTGCTCCGGCCAACTGGCATCCGACCCAAGTTCGTGGAGAAGTTCGAGGTCATGGGCATCCACCTGCCGCGCGGCCTGTTCGGCTTCGCATACTGATCGAGGCGGGGAGAGGCGACATGATTACGGTCATCCTCGGGCTGCTGGTAGGCTCCGGCATCATGTTGTTCGTGCTCGGCCTGACACGCTCGGGCGGCCGCGCCGGGCTCAGCGCCCGCCTGGAGCGGTACGCCGCCGGCCGGAACGAGGTCACGGCGGCCTCGACTGGGACCGCACAGCAGCCCGGCATCGGCGAAATCCTCAGCTCGAGCGTCGCTCTGGCTCGGCTCAATCGCGTGGTGGAGCAGCGCGACTTCGGCGCCAGCCTCGCCCGAGACATCGCCCGCGCGGACCTCAAGCTCAAGCCGGGCGAGTTCATGGCAATGTGGGGCGTGACGATTCTGACCGTCCCCTTCCTCTTCTTCGTCGTGGGCTTCGTGCTGACTCCGCTCCAGACACCCATCGCCCTGCTCATCGGCGCCGCCGTAGGCTTCTTCCTGCCGCGCATGTGGCTGGCTCGACGCCGCGACGCTCGTTTGAACGCCTTCAACAAGCAACTCCCCGACACCATCACCCTGATCGCGAACTCGCTTCGGGCCGGATCGTCGTTCCTGCAGGCGATCGAGATGGTGGTCCGGGAGGCGCAACCGCCGATGACCGTGGAGTTCGGTCGGGTGATTCGGGAGGTCAATCTTGGCCTCGCCTTCGACCCGGCCATGGACAACATGGTCCGCCGCGTACGTTCGGACGACCTCGAGCTGATGGCGACGGCCATCACCATTCAGCACCAGGTCGGCGGTAACCTCGCCGAGGTCCTGGACTCAATCGCGTTCACAATTCGCGAACGCGTCCGGATCAAGGGCGAGATCCGCACCCTCACGGCCCAGCAACGGCTCTCGGGCTACGTCGTCGCCGGTATGCCGATCGCGCTGGTTGGCATTCTGTTCGTGATCGCCCCATCGTTCATGCAGCCTATGTTCGAGAATCCGCCGGGCATCCTCGGATTGCCAGCCGGCCTCATCATCCTCATGATGGGCGGGTTCTTCATGTTCATCGGGTTCATGCTGATCCGGCGCATCGTCGCCATCGAGGTCTGAGCGATGCTCATCTACGTCCTCCCCGTCCTCGTTTGTGGCGGCATCCTGCTTCTCGTCCTCGGGCTGGCCGGCGGCTCGCCCGTCGATCCCGTCCAGGCCCGCCTGACCCAGCTCGGCTCGACTCAGGCGAAGAACCTCGAGGAACTCGAACTCCAGCAACCGTTCAGCGAGCGGACGTTGCGCCCTCTCATCGCCCGTGTCTCGAGGATGGGCGGACGGCTGACGAGCGCCTCTTCGGCCGACACGGTCGAGAAGCGACTCGCCATGGCGGGCAATCCGGGCGATCTCAAACTCACCGACTGGATGGGCGTGAAGATACTGGCGGCCATCGTGACTGGCGTGCTCCTGTTCCTGCTCATCGGGCTTCTGACCACCAGCGTCGTGCCCGCGATCATGCTCGGCCTGGTTGGCTTCTTCATCGGCTATCTGCTGCCGGAGTTCTGGCTGGGCAACAAGATCAAGGCCCGCCAGAAGGTCATCCTCAGGATGATCCCGGACACGCTCGACCTGCTGACCATCTCGGTGCGCGCTGGACTCGGCTTCGACGCAGCCCTGGCGAAGGTCGTCGAGAAGCTGCCCGGACCGCTGAGCGAGGAGTTTCGGCGGGCGCTCGCCGAGGTGCGCGCCGGCAAGACCCGGCGCGCGGCCCTGCGAGACATGGTGCCGCGGACCAACGTCCCGCCGCTCTCGAACTTCATCGGCGCGATCATCCAGGCGGAGCAGCTGGGCGTCTCGATCTCGAAGGTCCTGCAGGTCCAGTCCGAGCAGCTCCGTATCGAGCGGCGCCAGCGCGCCGAGGAGACGGCTGCCCGGGCGCCGATCAAGATGCTCTTCCCGCTGGTGGGCTGCATCTTCCCGTCGCTCTTCATCGTCATCCTGGGGCCGGCGATCATAGCCATCGTCAAGGCAATGGGTTCGGGCGCCATCCCGTGAGTCGGCGGCGGCTGGTGGCTCGCAACATCAGCCGTGGGACCCAAATCGCCGAGCGGCTGGAGGACGGCTCTTCCTTCTGGGCCAAGTTGACGGGCCTCATGGGCCGGGCGGCGCTGCCAGTCGACGAAGGGCTGTGGCTCCCCGGCGAGAACGGCATCCACATGCTGTTCATGAGGTTTCCGATAGATGCCCTCTTCGTGGCACCGCCATCGGGCGGTGACGACGGCCCCAGGCGCGTGCTGGCTCTGCGCCGTGCTTTGCCGCCGTGGCGGGGCGTGGTCTGGCGGGTTGGCGGCGCAAGGGGTGTCGTGGAGTTGCCGATCGGAACGATCGAGGCATCCGGAACCGTCGTCGGCGACGAGATCTACATCGGGCTGCCCTGATCGCGGCGCGGCGCGGCGCGGCGCGGCGCGGTGGAGAATCGCGTTGGGCCACGTGCGGCCGCTCGGGCACCGGGTATGGCCCCGTCATCCGAGACGCGGCGACCCTTTGGCCCGTAGGCTCCTCGCGTGGTGATCCCCCGATACACGGCCGATAAGCCGGTGTCGCTAACCTCGCCGGATGGTCTTGCGGGCTCCCCAATCGGTCGCGGCGTCGCTTCTGGACCTGGCCCTGCCGTCCGCCTGTCCCGGCTGCGGAGAGGAGGGAACGGCCCTGTGTGGCCCCTGCCGGAAGACCCTGGAGGTGCGCCTGAGATTGCCGGCGGGAGTCCCGATAGGCCTGCCCGCGCCACTGCCGCTGCCGCTCATCCAGCTGGAGTGGTGCGCGCCGTTCTCGGGGGTGGTGAGAGCCGCCTTGCACCAGTTGAAGTATGGGGGCGAGAGAAGGCTTGCGGGACCGTTGGCCGCGGCGATGGCGGCGCGGTGGCTGGCCGCCGGCGCGGGTGGGGACGTGCTGGTTCCGGTCCCCGTCCACGCTCAGAGGGCGCGGCAGCGCGGCTACGATCAGGCAGCCCTGCTCGCCGCTGGAGTCTCCAGGGAGCTGGATCTGCCGTGGCGGGCGACGCTCGAGCGGGTTCGACGCACGTCGCCGCAGTTCGAGCTGGGCCGGCGGGCGCGCCGGGCGAACGTGGCCGGCGCCTTCGCGCCGCGAGACTCGAGGGAAGCGGCCGCCGTCGACGGGAAGTGGATCGTCCTCGTGGACGATGTTGTGACAACCGGATCGACCCTCGTAGCGTGCGCCGAGGCGCTCTACGATGCGGGGGCGAAGGCGGTGGCGGGTCTGACTGTGGCGCGCGAGCGCTGAGCCGGAGACGGGCCGAATCCGGTCGCGGGACCGGCTCCTATACTGGCCGCGTAGCAGCGGCCCATCTGAAAATGCCGGCCCTCGGGCGGGCCATGCGCCGCCCGAACACCGGCGAAACACGTTGCGGAGGTAAGCCGTGAGGACGATCGTCAAGGGCAAGAACATCGACGTCCCGGACTCCGTACGGCAGTACGCGGAGCGCAAGATGCGCCGTCTCGAACGGCTGCTCGACGATAGGACGGACGCATTGGTCGAGCTCTCGAACGAGCAGCATCGCAGCGCGGCGGATTCGCAGATCGCCGAGGTGACGCTAGTCGTGGACGGTCAGATACTCAGGAGCCACGCCGTCGGCCCGACGTACCAGGCCAGCCTCGATAGCGTCATGGACCGGATCGAGCGCCAGGCAGTGGATGCCCGCGAGAAGCGCCGCGGGAAGGCCCGGCCCGACGAGGCCAGGGCCCGCAGGGCCGCCGGAGAAGAGCCGGAGAGCGTCGGCGAGGTGGAACGGCCGAAGCCCAGGATCGTCAAGACGAAGCGGTTCGCCATCGAGCCCATGTTCGAAGAGGACGCCCTGGCCCAGATCGAAGAGCTCGGGCACCACTTCTTCATCTTCGTGAACGCGGAGACGGAGAGACTGTGCGTCCTCTACAAGCGACACGCCGGCGACTACGGGTTGATCGAGCCGATCATCGGCGGCGAGTACACGCCTGGACGCAACGCCCGCAAGGCCGGCTGAGGGCGACAGCCAGGTGGTTCTGCACACGAGGGCGGGTCCAGCTTGACGACCGAACGTCCGCCAGACCGGGACGATCGGGGCGCGGGCGATTCGGTTACGCGCCCGAAACGGGTCGAATTGCCCGGAGGGAGGCGAGCCGGAGCACATCTGCCGACGGGGATGGGCCTGGTCCGAGTCGCCGAGCGCGCGTCGGAGATCGGCGCGTCCGCTGTCCAGATCTTCAGCGACAATCCGACCGCCTGGCGCAGACGCGCGGAGACTCCGCCTGAGGCCGCGCCTTTTCGGCATCGGCTGGGCGAACTGGACATCGGGCCCGTCGCCATTCACGCGGCCTACCTGGTGAACCTGGCCGGGCCGGACGACGTGCTCTTCGGGCGCTCGGTGGAGATGGTCCGGCACGAGCTAGAGCACGCGCCGGAGTACGGCGCCCGGTTCGTCAACATCCACGTCGGCTCGCATCGCGGCGCGGGCTTGGAGGCCGGGATCGGACGCCTGGTGGACGGCCTGGAGCGCGCCATGGATGCGACGCTGTCGAGCCCCGACGCACCGCTCCTGGTGCTGGAGAACTCGTCCGGAGGCGGATTCACGATCGGCTCCACGATCGAAGAGATGGCGATGGTGCTGGACACGGCGGCGGCTCGCGGGCTGGACGGCCAGCTCGCCATCTGCCTGGACGTAGCCCACCTCTGGGGAGCCGGCTACGACGTCTCCCGCCCGGAGGCGATTGACCGCCTGCTCGAGGAGACCGATCGGACGATCGGCCTGGAGCGACTGGTCATGGTCCACCTGAACGACTCGCGCTCCGCCCTTGGATCGCGCCGAGACCACCACACCCACTTGGGCGAGGGCAAGATCGGCCGCGCGGGGCTGGCCCACTTCCTCTGCCACCCGGCCCTGAGCCACGTAGTGTTCTACCTCGAGACACCCGAGATGGAGGACGGCTACGACGCCATCAACGTGGCCAGGCTCGGCGACCTGGCGGCAGGCAGGCCGCTCACGCCGGGCCCGGCCGAGTCGGAGGTCTCCGACGGCGCGGCTCGGGCGACGTCCCAGTCCGAGCCCAACCCGGATGTCTCCCGCGCGACTCCCGCAACGTCTCTGCCCCGGGCCCAGTTCGGCGGCGAGCCAACCGGCCGAACGTGACATCGGCGAGCAGCCCACATGACCGCCGTCGCGAGCCGATGGATCGCCCGCCACGGCATCGGCTGGCGCGAACTCGCGGGCGTGGCCGGGATCGTATCTGCCGCCCGCCAGCGCAGCGCTCGAGCCGCTCGCGGCCTTGTGCGAAGCGACGGTCGACCGCGAGCAAGCGCCGCGGGCTGAGGCGAGGTCGAACGGAGACAGAGCGAGCGGTCAGAGCTACCCGAGGCGGCGAATGATCAACTCGCCTCGCGGCCGGTTCGCGCGTGCGGCGGAAGGGACCGGACCAGCGGTCGCGCGGCGCGGCCGGCAATGGCGGCCGACATCAACGGCGTGTCGCGTCGATCGTCGAGCAGGCGGCGAGGCTCCATCGGTCGCTCGTCCTGCCTCACGCCCACGTACCCGCGCGCGAAGCGGCGCATTCGAACGGCTAGGTAGTACTCCATGACCTGGCGGACCTGAGGCTCGGAGAGAACCTCATCGGCCCGCAGGGAATACTCCACGCGAGCTGTCGGGTTGGCCGTGCCGGAGGCGACGGCGCCCAGATACTCCGGCGCCTCTGAGTCGTCTCGGATCTCACGCAGGCCGCGGGCCAGCTTGGTGGCCGTGCCGAGGGATGGCATGCGGTCGCCACGGATCAGTCGGGAGATGGTGGAGTGGTCCACGCCAGATTGCTGTGCCAGCTGGCGCTGAGACATCTTCTTCGCTTTGAGCTGGGCCCTCAGCCACTCGTTGAAGGCTCGCCCAGTCTGTCCGGCCATGCGCGAAGGTAGGCTCCCCGGTTCGGCGCGATCTGCTCCGATACTGGAACTATCGGAGGAGATCACCGATGCGTGAATGACCAATTCGTACTTCACACACGGCGACTGTCGGCGCCCTGGCAACGTCGCCGCAGTTGGGCAGGCGGCGATTCGCAGGCGCGGTGATGTGAGCGGCGACCGCTCGCGCAGCACTCGGGCCGGTTGCGGCTTTGGGCGAAGCTACCGTCGCCCGCGTGCAAGCCGCGCTCGCGCGGCACTCGGGCCGCTTGCTGCTTCGGGCGAGGCGACGGTCGACCGCGAGCCGGCGCCGAGCGTCCGCGTGCGGTTCCCGCCCGGAGCGACGGTGTGGACGCCCTCAGCCGGCCGAGACCGTCGCCGTCTAGACTTCCTCGACCTTCATCCCGCCACCGCGCGGCTTGGACGAGAGCGCGTAGGCAATCGAGCCAAGGACGACGATCGAGAAGACGCTGATCGTGCGGTCGATGAGAAGGATGGCAGTTGCCCGCCCCCCGGCGACGCCGAAGACCGTCACCAGGACGCCGTAGACTCCGCCCTCGACGGCGCCCAGCCCGGCGGGAGTCAGCGGCACCGCGGTGAGCAGCGACCCGATCAGGGCGACGAACAAGACGCCGCTCAGGCCCAGACCCAGATCGCCGAAGCCAAGGGCCTGGATGACGAAGTAGAGGCGGAAGGCCTCGGTGGCCCAGATCAGGCAGGTCAGCACCCCCAGCCAGGGCAGACCCTTCAAGCCTACGGAGTTGAACACACCCTCCTCGAAACGGTCGTACAGGTCGACGGCCCGGTGAGGCAGAGGCAGCGACACCATGAGCCGGCGGCCGAAGTTCCGGAGCACGACCAACCCCACGGCCAGCGCCACCACGATCACCCCGCCGAGGGCGAAGATGACCTGGACGGCCACGGGAAGATCGCCGATGCTGCCCCGGAAGCGAACGTAGCCGGCCGCAAGACCCAGGATCGCAATCGCGAACAGGTCGAGGATTCGCTCGATGAAGACCGTCCCCAGCGTCCGGGTGGCCGAGACGGGGCTGTTCAGCTTGAGCAGGTAGGCGCGGTAGATGTCTCCGAGCTTCGCCGGCACGACACAGTTGACCAGCCAAGACAAGAAGAGGATCTCGGTGGCGTCCTTGGTGGAGACGCGATAGCCCGCACCCCGAAGAAGGGTGGACCAGCGGTGGCCACGGAGGGGGAAACCCAGGTAGTAGATGCCGAACGCAGCGGCGAGGAACCATAGGTTGGCGCGGGCGATGTAGCCGGGAACCTCCGAGAGAGCTGACCGGTTCAGGTACAGGGCGATGGCTATGATCGCCAGCGGCACCGCGATCGACAGGATGGTCCGAGGCTGGCGGAGCCGGCGAATGAGCGACATCTGCTCGGCCGGCGGGACCTCGACGGGCGCCTCCGGGTGGATGAGCGCGTCTGCCTCCTGCCCGAGCGAATCGCCAATCGGATGGAGGTGGTGTTCTGGCCGGTCGGTCACCGGGAGTCCCTCTCGCTCTCGTGGGTCCGGCGACGGCCTTTCCCTCGGATGGATTGGATCATCTTAGCGAGCGGCGTCCACGCCCTGACGTAGAAAGTGGCTCGCCCCGGATGGAGGTCGACACTCCCGATGGCGGCGAGCAGCCCTTCGGGCGTGCTCGGATCGCCGGAGACCGCGTTGTAGGAGACGCCGACTTCGAGAACCGTGTGCGAGTCCGAGGCAGCCAGTCCCGGCAGGCCGTGTTCCAGGGCGAAGAGCGCGGCCTGCTCGTTGGCGGATCCGCCGATCACTCTGGCGTTGTAGGTCTCGATCCAATCGACCAGGCCGGCTATCGATTCGACCGCTGCACCGGTCTTGCGGCCGAAGCCTCGGAGCCGGTCGAACGGATGCGGAACGCCGACGAGGCCGCCTTGCTCGCGGATCGCCGAGATCGTCTCGACGGCCGACAGCCCCGGCGGCACGCGCTCGCGCAGGAAGATGGCGATGAGGTCGCCATCGGCGGTCTTGACCTCCTCGCCGACGATGACCGTCAGCTCTGGCGGCGCTTCGTCAAGCGCCCGAAGAGCGCCGTCGATCCGATCGTGGTCGGTGACGGCCAGGTGGGTGATGCCGCGGGCAGCCGCTGCCCGCGCCACGGCGCCTGGAGTCGCGAGCGAATCGAAACTGGCGCTGGTGTGGCAGTGCAGATCGATGAAGGCGCGGCCAGCTTCATCGGTCTGACCGGGGCCGAGAGCGGCCATCAGACCTGCGAGCCGAGGTACTTCTTGAAGAAGTCGAAGTGCTCGAGAGCCACGCCGGTCCCCAGGGCAACGCAATGCAACGCGTTGTCTGCCACATGGCACGGGACGCCCGTCACCTGGGTGAGCAGCTTGTCGACGTTCCGGAGCAGCGAGCCTCCGCCGGTCATGACCATGCCTTTGTCGATGATGTCGCTGGAGAGCTCCGGGGGGGTCTGCTCCAGCACGAGCCGGACGGCGCCGATTATCTGCTGAAGCGGCGGCTCCAGGGCCTCCATGACCTCCGCGCTGTCCACTTGGATCGTGCGCGGCAGCCCGGCGATGAGGTCCCGGCCGCGGACGTCCATGGTGAGGTCGCGCTCGAGGGGCAGGGCCGTCCCGATCTGGATCTTGATCTCTTCGGCGGTCCGGTCGCCGATCATGAGGTTGTACTTCTTGCGGACGTAGCTGGCGATCGCCTCGTCCATCTTGTTGCCGCCGACCCGGAGGCTGGTGGACACGACGATGGCACCCAACGAGATGACGGCGATCTCGCTCGTCCCGCCGCCGATGTCGATGATCATCGACCCCGATGGGCCGCTGACGGGCACGTTTGCGCCGATCGCCGCTGCCATCGGCTCCTCGATCAGGTATGCCTCGCCCGCACCCGCCTTGAGGGCCGCGTCTCGAACGGCGCGCTTCTCCACGCTGGTCACGCCGGCGGGAACGCTGATCATGACCTCGGGCTTGCCCCACCCGAAGCGACGGCCCTGCTGCACCCGGTGGATGAAGTGGTCCAGGAGCGCCTCCGTGATGACGTAGTCGGCGATGACGCCGTCCCGCATCGGCCGAATGGCCTGGATGTTGCCGGGCGTGCGGCCGATCATCTCGCGAGCCTCTTCGCCGACCGCCACGATGTGGTTCTGGTCGTCGACGGCGACTACGGAGGGCTCCTGCATGACGATGCCCTGACCCTTGACGTAGACGATGATGTTGGCCGTGCCCAGGTCGATTCCGATCTTCATGCCGAAGTGCTACGTCCCTTCCGAAATCCGCTCGATCCTGGCCCCGAGTTCCAGGAATTTGGCGTCGATCTTCTCATAGCCGCGATGTACGTGGTGGGCGCCTTGAATCGTGGTGACGCCTTCGGCGGCAAGGGCAGCGAGAATGAGCGACGCGCCGGCCCGAAGATCGCCGATTTCCACCTCGGCGCCGTGGAGCGGCGTGGGACCCTTGATGAGGGCGTGGTGCTGGTCCTGGATCTCCACGTTGGCGCCCATGCGGCGCAGCTCGCCAAGCCACTCCAGCCTGTCCTCGAAGACGGATTCGTGGACGTGGCTGGTGCCATCGGCCTGTGTCAGCAGGACGCACGTGGGTGGCTGGAGGTCGGTGGCGAGGCCCGGGTAGGGCTGGGTCTCGATATCGCAACACCGCAGAGACTGGAGGTCCGCGGAGGTGGCATCGACCTCGATAGTGGCGGCGGTGCAGCTCACGGAGACGCCCGCTTCCGCCATGACGCTCAGGAATGCGCCGAGGTGGTCGCATTGAGCTCCACGAACGGTGATGCGGCCGCGGGTAACGCCGGCGGCGACGATGAACGTCCCGGCCTCGATCCGATCCGGGACGACAGAGTGGTCCGCGCCCCGAAGCCGCCGGCGGCCCTCGATCTCGATCCGGTGGGGGGCCGTCCTCTCGACATGAGCGCCCATCTTCTGCAGGAAGGCGATGAGGTCGTCGACCTCGGGCTCCTGAGCGGCCGGCTCGATGACAGTGTGGCCGTCGGCCAGGACTGCCGCAAGCATCGCGTTCTCGGTGCCCATCACCGTGATCTGGGGGAAGGTGATCGGGCCGCCCCTGAGCCGGCCCGGCGCTTTGGCGAAGTAGTAGCCGTTGCGGTACTCGATCTCCGCTCCCAGGGCTCGCATCGCGTCGACGTGCAGGTTCACCGGTCGTCGGCCGATGCGGTCGCCGCCCGGGTTGCTGATGATCACTCGCCCGAATCGCGTCAGCAGCGGCCCTAGAAGGATGAAGCTCGCCCGCATCTTGGCCGCGGCTTCCAGCGGCACGAAGAGCCACTCGGCATCGCCTGAGGCGATCTCGTAGACGTTCGGCGCGGGGTGGTCCACGGTCACGCCGATGTCGGTCAGGACCTCGGAGAGAACGCGAACGTCTTCGATCTCCGGAACGTTGGTGAAGCGGCACCGCTCGCCGGTGAGGGTCGCGGCGGCCATCAGCTTCAGCGCGGCGTTCTTCGCCCCGCTGATCGCGACGGAACCTTCCAGGCGTCTGCCCCCCTCGATCCGAAGGACCTCGCGGGCGACGGGTTCTGGCTTGAACTCCCAGTGGAATGGGCGTGCGTCGGCCATCCGCTATTCGCCCGGCGGCTCGTGGTCGCGGAGCGAAGCCGCACGCCGCGCCGCGCCGGGTTCGCCCCTTGAGGTTCGGCGAGCGCCTCGCTCGGCCACTCGTATTCGGATCAAGGCCCGCTGCAGCGCGGCTCGAGCGGCGGCGATATCGGCCGGCTCCACGAAACCGCCTTCGAGTGCCTTCTGGGCGTCTGCCCGGGCTCGCTCGGCGCGCTCCAGGTCTATCTCCGAGGCCATGTCCGCCGTCTCGGCCAGCACCACGACGCGATCCGGCCGAACCTGCACGAAACCGCCGAAGATCGCGAAGGCCTCCTCCTGCCCGCCCCGCTTCAGGCGCAGGACGCCCTGTCCAAGCAGCGAGATCAGCGGCGCGTGATGAGGCAGGATGCCCATCTCGCCCTCGCTGCCGGGGACGATGACCTCATCGACGTCGCCTTCGAAGGCTAGCCGCTCCGGAGTCACGATCTCCAGATGCAGAGGCATCGCTACTCCTTGCTCCTCGCCTGGCGGGACGCCGCGAGCGGCCGCTCACGCAGCACTCTAGCCGCCTGCGGCCTTGTGCGGAGCGACGGCCGAGGGCGAGAAGGCGCCCGGCGAAGCAGCGGCCTGCCACCGGCGGGGCGCATCACTTCGCCAGCTTCGCCGCGTAGGCGCGGACGTCGTCCAGGGTACCCGCCAGGTAGAAGGCCTGCTCCGGCAGGTCGTCCACCTTGCCCTCCAGGATCTCCTTGAACGAGGCGACTGTATCGCGGACAGCCACGTAGGCACCCGGCCGGCCGGTGAAGACCTCGGCCACGTGGAACGGCTGGCTGTTGAAGATCTGAAGGCGCCGAGCCCGCGCGACCGTCGATTTGTCCTCTTCGGAGAGCTCGTCAATGCCCAGGATCGCGATGATGTCCTGCAGGTCGCGGTAGCGCTGCAGCACGCGCTGAACCTCGCGGGCCGTGTCGTAGTGCTCCTGGCCGACGACCAGCGGATCCAGCACCCGGGAGGTGGACGTGAGCGGATCGACCGCCGGATAGATGCCCAGCTCGGTGAGAGCCCGCTCGAGACGGATCGTGGAGTCGAGGTGGCCGAAGGTGGTCGCCGGGGCCGGGTCGGTGTAGTCGTCCGCCGGAACGTAGACCGCCTGCAGCGACGTGATCGAGCCCTTCTTGGTCGAGGTGATGCGCTCCTGCAGGGCGGCCATCTCAGTGGCCAGGTTCGGCTGGTAGCCCACCGCCGAAGGCATCCGGCCAAGCAGGGCCGAGACTTCCGAGCCGGCCTGGGTGAAGCGGAAGATGTTGTCGATGAAGAGGAGGACGTCGCGGCCCTCCACGTCGCGGAAGTATTCCGCCATGGTGAGGCCGGTCAGGCCGACCCGCTGGCGAGCGCCCGGCGGCTCGTTCATCTGCCCGAAGACGAAGGCCGTCTTGGCAATGACCCCCGACTCGGTCATCTCGTGGATGAGGTCGTTGCCCTCGCGGGAGCGCTCGCCCACGCCGGAGAAGACGGAGTAGCCCGCGTGCTCTGAGGCGACGTTGCGGATGAGCTCCTGGATGATGACCGTCTTGCCTACGCCCGCGCCCCCGAAGACGCCGATCTTGACGCCCTTGGCAAACGGGCAGACAAGGTCGATGACCTTGATGCCCGTCTCGAAGATCTCGGTCTCGGTGGTCTGCTCGTCGAACGCCGGGGCCGGGCGGTGGATCGGCAGCCGCTCGGACTCGCCGACCGGTCCCTTTTCGTCGATGGGCTCGCCCAGGACGTTGAAGACCCGGCCCAGGGTCACCTGGCCGACGGGCACCGTGATGGGGCCCCCGGTGTCCACCGCGTCGACTCCCCGTGCCAGACCGTCCGTCGTGGTCATGGCTACGCTGCGGACCCAGTTGTTGCCCAGGTGCTGCTGGACCTCGCAGACGATCTTCACGCCGTCGCCGCGGGCGATCTCGACGGCGTTGTAGATCCCGGGCAGCTGGCCGGCTGGGAACTCGATGTCGACGACCGGGCCGGTGATCTGGATCACGCGGCCGGTCGCGGCTGGGGCGGCGGTCGCCATGGTCGTGTCGTGCCTCCTGGTCTTCGCCTAGCGCGTTCGCGCGCCGGACGCGATCTCGATCAACTCTCTGGTGATGTTCGCCTGACGGGCCTTGTTGTAGCTCAGCGTCAGGTCGTCTATCAGCTCGTCCGCGTTCTCCGTGGCGTTCTTCATCGCGACCATCTGGCTGGAGAAGAAGCTGGCGCTACTCTCGAGTGCCGTCTGGTAGAGCCTCGTGCCAAGGTAGCGAGGCAGCAGCTCCTGCAGGACCTCCGCTGGCGCCGGCTCGAAGATGAACTGCGCGCCGGGAAGGCCGCGGGTGTCCGTGCTCGGCCTGATCGGCAGGAGCTGGACCATGTCCGCACGCTGAACCAGGGTCGAGACGAACCGCGTGAAGATGACGTCGACCTGGTTGTATGTGCCGCATTCGTACTCGTCGGAGATGAGTCGAGCCAGGGGCAGGATATCGCCGAAGGAGGCCCTGTCGCCGAAGCCTGAGAAGTGGGCCACGATCGGAACTCGGGCTCGGCGCATGGCATCGCGACCCTTGCGACCGACGCTGACGACCTCCAATTCCCCGGGATGTTCCACGATCTCGTTGGCCGCGAAGCGGATGACATTGGTGTTGAGAGGCCCGGCCAGGCCGCGATCGCTCGTGACCAGCACGATGAGGCGCTTGCCGTCTTCGTGGCGGCTGAGGAGGGGGTGCTCGTCACCAACCAGAACGGCGGCCAGGTCGGCAAGGATCTCGTCGATCAGCTCAGAGTAGGGCCGCGCGGCGAGGGCCGATTCCTGGGCGCGGCGGAGCTTGGACGCCGCCACGAACTGCATCGCCCGGGTGATCTGGCTGATGTTCCGCGAGGCGGAGATCCGCCTCCGGATGTCTCGCTGACTCGGCACGCTAGCTCTGCTTGCTCCCTATCGTCGGCTTATCTGACGGCGCCGCCCCGCTCTCTGCGAGGAAGGTCTTGCGGAAGTCGTTGGCCGCCGCCTCCAGAGCTGCGGCGGTCTCGTCGTCGAGAACCTTGGTCTTGGCGATCTTCTGCATCACCTTCGCATGCTCGATTTCGAGCAAGCGCGTGAACTGCGCCTCGAAATCGCGGACGCGCGGCGTCGGGATGTCGTCCAGGAGACCGGTGGTCGCGACGTACAGGATCGCCACCTGGCGCTCCAGGGAAACCGGCTGGTACTGGGGCTGCTTGACGACCTCGGAGAGCTTCTCGCCGCGGGTCAGCTGATCACGCGTGGCCTTGTCCAGGTCCGATGCGAACTGCGCGAATGCCGCAAGAGACCGGTACTGGGCCAGCTCGAGCTTCAGAGGCGCAGCCACCTTCTTCATAGCCTGGGTCTGGGCCGCGGAACCGACGCGCGACACCGAGATGCCGATGTTGAGCGCGGGCCTCTGGCCGGAGTTGAAGAGATCCGTCTCGAGGAAGATCTGACCGTCCGTGATGGAGATCACGTTGGTCGGAATGTAGGCCGAGATGTCGCCCGCCTGTGTCTCGATCAGCGGCAGAGCCGTGAGCGAGCCTCCGCCGTTCGCTTTGCTCATGCGAGCGGCGCGTTCGAGCAATCGGCTGTGGATGTAGAAGACATCGCCCGGATAGGCCTCACGACCGGGCGGCCGTCGCAGCAGCAGCGACATCTCGCGGTACGCCCAGGCGTGCTTGGAGAGGTCGTCATAGACGCACAGGGAGTCCTTGACCAGCTTGCGACCCAGCTGGACGCCGTTCTCCATGACCTCCTCGCCCATGGCGCAGCCGGCATACGGGGCAAGGAACTGGAGGGCGGCCGATTCCTCGGCACCGGCAACGACGACGATCGTGTGGTCCATCGCCCCGTGCTGGTCGAGCACGGCCACGACCTTGGCCACGGTGGAGAGCTTCTGGCCGATGGCCACGTAGATGCAGACGAGGCCTTTGCCCTTCTGGTTGATGATCGTGTCGACGGCGAGGGCGCTCTTGCCGGTCTGGCGGTCGCCGATGATCAGCTCGCGCTGGCCGCGGCCTATCGGGATCAGGGCGTCGATGGCCTTGATGCCGGTTTGGACCGGCGAGTCGACCGCCTGGCGGGTGATCACGCCGGGAGCGATGCGCTCGACGGGCCTGGTGGACGTGAAGGAGATCGGGCCCTTGTCGTCCAGCGGACGGCCCAGCGGATCCACGACGCGGCCCAGCAGGCCATGGCCGACCGGAACCTCGACCACTCGCCCGGTCGTCTTGACCGTGTCGCCTTCCTTGATGTGGATCGGGTCACCCAGGATGACCGCGCCAACCGTCTCCTCTTCCAGGTTCAGGGCCATGCCCATGACGCCGCCGGGGAACTCCAGCAGCTCAGAGGAGAGGGCGCCTGACAGGCCGTAGATCTGGGCGATCCCGTCGCCGACCTGGACCACCGTACCGACGCTGCGCTCTTCGGCGGCACCGTCGAAGTTGTCGATGGTGCTCTTGATGATGCTGACGATCTCGTCTGAGCGAATGGCCATGCCTTCTCCGTTCGGCCCGCGGACCTACCGCCCTACGCGGCGCCCGCCGCTTTGCTCGTTCCCTGAATCAGCTGCTTGCGCAACCGCGCCAGGCGAGCGCTGACGCTGGCGTCGATCTCGCGATCGCCGATTGTGACGCAGAGTCCACCGATGAGCGTTGGATCCGAGCATGTGGTGATTTCCACTGGCGCCGCCGCGAGCTGCTCCACTCTCACCTTGACGGCCGCGAGCTCCCCTTCGGAGAGCGGCGTGGGCGTGGTCAGGGTGACTCCGACGATGCCGCGCGACCTGCGAACCAGGTCATCGTACTCGTCGCTGATGGCCGGCATGCTCGAGAAGCGGCCTCGCTCCACCAGGAGCAGCGCCAGGTTCAGGACCTGGCGGGAGACGCGCTTCGCCAGGAGTTGCTCCATCGCCTTGCGGCGCTGTACGAAGGCCACGGCCGGGCTGTCGACGGCCCGAACCAGCCGCTTGTCCTGGGCTAGACCGCAGGCGATGCCTACCTCGCGCCGCCACTCGTCGACCTTGCCGTCGCGCGTGGCCAGCTCGAAGACGGCTTCCGCATACCGGCGCGCGGCCCCAAGGCGCGCCATCAGTTGGCCCCGCCCCCGCCGGAGGTTTCGCGGTCGGTGAGGAACTCCTCCACGAGTCGGCGCTGGCGGGCGCCGGTCATGGTCTCTCCCACGACCTTGCCGGCGGCCGCCAGGGCCAGGTCGGCGACCTGGGCCCGGAGATCCGCCTGCGCACGGTCACGCTCCGCGGCGATGTCGACGGCCGCTTTCTCGCGGAGCCTGTCCAGCTCGGCTCGGGTGGCGGCGATGTCCGCCAGGCGGAGGTCTTCGGCCGACTTCTGGGCCGCCGTGATGAGAGCGATCGCCTCGCGGCGGGCCTCGGCGATCACTCGCTCGTGTTCAGCCCTTCCGGCATCGCGGTCCCTGCGGGCGTGCTCCGCGTCCGCCAGACCCTGCTCGATGCGTGCCTTGCGATCGGCCAGGATCCTGGCGATGGGATCGAAGCCGAATCGCCAGATCAAGGCCAGGAAGATGACGAAGTTGAGGGCGGCGACGATGACCCAGAAGATGTTGATCGACAGGCCCGACGCCTCGGTAGCGGGCGCTGCCGCAACGGCCGCCAGGAGGTTCACGGTATGCCCTCCGCCGGGTGCGGCTTACTTGAGGAAGAGTGAGAGCAGGCCAACGACGATCGCCAGGACGCCGAGGCCTTCGGCGAAGCCGGCCAGGATGATCGCCAGGCCGCGGATCTGACCTGCCGCATCCGGGTTCCGCCCGATGGCGTTGCTGGACATGCCGGCCAGTAGGCCGATGCCGATGCCGGGGCCGATTACGGCAAGCGCCGCGAGTCCGGCTCCGATGTGCTCGGGGGTCATTCTCAAGAACCTCCTCTGGTCCGACCAGCAGGCCGGGCAGTTGCTACGGTGGGCGGTCAGGCCGCCGCGGGCTGATGGTTGTCGGCGCCGCCGGGCGCCGGATGGTCTGCCAAGGCGCCGCTCGCGGCGGCGGCTGGACGGTGCCCTTGGGATTCGTGACCCTCGACCGCGATCAGGATGAACATCAGGGTCAGGACCGAGAAGATGAGAGCCTGGATCAGGTTGAGCAGCGCCTCGAGCCCCAAGAGGGCGACCGGCACGATCGCCAGGGTCAGGGCCGAGATGACGGCCAGAGCCACCTCGCCGCCGTAGATGTTGCCGAAGAGTCGCATCGAGAGCGTGACGGGTTTCACGAACTCGAGGAAGAGCTCGATGATCCCGACGTACATGGCCAGCAGGCCGGCTCCGATACCGTGGCGGAACTCGCCGATCGGGAAGAACTTGCCAAGGTAGCCGCGCGGGCCCAGGCGCCGGAGACCCTCACCCTGGAAGAGGACAAAGGAGGTCAGGGCCAACCCGATGGTTATGTTCACGTCGCTGGTCGGCGCTCGGAGCTGATCGATCTTGCCGACCGGCGGCACGAGGCCGCTCCAGTTGGAGAACAGGATGAACAGAAAGAAGGCGGCGAAGATCGGATAGTAGCGTCTGGCCCGCTCGCCCGCGATGCCGACCGCGAAATCGGAGCCGAACTCGTAGGCCCATTCGACGACGTTCTGCATGCGGCCGGGCACGCGCCTCATCCGTCGAGTGGCCACGAACGCCACCAGGAGGAGAAGGGCCATCACGATCCACATGGTCAGGATCGTGGAACTGATGCTCGGGTGGAAGTAGACCATCGGTGCCGCGGCTGGGGCGGACGCCGGCGAGAGGTCAACCACCACGGCCGGGGGCGGGAACTCGATCGAGCTTGTGATGAAGCACGCCGGGAAGTCGCAGGCTTGCCCGGGCTGGCCGCCCTTGGGGAAAGGCGGCACGAAGATGGCCGCGAGGAGGTCGAGAGCGACGACGGCCAAGAACAGGACCAGGAAGGCGCCGATGCCGAGGCGATTCTTCGGCGCAGCCTCCGGGACGGCCGGCCCGTCTTCGTCTTCGATCGTCACGGGCACGCCGCCCGGATCGCTTGTCACACTCGCTCCGCCTAGCCGGCGACCCCCGAGAGGTGCCGCGTCATCGTCTGTCGTCCTCGTCGAGCCGGGCCAGGAACCGGGCCATCAATCGCCAGCAGCCGATCGCGCCGCCGACGGTTCCGACCGTGAATCCAACCAGAACGAAGAGCGGGACGGTTCCCAGGCGCTGGTCGAGCCAGTAACCGCCGAGAACGCCCCCCAGAACGGCGATGAGAAGAACGAACCCAATCTCAGAAAAGAGGGCGACATAGGCGGACGCTTTTCCGAGGTCGTTCATCGTCTCTCTGGCAAGGCGCCGTGAGTGTAGCAGTCGACATAATCGAACGCTCAACCCCCGAAAGTGCCGGAGCGAGCGACGAGTCGTGCGTCGCCTAGAGACCCTCGGAGGAGCCCGCGGAGTCCTCGCCAGGGGGGTTCGCATCCGGGCCAGGCGTCGGCTACGGTGGCGGCGGATCGTAGGAGTCGCGGTCGAGATCCTCGCCGACCACGTTGCCGCCGCCGCCTACCTTGGCGATCAGGAACAGGACGAGGCCGAAGACTAGGACCAATCCCATGAACGCGTACATCTGGCCCGTGTAGGAGAGTCCCAGGGAGAGCAGGGCCAGCAGGATGCAGACCCCATAGATGACCAGCACGGTGTTTCGATGCGACAGGCCCAGGTCGAGCAGGCGGTGGTGGATGTGGCCTCGGTCCGGGGCGAACGGCGATCTGCCGGCGGCGAGGCGCCGCACGATGATCCAAAAAGTGTCGATGATCGGCACGCCCAGCACGAGCGCAGCCACGGCGATCTTCGCGACGCCCAGGATCGAGAGCACGGCCAGCGAATAGCCGACGAGCATGATGCCGCTCGTCCCGGCGAAGATCGACGCCGGGTGGAAGTTCCAGCGCAGGAAGCCGGCCAGCGCGCCGGCGAGGGCGAAGCAGAAGAGAGCCACATACGGCTGGACCGGGTTGGCCGTGAGGTTGATCACGCCGAGGGTCAGGGCAGCGATCAGAGCGATGCCGGACGAGAGCCCGTCCAGGCCGTCGATGAAGTTGATGCTGTTGATCATGCCCACGATCCACAGCAGTGTCGCCACGGCGGCCACTGCGTCCGAGATGTGGAGGGTGGCGCCGGAGCTCAGCGGATCGTTGATGCTGGTGACAACCACTCCAAGGGCGAAGGCGAAGCCGGCCAGCAGGAACTGGCCCAAGAATTGCCAGCGGGCGCGGAGCTGGAGCCAGTCGTCAAGGAAGCCTAGGCCCACCGCCAGCACCGCGCCACCGAGCAGTGCCAGGATCTGCGGCCTCTTGACGATTTGCGGCTCGTCGACGAAGTGCATGCCCATGACGGTGTTGGCGAAGATGAGAAGGACCGACACGAACACGAACCCCAGCAGGATGGCGATACCGCCGCCGCGAGCTATGGCCTGCTTGTTCACCCGCCGAGCCTCGGGCCGATCGACCATTCCGAAGCGACGGGCATAGTGCCCGACGATCGGCGTCGCCGCCAGGGTGATCGCTCCCGCCAGGAAAAACCCAAGGATAAGGGCCGGGAGCGCCTGGATGGCCTCACCGTTCAGGCTCATGGGGTAGTCTCAGCGGCGGATCGATGGCCGGCCCGGGGGCCCGCCCCAGACGGGCAAGATGCAGCCGGTCGCGTCGATATCGCCCGGACCTCCCACGCCCTCGGCGGCACTGCGTCGGTGGCCGGACCGGAGCCGGGATCGGGGCACTGAAGCCCTGGCGTAGTCAGTCCTCCTGGAGTCCCGGGACCGGGAAGCGCGAGCAGAGGTCGCGGACCAGGGCGGCCAGCTTGGCCTGCTCCGAGGGGTCGTCGCGAGTGACAATGGCCGAGACGATCATCTCGCCGATGGCTCGCATCTCCGGCTCGCGGAAGCCGCGACTGGTCGTTGCCGGCGTGCCGACCCGGATCCCGGACGCGATGTTGGGTGGGTTCTTGTCGAACGGGATGGCGTTCTTGTTGACGGTGATGCCGATCTCGTCCAGGAGATGCTCCGCCTCGCGGCCGGTCACGCCGAGCGGCGTCACGTCGACAAGCATGAGGTGGTTGTCAGTGCCGCCCGAGACGACCCGGGCGCCTTTGTCGGCCATGGTCGCGGCCAACAGCTTGGCGTTGACGATCGTCTGGCGCTGGTCCTGGCGGTACTCGTCCGTGGCCGCAAGCTTGAGGGCCACGGCCTTGGCGGCGATGACGTGCATCAGCGGGCCGCCCTGGGTGCCGGGGAAGACGCTCTTGTCCATGGCCGCGGCGAGGGTGGTCTTCCCCAGCTTCGGGTAGTTCGCCTTGAGCGCGGCCGGCAGATCCTCGCGGCAGAAGATCAAGCCACCTCGCGGGCCGCGCAGGGTCTTGTGAGTGGTGGTCGTGACGATGTCCGCGTGGCCGAACGGCGTCGGGTGGAGACCGGCTGCGATCAGCCCGGCGATGTGGGCCATGTCGACCATGAGCAGAGCGCCGTTCTGGTGGGCGATCTTGCCCATCCGCTCGAAGTCGATGGTGCGGGGGTAGGCGCTGGCGCCGGCGACGATGAGCTTGGGCTTGACCTCCGCCGCCTGCTTCTCGAGCGCGTCGTAGTCGATCTGTTCGGTCTCGGGCGAGACGCCGTAGGCGTGCACCTCGAACCACTTGCCGCTGAAGTTGACCGGCGAGCCGTGAGTCAGATGGCCGCCGTGGGCCAGGTTCATGCCCAGGATCCTGTCGCCGATCTCCAGGACTGACAGATAAGCGGCCATGTTGGCCTGGGCGCCCGAGTGGGGCTGGACGTTGACGTGCTCGGCGCCCGGGAAGAGGGCGAGCGCTCGCTCCTGGGCCAGGCGCTCGGCGACGTCCACGTACTCGCAGCCGCCGTAGTAGCGCTTGCCGGGCAGACCCTCGGCGTACTTGTTGGTGAGAGGCGAGCCTTGGGCCTCCATCACCGCGGCGAAGGTGTAGTTCTCGCTGGCGATCAGTTCTATCTTCCAGCGCTGGCGATCGGCCTCGCCACGAATGGCCGCCCAGAGCTCGGGGTCGACATCGGCCAGCCGGGCCCAGGCGATCCCCTCTCGACGTGCGATCGTCATGCCGACTCCTTGCCCGGTCGGCGCGGACGGCGCCTCACCGTCCTATTCGACGTGGCGCAGAGCCGGGTCCGGCCTATTGTCGCCGATGCTCGGGGCCGACGTCACCTCGCCGAAACCACGGGCCCAGCAACATTGTCGGATCGGGGGGAGGAAGCCGGCTAGCGGCGGACGAGCCCGTAACGGCGGATCGCCACAAAGGCCGCGGCTGACGCCCGGCCGGTGGCGGGCTACCGAACGCCGAGCGGGCCGTAGCCCGCGCCTCAGAGTTCGTGTGAGAGCCCGGCCTCGTTCAGAAGCGCCGCCAGGGCGGCCGGCGGGATCGCCCCAGCCCGCAGGACTCGCGGCAGCTCGCCCGAGCAGTCCACGACGGTGGACGGGACTCCACCGCGGGCCGGGCCGCCATCGAGAACGAGATCGACGCGGGAGCCCAGCTGAGCGAGGACCGCCGAGGCGTCGCCGGCGTCGGGTTGGCCGGAGAGGTTGGCGGAGGTGACGGGCAGCGGACCGAGGGCGAAAGCCAGCTCGCGCGGGCAATCGTGGTCCGGCAGGCGGACGCCGATCGTGGCGGCCCCGCCGGTCAGGGTCGCCGGCAGCCGAGCACCGGGGGTTTGCGGCAGAACGAGGGTCAAACCGCCGGGCCAGAAGCGCTCCGCCAGAAGATGGGCCGCCGCGGACAGGATGCCGACCGAACCCGCCTGGGCCAGATCGGCCACCAGCAGCACGATGGCCCGGTCCAGGGGCCGGTCCTTGGCTGCGAAGAGTCGCTGCAGGCCGTCCGGCGCCTCCAGCGCCACTCCGATCCCGTACACGGTGTCGGTCGGCATCGCCACCAGCCCACCGACCCGCAGGACGCCGGCGGCCTCCGCGCGCCCCGAGGCGTCGTCGGGGAGCAGCCGCGCCGTCATCGCCGCTCGACCCTGACACCGTGCAGCACGCCGCCCGAATCGGTCCCGTCCGGCCCAGCCCCGCGCGCGGGGGAGCGCCAACCGTCCAAAGCGATACGTTCGATCATCTGCGCGGCCCCCTCCTCGCCCACCGGCGGCGCCACGAACCGGGCCACGGCCTGCACCGCGGCCGGGGCGCTCGGCATCGCTACTCCGTAACCAACCTCGGCGATCATCTCCAGGTCGTTGTACTGGTCGCCGATGGCGAGGCATTGCTCAAGCGGGACACCCTGCCGGCGGGCCAGCCAGCGAATCGCCATGCCTTTCGACACGCCGGGCGCCAGGAACTCCAGGAAGCGCGGGTGGCTCAGCGTCACCTCCGCCCGGCCGGCGAAGTGGACGCGGCCTTCGTCCAGCACCTCCAGAGAGTGCTCGCCTTCGCCGATCGCCACGACTTTGGTGACCGGCCTCGCCGCCCGAGTGACCACGTCCGGCACCGTCCGCAGCCGATCGCCCACGAAGAGGCGGTATTCGTCCAGACGCGACTCGTCGGAGGCCACGATCATCCATTCCAGGTAATTGAAGTGGGGGATCAGCGCCCTATCCTGGCACCAGCGTACGACCTCGACGGCGGTCTCCGGCCTCAACGGCCGGTGGAGCAGCAGGCGGCCGGGACGCTTCGATCCCGGAGCCGGCATCGCCCGCACGATGGCTCCCTGCTGAGCGACGAGCGGCCCGGTAAGCCCGAGCGCCTCGGCAAATGGCACGGCGCTGGTGGCCATGCGGCCGGTGACCAGCGACACGGCGATCCCCCGCCGGGACGCTTCGCGCACGGCGGCAAGGGTGCGTTCGCCGATGACCAGATCGTCGCCGACGAGCGTGCCGTCGATGTCCAGGGCGATGAGTCGAATCGGGAGGGCCGGCTGGACCATCAGCCACCCGCCACGCCGGTCGAGCGCTCCACTCGCGCCAGACGCGGCCTGCCCGAAAGATCCGGCTGGACCCGGCAAGACCACTCGCCCCTGAGCGCGGCCACTGCCTCCTGGACCGCGGGCCCCTGGTCGAAGCCGATCTCGAGGAGCGCCATGCCGCCGGGAGCCAGGGCCGAAGGAAGGGCCTCGAGCAGTCGCCCCACGACCGCCAGCCCGTCGGGCCCGCCATCCAACGCCAGACGCGGCTCGAACGATGCGGCCACCGGCAGACGGTCGACCTCCGCCGTAGGGATGTAGGGCAGGTTCGCCAGGATCAGGTCGAATGGATCTTCGGTCGCCGGCAGCACGTCGGCCTCGAGGAAGGCAATGGTCTCGGCCAGGGCGTGTCCGACCGCGTTCTCCCGAGCCAGGCCGAGGGCATCGCGCGATCGGTCCACGGCCAGGAACGAGACTTCGGGCAGCATCCGCCGACGCCGCAGCAGAGTCGTCAGCGCGATTGCGATGGCACCCGAACCGGTGCCGACGTCGATGACGCGCAGCTTCGGAGTGCCGGCCGGCCGCGGCGCGGAAGTGAGCCGCCACGCGATCTCCCGCTCCGCTTCCGACACGAGCAGCTCCGTCTCCGGCCGCGGAATGAGCGCCCTTCGATCCACCCCGAAGGCAAGGCCGTAGAACTCCTTGAGGCCGCGAATGTAGGCCACCGGCTCGCCGGCCTCCCGGCGGACGATCCCCGCTTCGTAGGCGGCCGCGGCGTCCGCCCCCACCGTAGCCTCGGGGTGGGCCAGGATCGAGGTCCGCTCCGCCCCGATGGCCCAGCCGAGCAGCAGCTCGGCGTCGAGACGCGCGCTCTCCGATCCGGAGGCGCGCAGGCGGGCCGTGCCGGACGCGAGGAGATCGCCGATGTTCGCCACGCCGATACCCGCGCCTACCGCCGCGCCCAAAAGGCGGCCGGACTCATCACTCCCGCGAGCCCTCGCCGAGCAGCCGCAGCTGCTCGGCCTGGTACGTGGTGCTTAGCGCGTCGATCAGTCTCTCGATGTCGCCGTCCATCACGCCGGGCAGGTTATGCAGGTCGAGGTTGATTCGATGGTCGGTCAAGCGGTCCTGGGGGAAGTTGTAGGTGCGGATCTTCTCGGATCGCTCGCCCGAGCCGACCATGCTCCGCCGCAGAGCAGATTCGACCTGCGCGGCCCTGGCCCGTTCCCGATCGAGGAGCCGGCTTCGCAGAACGGCCAGCGCCTTGGCCTTGTTCTTGATCTGGCTCTTCTCGTCCTGGATGGCGACGACGATGCCGCTGGGCATATGAGTGATTCGCACGGCCGAGTCGGTCGTGTTGACCGACTGCCCGCCATGGCCGGTGGAGCGGTAGACGTCGACCCTGATGTCGTTCTCGTCGATCTCGACGTCGACCTCTTCGGCTTCCGGCATGACGGCCACGGTCGCGGTCGAGGTGTGGATCCGACCGCTCGATTCGGTGACCGGGACGCGCTGCACGCGGTGGACTCCTGCCTCGAATTTGAGACGGCTGAAGGCCCGGCCGCCCGCGATCTCCACGATCGCCTCGCTGATCCCGCCGATACCCGTCTCGCCCAGGCTCAGGACCTCGGCGTGCATGCCGTGGCGCTCGGCATAGCGGAGATACATCCGGAGCAGCTCGGCCGCGAAGAGCTTGGCCTCGTCCCCGCCGGCCCCGGCCCGGATCTCCAGGATCACGTTCTTCTCATCGGCGGGATCGCGCGGGATCAGCTGCAGGCGGAGCAGCTCGAGGAGTTCGGCCTCGCGGGTGTCGAGCCTGCGGACCTCCTCCTGGGCCAGGTCGTGCATCTCCTCGTCGCCCGAGTCACGCATCTCGAGGGCCTCGGCGAGCTCCTTGCGAGCCGCCAGCAGCTCGCGCCAGGCGGACACGGCCGGCTCCAGTTGGGTCAGCTCCTTGCCCAGCCGCTTCAGCGCGGCGGGGTCGGCGGCCGTCATGGGTTGGGCCAGCTCGTTCTGGAGGGCGTCGTATCGAGCGGCGATCTCGATGAGCTTGGCGTCGATCACGGTTTCGGCCCGGCGGTCTTGGCCGCTCGCCTGGACCGCTTGGGCGGTTCCGCGGCTTCGAGCTCGGCCGCGGCCGTTTCGGGCGGGATCGTGGCCGCGTCGCCGCCCCTGGTGCCGCCCGACTCCGGTTCGATCGGCCGCGACGCGAAGTGGGCGCTGCCCGCCGGGACCTCGCCTCCGTCGGCCACCAGGGCCAGCTGGAGCGAGACGATCGCAACCTCGATCATGTCGTCGGACGGCTGGCGAGTGGTGATCTTCTGAACCCAGATGCCGGGCGACCAAAGCCAGCGCACCGCGGCGTGGCGGCGATGGCGGGCCCCCAGCTGCAGGATCTCGTAGCTGACGGCGGCGATGACCGGGATGAGGATGACGCGCGAGACGATGAGCCACATCGGCGGCAGCTTCCCGACCACGGCGAAGGCGAGGATCGAGACGATCAGCACCACCACCAGGAACTCGGTACCGCAGCGCGGGTGGGCCGTCGGATACTTGCGGGCCGCATCCACGGTCAGCGGATCGCCGGCCTCCAGCGTGTGGATCGACATGTGCTCCGCGCCGTGGTACTGGAACGTGCGCCGAACGTCCGGGGCACGGCCCACGAGCAGCAAGTAGCCGATGAAGATCGCGACGCGGATGAGGCCCTCGGAGAGCTGGAAGCCGAAGCCCTGGTCCACGCGTCCGACCGTGGCCTGGGCCAGCAGGAGCGGCAGGAGGAAGAAGATGCCGATGCCCACGACGAGACTCAGCAGCAGCATGCCGCCCACTGCCACGGTGTAGCCCTTGCCGAGGCCACGGCTGGAGTCGGGGGCCTGAGCGGGCGAGTCCCCCGGCCCGTCCGGATCGGTGTACCCGGAGTCGTGGCCGGCGGCCGCGCCAACGATCACCACGGCCGGCGCCAGGATCAGCGTGTGCAGTAGGGACCCCGTCCGGGCGGCGGCCTGGCCGCTCTTGCCCGCTCCACCGTCCTCGCCCTCGAGGGCCACGGCCTGAAGCGTGGCCGACCGGACCAGCCAGCGCGTGCCCGTGACGAGGGTGTCGTACAGGACGACTAGGCCGCGCAGGAACGGGAGCCTGAGCGGACGGCGAGCGCGCAGCCCCAGATCCAGCCGTTCGGTGGCCCAAACAATGGAGCCGTCCGGGTGGCGGAGCGCAACCGCAAGAGCATGTCGGCCGCGCATCAGGACACCCTCGATGAGCGCCTGGCCGCCGTATTGGTACCTAGCCATGGAGGAAGTCTAGCCCCTGAGTGGCGCGGCGCCGGGCCGCTTCAGGGATGCGGCCAGCCGTTGCCGTGGCGTCCGGCAGGCTAGGCCCGCTCGGCGCGCTCCAGGCGGCGCTGGAACCGCTCGACCTGGCCGGCCGTGTCGATGATCGTCTGCTTGCCCGTGAAGAACGGGTGGCAGCTGCTGCACACGTCGACGCGAAGCTCCGACCGCGTCGAGCCGATCTCGAAGGTCGTCTTGCACGAAGCGCAATGCACCGTGGCCTGCTGGTACTTGGGATGGATCTTGGACTTCATTCGTTACTCTCCGGGCGCCTTCCGCACGGTCATCCGCCGGTGGTCGTCGGTGGCGCGGTCGGCGTTCGGGTGCCGGACCGCAGGGTTGTTCCGCAGGCTACTCGCCGGCCAGGGCCTCGATTCGAATTCGCTTCTTCTCGCGCGTCACGTGCTCGAAATGGACGGTCCCGTCGATCTTGGCGAAGACGCTGTAGTCGTGCGCCAGACCGGCGCCGGGGCCGGCCGCGAAGGTCATGCCGCGCTGCCGGACGATGATCGAGCCGGCAGTGACGAACTCTCCGTCTCCCGCCTTGCAGCCCAGTCGCTGGCCGACGCTGTCGCGGCCGTTCTTGGAGCTCGAGCCTGCCTTCTTGTGGGCCATCGCTATTCGTCCTTCTTTGTCCGAGCGGGTCGCTTGGGAGCAGCCTCGCCGGCAGGTTCGTCGGTCTTGGCAGCCTTCGCGGCCTTGGGCACGGCCTGTGCCTTGGGCGCGGCCTGTGCCTTGGCTGGAGCGGCCTTGGGCGCCTTCGCCTTGGGCGCCTTCGCCTTGGGTTCGGCCTCCTCGGCGGCGGCCTGGCGAGCCTTGAGCTTCTCGGCCAGCGCCGCGTCCTCGGCGGCCTGCCGGGCGGCAGCCTTCGCGATCTTGCCGCGCTCGGCCTCGGCCTGTGTCTCGGCCTCCTGAGCCTCGGCGGCAGCGCTCTTGGCGCCGAGCCGCACGTCGGTGATCTTCAGGACCGTCAGCTCCTGGCGGTGCCCCTTCTTAACGCGACGGCGGGCCTTGGGCCGGTACTTGAACGAGATCGTCTTTTCGCCACGATCCTGGCGCAGGACCCGAGCGCTCACGGCCGCACCCGCCACGACGGGCTGGCCTACTGCCGACTTGTCGCCATCCACGACCAGCAGCACGCGGTCGAGGTTGATCTCCTGTCCCGGCTCGGCATCGAGCAGATCCACCTCGAGCTCGGTTCCGAGTTCGACGCGGTACTGCTTGCCGCCGGTCTCGATGACTGCGTACATTGGTCCTCGGGAAGTTGACGTGGGCGGGAGGCCCTCGGGCGCATGACACGAAATCGCCCCCGGGTACCCCGGGGCGCGAAGTGCGAGTGTACGGCGCGAGGTCTGCCTCGTCAAACGCGAAATGGGGTCCGGTACGCCCGGGCCTGTTGCCGTCTCGCACCCGATCGACCTGGATCGCGCGAGCGGCAGTCTACTCCGCGGCCTCCTCAGCCCAACGTGGCGCCCGATCGCCAACCTGGCTCACGGTCAGCTCCTCGGCCAGCCACAGCCGTTCGCGGACGGGCATGACCATTTCGATCGCCGGCCGGCCGGCGCCGGGAAACTCGGGGCCGGCCACGGTCGCTGACGCCGTGCCGGCCTGACCCGTGTCGTTTGAGCCCGGGCGGGCCTCATCGTCCGGCGCCACCGCCGACACGACCGCCGCTTGGCCCATCTGGTCGGCCAGGGCGGCCACGACTTCGTCGGCCCGCCCGCTGCCCCGCTCCTGCGAGTGGCGCAGCCGCATCCAGAGCCCGGCGGCCCCGGCCGAAACCCCATCCGGCGCCACGGCCGCCGGATCAGCGGCCCGGATCTGGAGGTCGATGATGAGCGGCCTCAGGTCGTAGGCGACGGTCTTCGCTTCGCGGCGCCGCTCGCGCCGGAGACGCTCCGCGGCCATGAGCCGGGCCGCCGCGGTCGCAAGCTCCTCGCGTTCCACGCCGAACAGGGTCATGCGGTAGTCGGCGGCGACGAGCTGGGGAGCGAGTGCGGGCGCCCCCACCCACACGTCGTGCAGGTCGACGACTCGGTAGCCGGCCGGCATCCCGGCCATCAGACGGGCTCGTAGGGCAGAAGCGCCCAGTCGTTCGGACAGGAAGAGATCGGCCAGCTCGTGCTCCGCGAGCATGCCGAGCTGGAGCGGGGCGGCGAAGACCAGTTTCGGCCGCGCGCTGAATCCCCCGGTGGTGGCCACCGGAATAGCCCCTCGCCGAAAAGCTCGTTCCCACTGCGTGACCGCGTCCAGATGGGACAGGTAGAGAGCCTCCTCGCCGCGGGTGAATACGATCCGCCACCGCTGCCGGGTCTCACTCATGGCACCGAGTCCACCCCGCCTTCCGCCGGGGCCCCGCCGGGTGCGCCGGGCTCGCCGGCTGGCGGACCGGCCTGGCTTCGGCTCACGGCCGGCGAGCCGCGCCCACCCCCACGCTCCGTGCCGGCGTTTGCCCCGGATCGCTTGCGGCCCCACCTGGCCACGACAAGCTCGGCCGTGGTCGCCTGGAGCAGGAGCGTGATCAGGACGACGCCGAAGGTGATCCCCTGCATCTCGGAGCGATTCGGGAAGTCGAGCGGAAGAGAGAGCGCCAGGGCCGTCGACACGGCGCCCCGCAGGCCGGACCAGAAGATCACGTGAAGCCAGTCGATCGGGATGGCCGCTTCCTCGCGCGCAGGCGCGGGCCGATCTCGCGGCTTCGGCAGCCGTTTCGAGGGACGCGGCTGCGGTCGAACGAGCCGCCAGGCGCCCAAGAGCCCGTAAACGATGAGCGCCCTGCCGGCGAGCGCGGCCGCGAAGGCCCAGGCGATCGGCGAGGCCACGTCGACCAGGGCTCGGATCGATATCGCGAACCCGACGACGAGGAATATGAAGGCCGTGGCCAGGAAGGCGACAAACTCCCAGACGGTGTCGAGCGCTTCTTCTGTCCGAGGCGACAGGCCGTTCTTTCGGCCGTAACTGCCCAGGACGATCCCCGCCACGGCGGTGGCGATGACGCCCGAGAGGTGGAAGGCATCGGCCGCGAGGTACGTGCCGTACGCCAGGACCACCGAAAAGCTGATCTCGATCAGGTGGTCGCCGACGGTCGGCAGGATCCGAGAGGTCGCGAATCCGGCCAGGGCGCCCAGCGCGGCGCTGGCGATCACCACCCAGGCGAACGTGAGCCCGATCTCTGCCGGACCGACCGGGCGCGAGACGAAGTCCACGGCCAGGGCGAAGACGACGATGCCGGTCCCATCGTTGAAGACGCTCTCCGCCTCGACCAGAGTGGCCAGTCGCCGCGGCGAATCGAGCCGTTTGAACGTGGCGATCACCGCGGCCGGATCCGTGGCCGAAAGCATGGCCCCCACTACGAACGCCTGTGTCGGGGCCAGGCCGGCGCCGAAGTGAAGGGCGGCCGCAATGATCGACGCGCTGGCCAGGACGCCCGGTCCGGCCAGCAGGGCGACGCCCACGAGAGACGGGCGCAGCTTCCCGAAGTCGGTCTGATAAGACGCCTCGAAGATCAACGCCGGCAGCAGGACGACGAGTACGAGCTGCGGCGTGATCTCGACCCGGAGCGGCTGAGCCAGGACGCCGGCCACGATCCCGAACGCGACCAGGGCAACCGTGTAGGGCAGGTTGATGCGACGGGCCAGCAGAGTCACCAGCGCGGCGGCCCCGACCAGAAGGACGAACAGACGGATCAGCTCGAGGGTCGTCTCTCCCGAGCTCCCAAGGCTTCCCGACGTCACCCGGTGGTCTCGCCGCCGGCCGCCTCCACCAGCGACGCAAGACCGTTGAGCCCAGCGTTCTTCGACTGCATCTCAGTCCCCAGCAGATCGTACGGCCAGCCGCGTTTCACGCCGCGATCGCCGCTCACGTTAGCACTCGCGCCGGCCGAAGCCGGGCCGGCCTGATCGGCACGACGGGGATCGCCGGGCGGGCCAACGTATCGCCACCGCCCGCCGGCGAGCCTGCCACGGCCCTCGCCTTCGCCACTTTCCTCGCGGCCGCGGCTCCCGTCGTCGCCGCCGCCGACGTTGACGAGCATCTGCCGCGGACCTTGCTCGCCGGTGTCGCAGGCAAAGCCGGCCACCGCCGGCACGCCGCAATTCGAGCATGGACCCCAGTGGCAGTCGACCGTGGTCTTCGCGGCCCGAGCGCACCTTCGGTCGCGCAGGAGGAAGTCGGTCGAGACGCCGGCGCCAAGGTGCTCCCAGGGCAGCTTCTCCTCGACCGGAATGTCGCGCTGAGCATACCAGGCCGGGTCCAGACCCTCTTCGGCGAAAGCCTGGAGCCATTTCTGGAAGTCGAAGTGCTCGTCCCAGGCATCGAAGCGCGCCCCGTTGCGCCAGGCTCGCGCGATCACGCGACCGAGGCGGCGGTCACCGCGGCCCAGCGCCGCCTCGAGAAGCGAGCTCGCCGGGTCGTGCCACGACATGGTGAGCCCCTTGCCGTGGAGCGCCTTCCGTAGCTCCGACACCTTGGCCTCTATCTCGTCCGTGCTGTCCTGACCGTCCCATTGGAACGGCGTCAAGACCTTGGGCACGAACGTCGAGACGTTGGCCTTCACCTGGGCTCGGCCGCCGTGACGCCGTTTGCCGATGTCGAGGACGCGGCGGCAGATCGCGGCGATTGCCAGCACATCCTCGATCGTCTCGCCCGGCAGGCCGATCATGAAGTAGAGCTTGACCGCGCTCCAACCGCGGCTGAAGGCCAGCTCGGCACAGCGAACGATCTCCTCGTCGCTCACTCCCTTGTTGACCGTGTCGCGCAGGCGCTGGCTTCCGGCCTCGGGCGCGAACGTAAAACCGGACCGCCGGCCGCCGGGAGCGATGGCGTCGACCAGCTCCACGGTGAAGGCATCCACGCGCGTGCTCGGCAGGGAGATGACGACCTCCGGGTTGCGCTCGTGCAGCGCCGAGGCCACCTCTCGAACGTAGGTGTAGTCGGCGGTGGAGAGGCTCGTCAGCCCGATCTCCTCATAGCCGGTCGCGCTGAGGATCGCCTCCGCGGCGGCGATCGCCACTTCGGGCGCTCGCTCCCGAAGCGGGCGGGACTGCATCCCCGCCTGGCAGAAGCGACAACCCCTCGTGCAGCCGCGCATGACCTCGACCTGGGCGCGGTCGAAGACGATGCCGATGTTGGGGACGATCTGGCGGATGCCGCGGACTTTGGTCTCGAAGTCGGCGGCGATTCGGCCGGCAACCCGGGCCGGGGCGGCCCCGTCCAGGCTCTCCAGCGCCGCGAACGTGCCGTCGGCCTGGTAGCGCGGCCGGTACAGCGAGGGCACGTAGACGCCAGCGATTCGGGCTAGCGCCCGCAGCGCGGTGGCTCGATCCACCCCCCGGCGCCACTCCCCACCGGGCGCGGGCACGCGGCGATGCCAGCCGATCGAATGCAGAACCTGGCTGATCTCCAGCACCACGTCCTCGCCCTCGCCAAGGACCACCGCATCGGTGAAGTCGGCGAAGGGCTCCGGGTTCAGGACGATCGAGCCGCCGGCGATGACCAGCGGGTCGGCCCCGGAGCGGTTGCCGGTCGTCAGCCCGATGCCGGCCAACTCGAGCATGTCGAGCACGTTCGTGGCCACCAGTTCGTAGCCGAGGCTGAGGCCGACCACATCGAAGTCTCGGAGGGAATGCCGCGTCTCGAGACTCCACAAAGGCACCTTCGCCGCCCGAAGCTCCGCCTGAAGATCGACGTCCGGCGCGAAGCAGCGCTCGGCCAGCCACTCCGGCCGGTCGTTCAGAACCTCGTACAGGATCCGCAGGCCGAGGTTGCTCATCCCGATCTCATAGAGGTCGGGGTAGGTGAAGCACCACTTGAGAGCGGTTTCGGACCAGTCCTTCCGGATGGAGTTCCACTCGCCGCCCGAGTAGCGCCCTGGCTTGCGGACTCGCCCGAGCAACCGCTGGACGGTCAGACTCGGGAGCGGTGACGGCGCGTGGTACGGCCCGGCCTCGGCCGGGGCCGGGTTCGAGGCCGCTGGCGGCTGGCCTGGGGGCAGCGTCGTCGTCATGGGTCTAGCCTCGCTGGCCCAACCTGCGGCCGGGCGTATCAGAGGGCGGCGACAGGGGATGTCCCCCTTACCACTCGGGCTTCTCGCGGCGCAGATTCGTGCTCTGAATAGTGCCGAGGCCGGCCGCCAGGCTGACCAGGGAGGCACCGCCGTAGGTGATGAAGGGCAGCGGGATGCCCGTCACAGGCATGAGGCCCACGACCATGCCGACGTTCACGAAGACCTGGAAGAAGAGCATCGTCGCCAGGCCGCTGCCGATGAGCATGGCGAAGCGGTCGGGCGACCGCCACGAGCACACGATCAGCCGCCACAGGAGCAGGACAAAAAGAACGAGGACCACCATTGAGCCGATGAATCCGAGTTCCTCGGCCAGGACCCCCCACACGAAGTCGGTGGTCCCGACGGGCAAGGCGACCGTGCCGTTGGTCAGCCCCTTCCCGCCCAGGCCGCCCGCATTGACCGCAGTCTGGGCCTGGTGGAGCTGGTATCCGGCGCCGTTGGGATCTGCGCCCGGGTTGAAGAGCGTCAGGAGGCGGGCCTGCTGGTAGTCGCGCAGGCTGTTCCACACGATCGGGATGGCTCCCACGATGCCCAGGACCAGCGTGCCCATCCAGAACAGGCTGGCCCCGGACATGAACAGCATGCCGGCGACCAGGGCCACGAGGACCAGGGAGGTTCCGAGGTCCGGCTGGAGCATGACCAGGACCCAGGGCGGCACCATGATCGCGATCGCTCCAACTATGGTCCAGGGCGATTTCGCGCTCTCCTCGCGGTGGGCGAGATACGAGGCGAAGACGACGACCATGACGATCTTGGCGAGTTCGCTGAACTGGAACTGGAAGCCGCCCACGATCACCCAGCGAGCCGCGCTCCCGGCTTCGCCGGTGCCGGTGCCGATCCGCAGAGTCAGGATAAGGAGGCCGAGGTTGACCAGGTACAGCGGCCAGGCGAACGAGCGCAGCCACTTGTAGTCGAAGACGGTCGTCAGCCCCAGCACGACGGCCGCGATGACGGCCCACATCAAGCTGCGAACGAAGGGCGAATTGAGCGACAGCGGCGTGTGGTTCGATCCGACGCTGTTGCTGTACGCCATGGCCAGCCCGAAGATGGTCAGGAGCACCGCGTAGGTCGTGAGCTGGAAGTCGTAATTGCGCCAGGCCAGCCAGCCGGCCTTCGGAGCCCAGCCCCGGAGTCTGAGGGTTTCGCCGCGCAGAATGCTCATCGGTCGGTCGGTGCCGTCAGTCTCTTGGATTCGTACTTTGGTAGAAGTTGGTCCGCCTCAGAACCCAGCTCGGAATGTATCCAGGAGTGTGAATGTTGAAGGGGTCGCCCTTCAATTTGAAGTGCAGCATCATGTAGTACTTGACGATCTCCGTCGCCACGTTCCCCTGGCTGTTGGCGCCGTAGACGAAGGCAAGCACGGCGAGCTGCGAGTCCGTCTTGGTGAAGTCGTCGACGTACGGATCGGCCGGGACATAGCCGACGAACCACTCGTGGTACGGCAGAACGCCATTCTTGTCCTGGACGCCGAATTCCGCCGTGCCGGTCTTGCCCGCGACCTTGATCGGCAGTTCTACGAGGTTGCCGGTATGCCGTGAGGTCACGACCGCTCGCGTCGCGAGGCGCATCGTCTCGAGGGTCTGCTGCGAGGCCGGCAGAATGTTGAGAACCTTCGGCTGCACCGGTGTGACATTGCCCTTGTCGTCCGTGATCGACTGCACGACGTGCGGCTGATAGAGCGTGCCGCCGTTCGCCAGGGCGCAGTACGCGTTCAGGAGCTGGAGCGGGGACGAGGCGTCATAGCCCTGACCGATGCCTGCCTGGAGGATCTCGCCGTCGAACATCGGCTCGCCCTTGTTGACCAGCTTCCAGGCGTTGGTCGGGACGATGCCGGTCGCCTCGAACGGGAGGTCGATCCCGGTCGAGGCTCCGAAACCGTACTGCTGGGCCCAGAAGGTCAGGCGATCGAGACCGACCATTCGAGCGAGCTGATAGAAGAAAGTGTCGCTCGAGTAGGCCAGGCCGGAGGTGATGTTCAGCAGGCCCCAGCCCTGGTCGTTCCATTCCTTGAACTTGAAGGCGCCGATCTGGATGAACGGCTGCGAGAGAAGCTTGGTCGAGGCGTCGAATGTGCCATTTGTCGCGTTGAATGTGCTGTTGCAGTAATCGAAGAGGACCGCGCCTTTCGCATCGTGCTCTTGGCACTGAGGGTTGTCCTGAAGGCCGGCCGTACCGGCCACCAGCTTGAAAGTGGATCCGGGCGCGTACTGGGCGGCGACGGCCTTGTTGAGAAGCGGCCCGGACGGATCGGCAAGGAGCTTCTGGAAGTCCGTCTCGCTGATGCCGTCGGCGAACAACTGGTCGTTGTAGCTCGGCAGGCTGACCATCGCCAGGATCGCCCCATTCTGGGGGTTTTCGACGATGATCACGCCCCTGGTGACGGCGGCGCCCTTGAGGCCCCAGGCCAGTGCTTGCTGCGCGATTTGCTGCTCGTGCGAATCGATCGTCAGGGTTAGTGAGTCGCCCGGGATCGGAGGCTGGTGGGGCGTCACCAGTCCGGGGATGGCCTTGCCAGAGTCGTCGAGGGCCACCGTCTGGTCCCCGTACGTGCCCCGGAGCTGTGCCTCGTACGACGCCTCCAGGCCCTGCTGACCGATCACATCCGACTTCGAGTAGCCCAGGTTCGGCGGCTGGGTGCCGGCGGGAGGCAACAGCTCGCCGGTGTAGTAACCGTGGGCCTTGAGATCGTCGTACTGAGTTTGCGTGATCTGTCCGGTATAGCCGAGGATTTCGGAGAAGAGAGGTCCCGAAGGATACTCGCGGTGCGATATCACGGCCACCTTCACGCCCGGCAACGAGTCGGCATTCTCTCCGATGAAACGCGCCACCTCAACGGGGACGTTGTCGGCGATCTTGATCGGTTCGTAGAGCGACCCGGTGGCGCTGTCTATCTCGGTCTCGATGTCGATGGGGTTCATCTTCAGCAATGAGCCCAACCGTTCGGCTACCAGTGGCTCCTCCGACAACGAAACGTCGCTCGGAGTGACCGTGACCGAGTAGCTGACCATGTTCTTGGCCAGCGGCACTCCGGACGCGTCGAAGATCAGGCCGCGGGTGGACGGAATGCTCTCGGAGGCGGTCGCAGGCCCGCTCGCGGACTGGTAGTCCTGCTGACCCTGGACGATCTGGAGATAGAACATCCTCGCGCTGAGGGAGGTCACACCCACGGCCACGGCGAGAACGAAC
>JBGQBD010000004.1:0-58704 GCA_041494645.1 Candidatus Limnocylindria bacterium
ATATCGCCGCCAACCTAGTCGATCCGCTGGACCACGAGAGTAAGGCCCTCCTGGCGCACGACCTTGACCTTGGTCCCGCGCGCCGCCGAGCTTCCGTCCGTGGATCGCGCCGTCCAGGACTCGCCGCACACGTAGACCGTGCCGAGCGGTGCCAGATCTGCCTGGACCTCGCCCGTCTCGCCGACGACCTTGACCGTGCCGACCATGCCCGAACCGGCCGGAACCGCCAGATGGCGCATCTGCACCAGGGTCCGCACGAGGACCAGACCGTAAAGGGCCGCGGCCACCGTCATGGTCGCGATGATCGGCCAGGCCACCGCGACGCTGGGCAGATACGGGCCCGGCGACCCGTAGAAGGCCACCGCCCCTACGAGGAAGCTAGCCAGGCCCGCGAGAGTGAGCAGGCCATGGCTCGGGACGCTCGATTCGATGGCGAGCATGAAGATCCCCAGCACGACCAGGACCACCCCGAGGAAGTTGAGCGGCAGGCCGCCCGATCCGTAGAACGAGAGGGCCAGCGAAAGCGCCCCGACCAGGCCCATGAGCAGCGTCGGATGGAAGAGCTCGATCACGACGCACAGGACGCCGATCACGAGGAGGATGAAGGCAATGTTCGGGTCGTCGAGCGTGTGCAGGAACGCCTGGACCACGTCTTCGCCAATCGTGACGGTGGTCGCGCCTTTGGTGTGGACCACGACCGACCCAGCCGATGTGGTGACGGCCTGGCCGTCCGCCTGGGCCAGGACGTCATCGATGCTCGTGGCGATGCCGTTGATCGCGTGAGCGTCCAGGGCCTCCTGCGCCGTGTAGGATTCCGCCTTCTGGACGGTGGTGACGGCCCAGGCGACGGCCTGAGGGTGCCGCTCCTGGGCAACGCTCCGGATCGTCGCGATGGCGTCGTTCATGACCTTGTCGGCCTCGGTCTGGCCGTAGGTGGCGGCTATGTCCCCGCCCCCTGCCGCCACCGGCGAGGCGGCCCCGATGTTGATGCTCGGGGCCATGTAGGCCAGGTTCGCCGAGAGTGTGATGAACGTGCCCGCGCTCGCCGCCTTGGCGCCGGACGGACCGACCCAAACGATCGTTGGGACCTTCGAGTGCAGCGCGGCGTCGATGCGGAGCATCGCTTCCTCGCTGCCGCCCAGCGTGTCCAGCTGGACGATCACGGCGGCAGCCCCGTCAGATTCGGCACGGCGAATGGCCCCGGACACGTGATCGGCCATGACGTCGTCGACGACCCCGCTGGTCGGGACGACCACAACCTCAGGACCCGATGGTGCCGCGCCGGCGCCTGTCGGCCGCGGGGTGGGCAGAGGCTGCACGAAGTTGGCTGCGCTCCCACCGGTCCTGGCCTGACCCACGACCGCGAGGAAGGCTCCGGCCACCGCCAGCGTGAGCGCCAGCCTGGCAAACCCCAACGCGGACCGCCTCATCGACCCGGCCCCGGCCGCCAGAGCCCCCGCGAAATCGAAGACGCCCGTTCGAGGGCGCTCCAGCTGTACGGTCCATGGAAGCGCGGCCGTCTCCTCGGGCAGGAGCGGGGTCCTGCTTTCCTTCGCGAACCGCCTCAGCCTGTCTTCCATCTCGATGTCGGACTCGATCGGGAAATCGGAATCGCTCATCTGGTGCCCCCTTCCGCCGGTTCGATCCGGCGGCGCAGCGCTTGCAGGGCGGCGTGGTGTCTCGACTTGACGGTGCCTATGGGGATGCGCAGGCGATCGGCTATCTCAGCCAGGGATAGGTCCCCCCAGTAACGGAGCACGACGACCATCCGCAGCTCCTGGCTGAGAGCCGACAGGGCGCGGCCGATCACGTCTCGAGCCAGGGCGGCTTTGAACGGATCGCCGCCATCGAGGTCGACGTCGTCCACATCGACGGTCCGTCGCCGGCTTCGCTGGCGCAGGCGCGTACGGCACACGTTGACCAGGATCTGACTGAACCAGGCGTGGAAGCGATCCTTCTCACGGAGACCTGCCCAGCCCTTCCAGGCTCGGACGGACGCCTCCTGAACGGCGTCCTGCGCCTCCGCGGAATCGGCCAGCAGGTAGCCGGCGAGCCGGTAGGACATGGAAAGCTCGCCTTCGAGGGCGGAGACGAAGGCCGTGTCGAAGGCACGGTCCCTGACGGCCACCGCGGATGCGGGAGCGCGAACTCCGTCGCTGCTCAGATAGGCTTCCTTGACGAACATGCCACGCTCTTTCGGCGGCCCGGGCGGGTCGCTCATGCGTGTGACTCGTCGTTCGGCCGATCGGTTCACTGGTGCCCCTGCCGGTCCGGGAGACGGAACGCGTCCGCGATTGCGAAACGCGGTCCGTCGATCGCGTCGAGCACGAGCTGGCTCCACGTCTCCATCAAATCGTAGGCCGCCCGCACGACTTCGATCCGCTCGAACGAGCCGCTCAGCTTGTGCGTCTCGCGCACCCCAACATGTTGACCCGACGCCTCAGCCACGTATACGAGCCCGAGGTGATGCATCCCGACGTCAACGGTGTCGTCGTTGAGCAGGCCGACGAACTCGAAGGGCGGCACGAAGCCGGCGTCGAGCTCCTCGCGCCATTCGCGCTCCAGGCCGTTCAGGATCGAGCCGTCGCCCGGATTGAGATGCCCGCCGATGCCGATCGAATAGCGATCGTGGAGCCGGGCGTCGCCCCCGGCCCGTGTTCGCTTCATCAGGAAGACACGCTCGCCGTCGCGCAGTACCAGGTACGGGATGATCTGCTTGAGCGTCCGGTCAGCCTCGGCGACCGACCTGGGGACGTGCGACCCACATTCGTCCACTCGACGCAGGATCTCCGTCACGTCCTCCGTCCGCACGCCTCGCCAAGGGACCACGCCGTCGAAGAGCACGCCTCGGGCCACCGCATACACGAACTCCTCGACGTCGCCGCTCACGGGCGATCCGACTCCACCAGCCGCTCACGAGCGGCGGTCAATCGGGCCAGCAGCGCCGCTTCGTCGGGGCCGTCGTCGCGCTCGAGCTCGGCCAGCCATCGATCGATCACGTCCCTCAAGTCATGCAGCCGGGCGGCGATGGCCGCGGCATTCGTGGCCGCGATGCCGGCCCCCATGGCGGGCTCGCCCCGCGCCAGGCGGGTCATTCCGGCCCAGCCGGTGGCCGCCAGAACCTCGGCCGCGCGCCAGTCCTCGTGTTCGGGCTCGCCCGGTCCCCCCGCGATCGATTCGACCAGGGCCGCCGAAACCACGAGAGGCAGATGACTGATCGCCGCCACTGCGCTGTCATGGGCGGCGGCGTCCATCGGGATCTGGATCGCGCCGCAAGCCTGGATAAGCTCACCGATCCGCTCGCCGTCGCACAGCCGCGCATACCGGCCCAGGACGGTCACCCAGGGCCTCTCGGCGAAGAGATCCGGCAGGGCGGCGGAGTAGCCGCTCAACTCGCGGCCCGCCATCGGGTGTCCGCCGATGAAAGGAAGACGCGCCTCGTCGGCCCTGGCGACTATCCGGCCCTTGGCGCTGGCCACGTCCGTGAGGGTGCAATCCTCGGGCAGAGAGCCGCGCAACGAACCGCCCAGCATGTCGATGAGGTCCAGGCAGATCAGAGGCGGCGCAGCGAGAACGACCAGCTCGGCGTCGCGGAGGGCTTCGTCCGGAGTCTCGGCCGCCACCTCCACGACCCCATCCGACACGCCTTGCTGGACCGGTGCCCGGTTACGGCTCCAGGCGGTCACGCGCCATTCGCCGGGCTCGGCCCGCGCGTGGAGAGCGCGGGCAATCGAACCGCCGATCAGACCGAAGCCGAGGATGGAGAGTCGCACGGTGCCATTATGGCCGGGCGGCTCGCCGCGAATGATCCGCCACACCCCGGCCCTTGTACGCAAGCCCGGGCGGTAGGAGAACCGCCGACCACGGCGCTCGTATCACCGTGTCTCGTCAACTCCTGGAGCATCCGGCCAGTGCCCGATCGGGTGACCGTCAAGCTCGATGTCGCGCTCGAATGGATCAGTGCGCGTTCGCTGAAAGCGCCATTAGAATGCGATGCGGTGGTCTCGTGTCGTCTGTTGCCCCACATTCCCGGCGTTGTTGCCGCCGAGAGGGGGAGGACCACATGATCGAATCGTACGGCGAGACTCGACCGATACGAGTACTCCTCGTCGACGAGCATAGACTCCTGGCCGGCGCTCTTTCCCAGATGCTGAGCCGCGAGGCGGACATCGTCGTCGCCGGCGTGGCCGGCAGCGTCGCCCAGGCCAAGGCGATGGCGCGCGAGCGCCTCGACGTCGTCCTGATGGACTACCGCCTGCCGGATGGAACCGGCGCCGAGGCCACGCGTGCCATCAAGGCCCGCTGGCCGGCGGCCAGGGTCGTCATGCTGACCGCGTTGACCGACGACGAAACGGTCCTAGAGTCCATCCAGGCCGGCGCCGACGGCTATCTCACCAAGGACCGGGCCATCGACGAAGTCGTGAATGCCGTCCGGGCGGCCTACGCCGGCGAGACGCTCCTGCCCCGATCGGTGATCCTTGGCATCGCCCGGCGGGCGGCCGCCGACCGGGAACGCGGCACCGAGCGCCGCCAGATCGAGCCGCTTACCGCGCGCGAGCTCGAAGTCCTGAAGGCGCTGACCGAGGGTCTTTCCACGCCCGAGATCTGCGCGCGCCTCTACATCGCCCCGAACACGCTGCGATCGCACGTCCAGAACATAATGGGCAAGCTGCGGGCGCACTCAAAACTGGAGGCGGTGGCGTTCGCGCTGCGCCACGGACTCGTCGAGCCGCCCACGTCGGACGGCAGCCTCTTCTAGAACCCCGCGACGATTCTCAGGTCCGAGATGCGGTCCCGAAACCTTCGGGCCTCAGATCGGCCGCCTTCTCTGGTGCGTCCGGCGCTCCCCGACCCGTCTCTCCTTACCGGTCGGCGGCATCTTCTCTTCGTCCTGCCGACGGATGTAGGTGCGCCGGTCGGCCGCCCGCCGGTCGTCTTCGAGTGAGCCGCCGCATCGAGGGCAGCGCCGCTCCCCGGCGGACCGTTGGACGGCCGGTAGCGTGGCCCAGATCGTTCGTCCACAGGTGAGACAAGCAAGTCGCGACATGAGTTCATCCTACGTCATCGCGGCCGCCCCTGAGTGGCGTGACGCGAGCCCGATTCCGCGAACCCGAACGAGCCAACTCGAACCCGTGAGATTAGCGATGACCGAACCACAGGCGCCGCCAAGATTGGGCCTGTGCGCGGGCGACGGCAACACCGGCCACGCGGGCAGGTGGCCGCATCGGCGGGTCGCCTCGCTCCCCCCGGGGCGACCCGCCCCCGAGCCGTAGTCATGCCGCATCCTGCTCGCCGGGCGCTACCTCCGCCTCAGGCGATCGGCTGCCATGCGCCCGGAATCGGATGACTCGGATGGTACGGGCTACGCCTCGACGGCCTCGAGAGCGTGCTTGACCTCTTCGGCCGGGTACTCGTAGTCCTCGAGCTGGCCGGCCAGATAGCGCTGGTAGGACGTCAGGTCGAAGTAGCCGTGGCCGGACAGGTTGAAGAGGATCACTTTCCTCTCACCGGCCTTCTTGGCCTCCAGGGCCTCGTCGATCGCGGCGCGGATTGCGTGCGTCGACTCGGGCGCCGGGATCATGCCTTCGGTCCGGGCGAACTGAATACCAGCCTCGAAGCACGGGCGCTGATGGACGCTGCGGGCCTCGATGAGGCCCTCGTGCTTGAGCAGGCTGACCTGCGGCGACATGCCGTGGTAGCGGAGCCCGCCGGCGTGGATCGGCTCCGGGATGAAGTCATGGCCCAGGGTGTACATCTTCACCATCGGCGCCATCTTGGCCGTGTCGCCGTAGTCGTAGGCGTAGCGCCCGCGAGTCATGCTCGGAGCGGCCTCCGGCTCAACCGCGATGACCCGGTACTTGCGGCCGCCGCGGAAGGTGCGGCCGAGCCACGGGAAGGACAGGCCCGCGAAGTTCGACCCGCCGCCCGCGCAGGCGATGATGACGTCCGGCTCCTCGCCGGCCATCTCCATCTGCTTGATCGACTCGAGCCCGATCACGGTCTGGTGGAGCAGGACGTGGTTGAGCACCGAGCCAAGGGAGTAGTGGGTGTCGTCGCGCTGCACCGCATTCTCGACGGCCTCGCTGATCGCGATACCGAGTGAACCGGGGCTGTTCGGATGCTCGGCCAGGATCGCCCGGCCTGCCTGGGTCTCGTCGCTCGGGCTGGCGACGACGCTCGCACCGTAGGCCTCCATCATGAGACGGCGGTACGGCTTTTGATCGTAGCTGGCCCGGACCATGTAGACCTTGACCTCGACCCCGAACATCGCGCCCGCGTACGCGAGCGCGCTGCCCCACTGGCCGGCACCGGTCTCGGTGGCGATGCGCTTGATGCCCTCTTCTTTGTTGTAGAAGGCCTGAGGGATCGCGGTATTCGGCTTGTGGCTGCCAGGCGCGCTGACGCCTTCGTTCTTGTAGTAGATGTGGGCGGGCGTATCGAGGGCCTTCTCGAGTCGAAGGGCACGGACGAGAGGGCTTGGGCGATACTGCTTGTACAGGTCACGCACGGGCTCGGGGATCTCGATCTCCCGCTCGGTCGAGACCTCCTGGAGGATCAGGGCCATCGGAAAGAGGGGGGCCAGATCGGCCGGGCCCAGGGGCTGATGGGTCCCCGGATGGAGAGGCGGCGCCTGCGGGACCGGCAGGTCGGCCGAGATGTTGTACCAGGCCTTGGGGATCTGCTCTTCGCCCAGCGTGAAACGGGTGCGCTCGACCATCCGACTCCTCCCGCCGGCCAACCGGCGACCTAAGCTGCTCGATGCCCGGCGTCGCCCCAACACGACTGTGGCCGCGCAAGCCTAGCGGCTCCCGGGCAGGCGGCGCAAGGGACAATCCCGCAGGGCGGCGCCGCGCGACGGGGCCCTGGGCCCTCTACGAGGATCGGAACGGCGCCGTGGCGAGAGCTTCGTAGCGAGCGGGGCCGCGGCCCAGGATGCTCCTGTACAGGACGAGCTGGTCCGCCTGCCACGTCAATAGCAGGTCTTTGGCCGCTTCCATCAAGCGCCGGGCACGCTCATCGGCTCCGGGCACGCCGTCGGTCCGGGCGAGCGTCAGATGGGCCTGGAAGGGACGCTCCTCGGAGGCCCAGCCGAGAGGCCGCAGCTCATCGTTCAGGTGCCGCGCGAGACCGGCCAGCTCGGCCGCCCCGGCCTGGATGCCGATCCACAACACCCGCGGCCGGGTGGGGCTCGGGAAGGCGCCGCCACCGTTGAGCGTGATCACAAACGGCGCCACTCCACGCGACGCGGCCATGAGCGCGTCCGCAATCGCCGGCTGGCGTTCGTCGGCCGTGGCGCCCAGGAAGCGCAGGGTCACGTGCAGGCCATCGACCCGAACCCAGCGCGGCTGGCCGAACGCCCGCGCGTCGATCGGGGCTCCTGCCACCTCCTCCATCAGCGCGCCGATGGCGGCCCTCACCTGGTCTGCCACCGGCACCGCGATGAAGAGCCGACTCGTCCCGGGCGGATCGTCCTCCGGCCGCCGGAAGCCGCCCTGGCTACCTGCGCCCAATGCTCCACCCGAGCGGCCGAAGGCGCCGGCCCGGTCGCCTCTCCGCGGCCCGCCGCCCTCTCCCACAGCGATCATCGGGCCAGCCTCGGGTCACTCGTTGTAGAGGCGCTCTTCGATGAGCTTCTCCTGGACCGTTCGGCCGTTGGGATCGAAGCACGAGTACTCGAAATGCTTCTCGAACTCGAGGTCCAGGTTGTCCTGGCCACCGCGGTTCTTCTCGACGGTCACGATCACCCAATCGCGGAACCGCTGTGCCTGGTAGGGGTTGAACTCGATGTTGACCTTGGCGACGATGTGGTACTTCTCGTTGATGATCAGGATGATGTCGGCCTCGTAGTTGATCGCCGACGAACCGCGCAGGTGGTGGTTGCGGAGCCGCTGGGCCTTCAGGCCTTCCCTGTCGGCGGCCACGATCGAGATCATAGCCACCTGCTCCGAGAGGGCGATGTCCTTCAGGCCGTTGACGACGAAGGTGACCTTCTCGGACTCGGTGATCGGCTCGGGGTGCATCGGCACCTTCTGCATGTAGTCGACCACGACCATGAGCCGGCGATCGCTCGAAAGGGCGCGGTGCCGCTGGACGAGCGTGCGGATGTTCTCGATCGTGCTCGCCGTCTGCGAGCCCCGCATCAGGAACAGATTCTGGCCGTAGCGCGCGATACGCTCCAGGCTGGGGCGCAGTCTCTGGTTCGCGTTCAGGCCGGCCCCCCCAGCCCCCTCGGCGATCCACGAGGCCATGATCTCCTTGCGGACCTCTTGGATCTTGATGGCCCCCGTCTTCTGGGGCAGGTGAACCAGCGCGGATTCGAGCGCTACGAGCCGATTGAGGAGGTACTGCTCGTCGTGCTCAAAGCAGATGTAGAGGACGTTGGCCTGGCCGCTGGAAGCCACGTTGCGTGCCATCTGAAGCGCCATCGTGGTTTTGCCCGTGCCCTGGGCGCCGCCGATGAGCATCAGCTCGCCCGCTCTCAGCCCGCCGCCGATCGTCTTGTCCAGCATCTTAAATCCGAGCGGGATCGGCTCGTACTCAGCGACCTGGCCGGTGGCCAGGTTGTGGTCCAGCTCCGCGAGCACGCCCAGCGCCGAACGTGGCACCAGGCTGCCGTTTTCCGTGTCGAGCCGCCAGATCAGGTCAGAAGCAGTGGCGTCTGAATCTGACGGTCGATCTCTAGTGGTCACGTGTGCCTCCAGCCTAGGTCTAGTCGGAGAGCGGCTCTGGCCATCCTAGCAGTGAGCTCCGGCTCCGACACCTCCACAAACTGCACCCGTCCGCTCCCGCGGATGACGCAGTGCGCCGGCGCACCGCTTCCAACCGCCCGCGCCGGCCGTGTGTCTCTAGACGTGATCCAGCCCGGCTATCTCATCCCAGTATCGGGCAATTGCCCTGATCCCGGTCTCGTAGTTCGACATCCACATCCATTCGTTCGGAGCGTGGAACTGGCCGTCCGGCGGCGCAAAACCCAGGAGCACCGTCGAGAGGCCCAGGATCGACTCGAAGCTCGCGCAGACCGGGACGGACCCTCCCTCCCGGATGTAGAGGGGGGCGACGCCGAAGGCCGCCTGGATGGCCCGCGCGGCAGCCTGCGTGGCCGGGTTGTCGATCGGCGTCAGGCTGGGCTTGCCATCGCCGAGGCGCCGGATCGAGTAACGCACGGACTTTGGCGCAACCTGGTCGATGTAGGCCGCGATCAGCGAGAAGATCTTCTCCGGGTCCTGGTTGGCCACCAGCCTGGCGCTGATCTTCGCGTGGGCGTGGGCCGGGATGATCGTCTTGGGCCCTTCGCCTTCGAAACCGCCCCAGATCCCGCAGACGTCCAGAGTCGGCCGGGCTCCCAGTCGCTCGAGGGTGGTGTAGCCCGGCTCGCCCATCAAGGCCGGCACGCCCAGGGACTCGCGATATGTCTCCTCCTGGAACGGGAGCCGGGCGAAGGCTGCCTTGTCCAGCGGCGTCAGCGCGACGACGTCATCGTAGAAGCCAGGCACCTTGATCAGCCCGTCCGTGCCCTTCAGCGCGGCCACGATGTGACACAGGGCATTGACCGGGTTGTCCACCGCGCCGCCGTAGCCGCCCGAATGGAGGTCGATGGTGCTGCCCGTGACGTCCAGCTGGAAGTAGACCAGGCCCCGCAGAGCGATCGTGATCGAGGGCAGGTTGCCCTCGAAGAAGCTCGTGTCGGAAATAAGGGCGAAGTCGGCCTTGAGGCGCTCGCGGTTGGCCTCCAGCCAGGCGTCCAGATGGATAGAGCTCGATTCCTCCTCGCCCTCGAACACGACCCGGAAATTGACCGGCAGCTTCCCGCGCGTCCGCAAGAGGGCCTCGATCGCCCGGACGTGCATGTGCAGCTGCGACTTGTCGTCCGAGGAACCGCGGGCCAGCATCTTCCCGTCTTTGACGACGGGCATGAAGGGCGGCGACTCCCACAGATCGAGCGGGTCCACGGGTTGGACGTCGTAGTGGCAGTAGATCAGGACAGTCGGGCGGCCGTCGGCGTGCAGCCAGTCCGCGTACACCACCGGGTGGCCGCCCGTCTCGGAAACCTCGACGTGCTCCATGCCCGCGGCTCGCAGGTCCGCGGCCACGAACTCGGCTCCGGCTCGGCAGTCGGGGGCGTGTGAGGGAATCCCGGAGATGCTGGCGATCCGGAGCAGCGCCTTGAACGACTCCAGCCGGGCATCCGCGGTCTCGGCCAGGAAGCCCTCCAGGGCCGGGTCCAATACGGCATTGGCGATTGCATCCGGCATCGGGGCTCTCCTTGTGCGGCTGATCTGCGTCGATTGTAGCCAGGGGCTGCGGTCCAGCGCGGCCGCGGCCATTTCGGACGGACAACGGAACCGGGCGGCTCGAAAGCCGCCCGGTTGGAGACTCGCTGCGTCCCGTCTCAGGACGGGCTTGGGGTGGGGCTCGGGTTGGCGGCGGGCGGAGTGGCGCTCGGCGACGGAGCCTGCTTCGGTCCAAGCGGCGTGAGCCCGGAGATGCCGTGCAGATTCAGCTTGGGCGGCAGGTCGTCGAAGAGCTTCTCGAAGGCCTCGGATTCGACGGTCTCCTCGGCGACGAGCTTGTCGGCCAGGGCCAAAAGCCTGGCCCTGTGCTCGGTCAGGGTCTGTGTCGCCCTGGCGTAGCCGTGCTCGACGATGGCGCGCACTTCCTCGTCGATCATCTTGGCGACATCGTCCGAGTAGTTGCGCTGCTCGCCGATCTCGCGGCCCAGGAAGATCAGCTCGTCGCGCTTGCCGAACGCAAGCGGGCCGAGCTTGTCGCTCATGCCCCACTCGGTGACCATCCGGCGAGCCAGGTCGGTCGCCTTCTCGATGTCGTTGGACGCGCCCGTGGTGGTGTCGCCGAAGATCAGCCGCTCCGCGGCGTTGCCGCCGAGCAGGCCGGCGATCTTGTCCTCGAACTCGGTCTTGGACTGAAGGTAGCGATCCTCGGTGGGGAGGGCCATCGTGTAGCCGAGGGCCATGCCGCGGCTGATGATCGTGACTTTGTTCACGGGATCGCACTTGGGCAGAACGCGCTGCACGACGGCGTGGCCGCCTTCGTGGATGGCGATGATCCGCTTCTCGGCGTCGGAGATGATCCGGCTCTTGCGCTCCGGCCCGGCCACGATGCGTTCCAGCGCCTCGTTGAACTCGGGCTGGCCGATGGTCTTGCGGTTGCGCCGCGCGGCCAGGATGGCGGCCTCGTTGACGAGATTGGCCAGGTCGGCACCGGAGAAGCCGGGAGACTGGCGGGCCAGGTTCTCCGGGTCCACGGACTTGTCGAGCGGCTTGCCCTTGGTGTGGACCTTCAGGATGGCCATGCGGCCGCGCAGGTCCGGCCGATCCAGGATGACCTGCCGGTCGAAGCGCCCGGGCCGCAGCAGCGCCGGGTCCAGGACGTCGGGTCGGTTGGTCGCGGCAACCACGATCACGTTCGTGTTCGTGTCGAAGCCGTCCATCTCGACGAGGATCTGGTTGAGGGTCTGCTCCCGCTCGTCGTGCGAGCCGCCCAGACCGGCGCCGCGCTGGCGGCCGACCGCGTCGATCTCGTCGACGAAGACGATGCAGGGCGAATTGCGCTTGGCCTGGTCGAAGAGGTCGCGGACGCGGCTGGCGCCGACGCCGACGAACATCTCGACGAACTCGGAGCCCGAGATGGAGAAGAAGGGGACTCCCGCCTCGCCGGCCACGGCTCGAGCCAGAAGGGTCTTGCCCGTTCCCGGAGGACCGACGAGCAGGACGCCGCGCGGGATGCGAGCGCCCAGGGAGTTGAACTTCTCGGGGTATTTCAGGAACTCGACGACCTCCTGGAGGTCCATTTTGGCTTCGTCGACCCCGGCGACGTCGGCGAATGTCACAACCGTCTTGTTGCCGAGGAACATCCGCGCCCGGCTCTTGCCGAAGCTGAGAGCCTGGTTATTGGTGCCCTGGGCCTGACGCATGAAGAACGCGATGAACAGGATGATCAGCACCACCGGCACGAGCGTCGTCAGGATCAACACGATCCAGCCGGTGTCCGGGGCTTGCTTGACCGAGTAGTCGATGTCCTTGCCGGCATTCGGACTCCACGTCTGGATCACGGCCCACTCGCCCGATTGGGGTGAATCAGACTGGACCGTGTAGGTCGTCTTGTTGGAGTCGTTCAGGGTTACGGTCAGCGTGGTGTCCTGGCGTACGACGGTCACAACCCTGCCGGCCTTCACGTCCGACTGGAAGTCCGAGTAGGACTTGGGGCTCGGCTGAGCGGGCTGGATCAGCGCATAGAGGAGCGCGGCGGTGGCGGCAACGAGAACGAGCATGACGATCCCGTTGCGCATGAAACGCGTATTCAAGGTGTAGCGGAGCCTCCGGATCTGGCGGTCGGTCGGGGCCCGATCCGCCGCCGCAGTATACGCCCGAGGGACCTCCGGCTCTCTGAGCCGCCCTCGACGCGTGGGCCCGAACCAAAGGGTCGCGAACCGCGCGACACCCTCACATCGGTAGACTGCCGGCGACGGCCGAATGTTCGGCTACCGGGCGAGTTGGGCACTCCGTCTCGCACGACGCACCGGCCCGCGCTCACTCCACCGGCGGCGGATGTGGGACGGCCCGGGATCGCCCGGGCCGTGGCAAACGGACGTTGGTAGCGGAGACTGGATTTGAACCAGTGACCAAGGGCTTATGAGTCCCCTGCTCTACCACTGAGCTACTCCGCCGTGGCGCGGCGTAGTGTACCGGATGCACTCGGACGAGGCCAAGGCGAGCGGCGGGCACGGGCCGGCCAAGCGAGATGCGCGGCTCCGCGATGCCGGCGCCGGCTCAGCCGCGATCGAGCAGCTCGAGGACGGGAGCCAGGCCCTCCAGGGACTGACTCGTGATCGGATCGACGACGAGCTGGACCTCGGCGACCCCGGCACGGGCGTACGCTCGCAGCCCTTCGGCGATCGCCTCCGGCGGGCCCTGCAGCGGGTTGGGTGTGGTGTCCAGGTTGCCGTCGCCCTGTCGGCGCCCCTTGCCGCCCGGCATGCGCACCAGCACCACTACCGTGGCATCAACGGTGGACGGGTCGCGGCCGACCTTCTCGCAGGCCGCGGCGACGCGAGCGCGCAGCGGCGCCACGCCCTCGGGGCTGTTGTGCGTGTCGGTGTGCCACACGTTCCAGGCCTTCACGTAGGGCAGCGTGATGTTGAGCATCCGCTCACCCACAGAGCCGATCATGATGGGCGGGCCCCCGGGCCGGGATTGCGGCACGAGCTGGCAGTCGCGAGCGCTGAAGTACGTCCCTTCGAAGTCGACGGCACCCTCCTGCAGGAGCGTCCGGATGATCGTGAAGGCTTCCTCGAAGCGCGAGATACGGTTGTCGAACGGGACGCCGTAGCCGCGAAACTCGACCTCGTTCCAGCCGGCACCCAGACCCAGGACCAGCCGGCCGCCGGAGATCTCGTCGACCGTGGCCGCCTTCTTGGCCAGAACCGCGGGGTTGTAAAAGCCCACGGGCGTGACCAGCGGCCCCAGCGTGACTCGAGAAGTGATCGCCGCGGCGGCCGCCAGCACCGACCACGCGTCCCACGGCGCATCCGCCCCGCCGTCGGCCATGCGGTACAGGAAGTGGTCGCCGGTCCAGATCGAATCGAACCCGAGGCCCTCGATCCGTCTGATCATCGCGGCCAGCTCGGGCCATCTCACCGGCCGCTCTATCTCAGGCAGCTGCACGCCAATCCTGATGGGGCGGCGGCCCGCCGGAGTCACGCTCACCGCCAAATCGTACCGCGGAGGGCTACGGCTGCGATCCGAACAACACGTTGAGCCAGGAGTCCAGGGGGCCGTCGTGCTCCGCCGGGGCGTCGGGCCGTATGCCGGCCGACCCGGGGGCATCGGACGGGAGTGGCGGCGCGTTCTGATCGATCGTGAACGGGACCTCCCGCGGCGAACCCAGGAGATAGCCACGGGCCATCTGCGAGACGAACGCCGGCTGCTTGATCAGCTGCAGCTCCGCTTCCAGGGAGGTGATGTCGCGCTCCATAGCAGCGTTCCGGGCCCGCATTTGATCGGCCTGGTTCGCCGCCGCGGCGGCGTCGCCCACCTGCCTGGCGAACACGCCGACGAGCCAGAGGGCGAAGAGGCCGGCCACCAGCAGCGCCAGACGCCGCCTGGTCAGGGGAAGCGACGGACCGGCATCGGCTGGCGGTCGAGCCGCGACGTCATCTGGCGGAGGCATCTAAACAGCCCGTCCGTGCATGGCCGGAATCGTAGCTATGAGCAGCTGACGTGTCAACACAACGGGACGCTTGATCACGCTGCTACACTTGGCCCAACTTTCGTACGGACGTTCTATTTGAGGTCTCCGATGCGCTACTACGAGCCCGCCGGCGTCGAGGCCGTTCTGGACCGGTTGATGGACGACCCGTCGCTGTCCCGCGGAGTGGTCCACCACGCCCTCGTTCCGGCCAGAGAGGCCGACTTCGTGCCGATGCCGGACTGGCTGGATCCGCGCCTGCGCTACGGCCTGGCGGCGCGCGGCGTAGAGCGTCTGTACCGGCACCAGGCCGAGGCGATCGAGGCGGTCCGCAAAGGCGAAGACGTGGTCGTGGTCACCCCGACCGCTTCGGGCAAGTCCCTGTGCTATCTGATCCCTACGCTCCAGGCTCTGGCGGACGACCCGACGGCCCGGGCCCTGTACCTCTTCCCCACCAAGGCGCTGGGCCAGGATCAGGTAGCCGAGCTGGGTGAGCTGAGCCGCGCCGCGGGGCTCCAGATCAACGCCTCTACCTACGACGGCGACACGCCGAATCCGATCCGCTCGGCCATCCGGTCGGCCGGGCAGGTAGTGGTCACTAACCCGGACATGCTCCACGCCGCGATCCTGCCGCACCACACCAAATGGTTCCAGCTCTTCGAGCAAGTCCGGATCATCGTCATCGACGAGCTCCACACGTACCGCGGTCTCTTCGGCAGCCACGTAGCGAACGTCCTGCGTCGCCTGCTGCGCATCTGCGCCCACTACGGTTCGCACCCGGTGATCGTGTGCTGCTCCGCCACGATCGGCAATCCAGCCGAGCTCGCCGCCATGCTGACGAGTCGCGGGGCGCGTCTCGTGGATCGGAATGGAGCCCCTTCCGGCGAGCGCCACGTTCTGCTGGTCCAGCCGCCTCTCCTGGATCCCGCCTCCGGCGCCCGCGGATCCGCGACCGCGCTGGCGGCGCGGTGGGCGCTGCCGTTCCTTCGGGCCGGCCGTCAGACCCTGGTCTTCGGCCGCTCCCGAGTCGGGGTGGAGCTGATGCTCTCCAACCTGCGCGAATCCCTTCGGCTCGGCGATGGCCCTCGCGGCCGCGTCCGCGGCTATCGCGGCGGCTACCTCCCGACGGAGAGGCGCGCCGTTGAGCGTGGCCTGCGCGATGGCGAGCTGCTCGGCGTGGTGAGCACCAACGCGCTGGAGTTGGGCGTTGACGTAGGCCAGCTCGACGTGTCGATCCTGGCAGGCTATCCGGGCTCGATCGCGGCCACGTGGCAGCAGATGGGCCGCGCCGGCAGGCGGGCCGGGACCAGCGTCTCGGTCCTGATCGCGGGCGGCGGGCCGGTCGATCGCTATGTCGTCGAGCATCCGGAGTTCCTCCTCGAATCGCCGCCCGAGGAAGCCCGCCTCGACCCCGACAACCTGCACGTCCTGCTGGGCCATCTGAAGGCGGCCTGCTTCGAGCTGCCGTTCGAGCCGGGCGAGCGTTTCGGCCCGACCGCGGCCGAGCCGCTGCTGGCATTCCTGGCCGAGGAGGGCCACGTCCGCCTGGCCGGAGACGAGCGCTGGTACTGGTCGAGCGACAACTTCCCGGCCTCGTCCGTTTCCCTGCGAGCCGCGGCCGAGGAGAACGTCGTCATCATCGACACGACTCCCGACCGGCCGCGGGTCATCGGCGAGATCGACATCTTCGCCGCTCAGACGCTCGTCCACGAAGACGCGATCTACATGCACGAGTCGGTCCAGTTCCACGTCGACAAGCTCGACTGGGATGAACGCAAAGCCTACGTGCGCCGCGTCGACGTCGATCACTACACCTACGCCGATCGAGCCGTGACCCTGAAGCCACTCGAGACGTTCGCGTCGGCGAGCGCGTCCGGCGGCGACCGGGCCCACGGCGAGGTCATGGTCTCGAGCCTCGTCAGCATGTTCAAGAAGCTCAAGTTCGGGACGGACGAGAACCTCGGCTGGGGCCCCGTCCACCTGCCGGAGATCGAGCTCCAGACCACGGCCTACTGGCTGATGCTCGGCTCCGCCGCGGAAGGCTGGCGGAGGGCGGATCTCGACGTCGCCCTGCTTGGACTCGGCCGGGCCATGCAGGCAGTGGCGGCGGTGCTGCTGATGGTCGACCCGCGCGACCTCGGTCTGGTCAGCCAGGTCCGCTCGCCGCACAGCCAGTCGCCCACGGTCTACCTCTACGAGTCCGTGCCCGGGGGAGTGGGCCTCTCGCAACGCCTCTTCGAACGCCACGGCGAGCTGGTCGCCGGAGCCGCCGATCTCATCGCCGGGTGCGGCTGCGAGAGCGGCTGCCCGGCCTGTACCGGCCCTCGTCTGGAGACGGACATCGACGCCAAGGGACTGGCTCTGAGACTGATTCGAGCTCTCGTGCCCGAAGCCACGGCGAGCGGCGCCGGCAGGCCCCCGGTGGCAGCGGCATGACGGTCGATGGTGCACGGCTTCGGCGCCGTCTGGAAGACCTCCGCCGGGACCGGCCCTCCACGCGTCCTCTGGCTCTCCCCGGTGAGGATGATCAGGAGATCCGCCGGGCCATCGCCGCGATCGTGGCCGCGGGCGAGACGGTCGGTTCGCCTCAGCCGGTCTGGCAGGATGCCGCGCCGGTGGATCGCGCGTCGCTGGCGAAGCGTCTGGCCCAAGCTCTCGATGGCGACGCCATCGAGACGCCTCACGGGTGTTACGTCCGGCGGGAGCTGCGCCCGGTCTATCTGCCGCTGGATCGGGAGCGGCTCGCCGGCCTGCCGGGGATCCCGGGCGCGGGCACTCCCCTGCTCTGCCTCGACACGGAGACCACTGGACTCGGCAGTGCCGCCGGCACGGTTGCCTTCCTCGTCGGCCTCGGCTGGTGGCAGGGCGACCGGCTTCGGCTCGTCCAGCTCGCCCTGCCTGATCACTCCGAAGAGGGCGCGCTCCTCGACGCTCTGACCGAGATCGTTCCGTCGGGGGGATGCCTGGTCACCTACAACGGCCGGACCTTCGACTGGCCGCTCCTGGAGACGCGCTATCGGATGGGCCGAAGGGTGCCACCACCGATCTCCGGGCACCTGGACCTGCTCCTGCTGGTGCGGCGCCTGTTCCGCTATCGCCTGCCCGATGCCCGCCTCCAGACGGTCGAACGGCACCTCCTCCGGCGTCACCGGGCCCCCGACATCCCTGCCTGGGAGATTCCGGCCGTCTACCACTCGTTCCTCCGCGGCGGCCCGGCCGGCCCCATCCGCGTCGTCGCCCGCCACAACGCCGAGGATGTGGTCACCCTGGGGCGGATCCTGGCCCACCTGGAGCACGGCTACGGCGAGGTCGAAGTCAGGCGCTGGGCACCGCCGGGAGACCTTGTCAGGTTGGCCCGTCTCTTCCGCCACGAGGCTCGTTACGACGAAGCCGTGGCTTGCCTGGAAACGGCCGGCGAGGCCGTGGCGGCCGGTGATCCTGACGTGGCCGTCGCCATCGTGGAGCTGGCTCGGCTGCTCCGCCGGATTGGGCGCTTCGCCGACGCGGGCGTGGCCTGGAGCCGCCTCGTCACGTCGGCCGGGCCGCTGGCCGCGCTCGGCTGGATCGAGCTGGCAAAGGAGCGCGAGCATCGAGAGGGCAATCTGGCCGGAGCGTGGGCCGCGACGGACCAGGCCCTGCTGGCTCTGTACCGTAGCCGCGGCCACGGCTCGGCGATCCTGCGGCGCAGCCTCGAGGCGGACCTGTCGCGGCGCAGGGCCCGGCTGGGCCGCCGCCTGGAGCGCCGGCCGCTCTAGTCCCGGCTCCGATCCCGGGCCGCGACTCGGCCCAACCGAGCCGCAACCAACGCCTTGGTGGGGACCCCGGCCAATCCCATTCCCTCGACAGCCAGTGAACCGGCGGCCGCGGCGAAACGAAGACTTCGCGATGTGGCCAGCTCCCCGGTGGTCAACCAGGCGGCCATGAGGGCGGCCAGGAAGACATCGCCGGCTCCCGTGGCGTCCGCGGTGGCATTGGCCGGCAGAGCGGAGTACCGGGCCAGGCGCGATCCCTGGAGGGCCATGCCGCCGTGTGGTCCGGCTGTGAGCACGATCGTCGCCGCGGCCGCGTACCGGCGGAGGTCTGCCAGGTCGACGTTGGGCGGCAGGTCGTCCACGCTCGCGCAAACCAGGGCGGCTCGCCCGAGCAGCGGCGAGGCCGCAGGCCATCGTCGCTCGACCCAGCCCTCCGGGCCGAAGTCGCGCAGCAAGCCTTGCCAGCCCAGGCCAACATTCGCGTCGGGCGCGGCGATGGCCGCCCAGTCGTCGCCCAGCTCACCCGCGACCGGGACCAGCAGCCACCCAGCCACGCCCCGCCACTCGTCGGGCAGAGCGGCGACCGGCATGGCGTCGCTCTTCGACAGCCAGCGCTGGCGACGGTGACCGTCGATCTCGATGTTCTCGAAGACGGGGCCGCGGCCCAGCGCCACACGACGCAGCTCGACTCCGGGTTGGGGCAGCCACTGCAACTCACCGGCGGTCGCGGCCAGAGGGTCGACACCCAGCAGGCAGCCGACGCGCAGCCCCAGGCGGGCCGCCGCAAGCGAGCAGTACGCGGCCGGCCCGCCGAGCCGCCAGCCCCTCGGATCGCGGTCCGTCACGTCGCGCGAAGCGGCGCCGACGACGACCAGATCGGGCCTCTCGAGGCCCGCGGCAAGGTCCGCTGCCGGCGCTCCCGACCCGTTCGGGTCCCTCGATGGCGCGGCGTATACTCGGCGCGCTTCCAGCATCCACCTCCTTGGAGTCGAACGTGTTCTTCTACGAACTTCGCGAGGGCGACGACGACATCTTCGCCGACGTGCTCCTTGTCCGCGAGCAGGAGATGGACGCCGACTCGTTCTTCGAGCTCGTCCAGGAGATCCGCCATCGAGTCCAGGACTCGTTCGAGGCGGACACTCTCATCGAGGCCATCGCCGAGGAGCTCGAGCGCGACCACCAGTTCATGGCCATATCCGACGAGCGTCTCTCGGCCTCGGTCAACGTCTCGAAGATCGATGAGGACAACTACCTGGCCGCCCTGGACACGGAGGATGACGAAGAGGCCATGCCCGACTATCGGGGCATCTTCGTGGACATGCCGCGCGACAAGGCCCGCCCGAACTGACGGCTACTTGCTGAAGAGAATCTCGATCACGTCGCCGTCGCGGACCGTATAGGTCTTGCCCTCCGACCGAAGCTTGCCATGCTTGCGAGCCTCCGCCATCGACTTCAGCGCCAGCAGATCTTCGTAGGGAACGACTTCGGCTCGAATGAAGCCCTTCGCCAGGTCGGTGTGAACGGCGCCCGCCGCGTCCACGGATGTAGACCCGTCCGGGATCGGCCAGGCCCGAACCTCGTCCGGACCGGCCGTCAGGAACGAAACCAGGCCGAGCAGCCGGTAGCTCAGGCGGATGACTCGGTCGAGGCTCGACTCGCGCAGTCCGAGCTCCTCCATGAAGACGGCGGCCTCATCTGGCTCGAGCTCGCCGAGCTCCATCTCGATCTTGGCCGACAGGGCGTCCACCAGCGCGTGCCGGTGCTTGTATCGCTCGCCGATCGCGGCCACGATCTCGGCCTCGCGCGGGAGATCGCCCTCGCCAACGTTCAGCAGGACGAGGACGGGCTTCTGGGTCAGGAAGCGGAAGCCCCGGATCGACTTCTCTTCCTCCGGATAGAGCGTCTCGTCGCGCAGAGGCCGCCCGGCCTGGAGCGGCTCGTGCAGCCTCTCCAGAAGCGCCAGCTCCCGATCGTTGGCATCCCGTTCCGCGGGTGTGCCGTGGTGACCGCTGCCGTGCAGCCGTTCGATCCGCTTCTCCATGACCGACAGGTCGGCCAGGGTGAACTCGAGGTCGAGCCGCTCGAGGTCGCGCCAGGCCTCGACCGGACCCTCGGCGTGCGGCACGGCCGGGTCTTCGAAGGCGCGGACCACGTGCAGCAAGGCGTCCGCCTCGCGCAGCCGGGCCAGCTGGTCGGCCGGCAGCTCCTCTGTCCCGACTCGTCCTTCGGTCGAAGCGGGCGGCGCCGGCAGATCGAAGTAAGTGACGTCGGCGTGGACGATCTTGCGGGGCTTGAAGATCTCGGCCAGCCGATCGAGCCGTTCGTCGGGAACCTTGACGGTTCCCACGTGGAGCTCCATCCCGCCGTAACCGCCTGTCTGGGCGTGGCCCCGGGTCAGGGTGTTGAAGACGGTCGTCTTCCCCGAGCCGGCCAACCCGACGATGGCGATCTGCATGTGCTCGTGGCCTCCTCGCGTGGCGCTTGTGCGCCAGCACATGCTAACGGACGACCCGTTCTCAGTAGCCTGCGGCCAGATCGACCAGGTACCTGAGCGGCTCGCCGGAGCGGTAGCGGCGCAGGTTGTCGCAGAAGACGTCGAGGGTGCGACCCAGAACGGCCGGGCTTGACCACGACGTATGAGGCGTGACGATGCAGTTGGACAGCCGGTAGAACGGCGAGGTCTCGGGCAGCGGCTCATCGCGGAATGCGTCCAGGACGGCGCCGCCTATGTGGCCGGCGCGAAGCGCTCCCAGCAGTGCCAGCTCATCGACGAGTGCCCCACGCGCCACGTTGATGAGCCAAGCTCCGCGCTTGAACTGCGCCAGCGCCTCGTCGTTGATGAGCGCCTCCGTCTCCCCGGTCAGCGGCAGGGCTACAACCACGAAGTCGGAGACGGCCAGTAGCTCCGGCATGGCATCGAGACCGCCGAGAACCTCGACGCCGGCCACCGGTGCCGCGTCCGGACGGCGCCGAACGGCCACGATCCTCGGGCCGAACGGCCCGGCCAGCCTGGCCACCTCACAGCCGATGCCGCCCAAGCCAAGGAGCCCGACCGTCGTCTGGGCCAGCTCGACCGCCTCGATCGGCTGCCACGTCCTCTCGCGCTGCAGCTCGATGAGCTGGGGCAGCCGGCGGCAGATCGCCAGCATCATCGTCACTACGTATTCGGCGATCGGCGCGTCGAAGACCCCGCGGCCGTTCGTGACGGTCAGGCCGCGCAGTCGGACGCATGGCGTCAGCATCGACTCGACGCCGACCGACACCGAATGTATCCAGCGCAGCTTGGGGGCGCGGCCGCAGAGCCGGTCGAGCGCATCGCCGCCGAGCGACCAGCCCCGCAGCAGCACCTCGACTTCGTCCACCGGCTCGTCCGCGATCCCTTCGGCCGAAACGGAGATGAGTCGCGTGCCGGGAGCGGCCTCGAGAATCCTCTCGCGCATGGACCCGAAGGCGTTGCGACCAGAAAGGATCGGGCTGATGGCTATCGCCAGCGGTGAGCCACCGGGGCCCTGTCCCGGCCCGGCCAGTTCGAGGCTCTCAGCTTTCATGTGCGTCCCTTGCTTTCAGACGGCTCCTGGTTCGGGCGTTGGCATGACCCGCCCTACCCAGCGCGACGGTGCGTCGATCTCCTCCGGCAACGGCAGGGTCTCGGGACCCCGCCACAGCGCTCGTAGAGCCTCTGCTCCCCGTGCCCGGGCGATCGAGGAAACGAACGCCTCGCCCTTCCTGTACTGCTCCATCTTGAGGTCCATGCCGGTCAGCCGCATCATCCCCCGCTCGAGGCCGGTGCGTTGCGCCCGGCGCGCATGGAACCGCGCGCTGATCGTCTCCACGTCCGGAACCAGGTCATGGCCGACCTCGTCCATGACGTGGTCGCCAAAGCCTTCGAGCAGGCTCATCACGGCCTGGAGCTCGCGGAATTCGCGCCGCTGCTCGGAGGTCATCAACGCCTCCATCCAGTGCTCGCCCGCGCTCGCCCCGCGGAGGGCCCGCCGAAGGCGAACGGCTGCGTCTCCATTCAGGCCAGACAGACCCATCGACAGAGAGGAAAGCTGGTGCTCCATCCGCGAGGCGAGGTACGGCCGTAGCCACGGGTGCGCCTCGAACTCGAAGGCGTGCGTAGTCTCATGCAGGGCGATCCATGTCCGGAACGGATTCAAGGGCACGCCCAGCGAGGCTGCCGTCGCGCGAATGTTCTCGTCGAGGAACACCAGCCGGCCAGGCTCGGCTTCAGCCGAGAGGAGCGCCAGATCGTACTGGCCCAGGACGCGCTGCCCGAGGAAGCCCAACAGGAACCCGACCTGCCGCGTCGTCAGCTTGCGGTTGGCGATCGCCATCGTCGCCTTCACGATGCCCATTCCCGGCGGCATCACCTGCTCGAGCAGGTCGCCCTCGACCTTCTTCAGCAGCCGGGCGAAGGTGGCGACGTTGTTCCGAATCCACGTCTCCCGATCGATGACGCCGCTCCGCTCTACGACGCCCGGCAACGGAGTGCCCAGAGCCGTCCCGAGCGCGGGCACGATCTCGGCCATGGCCGCGGCGTAGACCGGCTCAGCCCGCCGCAGCTCGTAGGGATCCAACCTCCCGGGAGCGCGTCGGACTCGCTCGACGGCGACTCGTTCCGCCACCCGCCAATCGACGACGCCCCGGCGGGCCGATTCCTCGACCCGCCGGGTGAGAACGGTCGCCGCGGCCCCGATCGCCGCCCCGAAGAGAAGGCCGGCCTGGAGGAACCCATCGCGTCTCCAGCCGGACCGTGGCGAGCCAGACCCGGAGACCGGTCCCAACGAGCCCCTCTCGGCGTCCGGGCCGGTTCGACGCTTCGAGTCCCACCTCCCGGAGCCGCCGCTCATGCGAACCCAGCTTCCAGATCGACAGCTTCGATGTCCGGAAACGCCTCGCCGAACATGCGCTCGGCCACCGCCCTGAAGGCCGCCACGTCTCCGGTCGTCAGCTGGCGGTGAGTTGGGGGCGCGGCAACCTCCCCCGGCGGCTCGTGACCGAGCATGCCCGCGTCCGCGGCCGTCCCCCGGGTAGTGCCCGGCGCCTCGAGGGCGTTGACGGAGAGCAGCTCGGCCAGCGATGAGCCCGTGGCCGTGGCCGAATCCACGATGGCCACGCCATCGCCAACGGACTCCCGCAGCGCGGCCGCCAGCAGCGGGTAGTGAGTGCAGCCGAGCAGCAGTGTGTCGATTCGAGCCGACGGCGGCAGCGGGAAGATGAACTCACCGTCCTCGTTCCTCTCCCCCAGGAGCGGGGCCACGGCACGGCGGACGGCCTCCTGGACCCTGGGGCCCGTCAGCTGCCCAGCCTCGACGAGCGGGACGAGCGCCGGGGTCGCGTGCTCGTAGACCTCTATGGCTGGATTCTCGTCCTTGATGGCGTTGAAGTAGGCGCGAGACCGGACCGTCGCCGGAGTCGCGATGACGCCGACTCGGCGGTTGCGGGTGGCAAGCGCCGCTGCCGCAGCGCCCGGACGCACGACGCCCAACACCGGCAAATCGTAGCGGCGCCGGAAATCGCCCAGGGCCACCGAGGTGGACGTGTTGCAGGCCACGACCAGGGCCTTCACGTCGCGCCGCACCAGCGCGTCGAGGGCCTGCACGCTGAATCGACGCACCTCGTCGTCCGACCGAGTGCCGTAGGGAGCCCGGGCGTTGTCGCCCAGGTAGATCGTCGACTCGAAGGGCAGCCTTCGGAGGATCTCGCGCAGCACCGTCAGGCCGCCAACTCCGGAGTCGAAAACGCCGATAGGACGCTGGTCGGACACGGCCTCAGTTTCTCACCGCAGCGCCAGCGGTGCGGCCGGCGATCGCCATGGCGATCCGTCTCACGTCCCGACTTACCGCGGCCTCGGGGCTGGAGACCACGAAGGGCATCCCCTCGTTGTTGGCCTGAACCACCAGCCGCCCGTCGGAAACCACCTCGAACTCCGGCCTCCGACCGAGCGCACGAGCGAGCTCGTCCAGGCCGAGACCGCCGCTCGAGTCGGCTCGGTTCACCAGGTAGCGGACCTTGTCGGGAGCGTAGCCGATAGACGCGAATACCTCCGCCACGGCGATGGTGCTGTGGATCGTGGTCGAGTCATAGGTCACGACGGAAAGGACGACGTCGGAAACGTCGAGCATCTCCAGCGTGACCTCGGAGAGCGTCGTCGGCGTGTCGATCACGATGGCCTGGTAGAGCCGGCGCATGAGTGAGATCGTCTTCTCGACATCGCGAGCGGAAACCATCTCCGCCATCTCGACACGCGGGGGGGCCAGGAGGATATCGACGCCCGCGGGGTCTCGCCACATGACGTCCCGCATGTCCGACTCCTGTACCCGGTCGGTGGGCAGGTCCAGAATCGACGGCGCGTCGCTCGGCACCTTGAGCAGGGCCCGCAGATCGCCGTATTGAAGGCTGCCATCTATCAAAGCCGTTGCCACTCCCAGCTGTCCGAGCGCGACGGCCAGGTTGAAGGCGATCGTCGTCTTGCCCACGCCGCCCTTGGGCGAGAAGACGGCGACGACGCGGCACGCGCCGGAGACGCGAGCCTGGCGGTCGGCCAGGACGTGACTGAAGGTGTTAACCAGCTCAAAGGCGCTGAACGGCAGCGTCAGGACCGCATCGACGCCGCGATTCGGATCCCGGGCAAGCGGATGCTGGGGAACCGTCAACACCACGACCGGGATTTCGAGCCCGGAATCGCGCAGCTTCTCGATCAGCTGGGGCCCCTTGAGCTTGCCCTGCAGCAGCAGATCGACCATGACCACGTCCGGCCGCAGCTGCTGAGCCGCCTCGACGACCTTCGAGCCGTCGCTCAGGACCTCCAGCAGCTTGACCTGCGACTGCACGCTGAGCAGGTTTCGGACGTGCTGACCGACCTGCGGGACGTCTTCCGCGATTAGCAGACGAATTGAGCTCGGGCTCGCCACGGGCCGACTATATCAATCTCGCGGGGCGGGTCTGCCCCGCCTCCGCGCTACCAGGATGACCCGTTCGTCATGGGCGCATACAGGACTGAGATCGTAGTCGCCCGCCAAAACCTCCACGTCCAGATCCGCGGAATCGGCGAGTGAACGCAGATCCTCGGCATGCAGCAGCCGCAGTCGATCCTCCCGGATCCACCGTCGAGGCGGTCCACCCTGCTCGCCTTCCTCGTAGATGACCGTCAGCTGCACGTGTCCGGTGGCCGCTTCATGCTGGGCCGCAGCCATCTTGGTGACCAGGAGGCCGGTCTCCGGGTCGGTGCGCACGTACTCCAGGCCCATCCGGCCGTCGTAGCGAGCAAGCTCGTCCGCGCTCGGAACCCACGCGTCCACGACGGCGAGGCCGCCCGGCTCCAGGTGGCGAGCCATCGTCTGGAGCGCATCGAGCTGGCGGTCCCGCGTCGCGAGCAGCAGGATCGAGTTCAGCGCCATGATGGCGAGCCGAAAGCGGGCTCCGCCGGGCAGCCTCAGCCCGACCAGGTCGGCTTCGACAAACGCCAGCCGGGCGCGGACGGCCGAATCGGCGCCCTCGACGGCTTTCTCAGCCCGCCCGAGCATTGCCGGATCGATGTCGACTGCCGTCACCTCGTAGCCGGCCTCGGCCAGTGGCACCGCTATCCGGCCGGAACCCGACGCGATCTCGAGAATCGGTCCGCCGGTGCGTGCCGCCAGAGCCAGATAGAGGTCGACGTCGCCTGGATCCTCGGCCAGGTCGACGTCGTACAGCCGGGCCAGCGCTGCGGCAGTCTTCGGATCGCGACGAGGCTCGGCCATCGGACACAGCCTAGCGCGTCCAGGCTCCCTCCGGTTGGGGAAGCGTTTCGGGCTCGGCCGATCCTGGATTCCCGCGCCGGCAGGTCGCGATGTGAAGCTCCCTCAGCGCTCGATCGAGAGGGTGATCTCGGCCAGGAGGACCAGAACCACGACGAATACGGCGATCGGCAAGCTCAGCACCGCCTGGATGCGGAGCGCCACGAACAGCGCGATCACGACCATGACCCACGATCCGCGCCGGATGGCCCGAGACCAGTCGCCTAGGAGGGCGATCCGGCGGTGTCTGGCGAACGAGACGAGCCAGAAGAGGGGAACGCTGGTCAGGCCGCAGGCGAGGCCGATGGCGCCGGCACCGACCAGCCCCGTGGTCGGAGTCTCGTGCGGGTAAGTCGTGGTCACGATCTGGGCCACTATCACCCAGGCCACGACCGCAGCGCCGATGAACAAGGAGTTGCCGAGACGGTCGTTCGGTTCCATCGGAGTCAGTCTACGTAGTGGCGGCTCCTCGTCGCAGGCCGAGCGCGGCTTCGAGGTCCAGGACGGAGTCGATGATGAGGTCCGGGACCGCATCGGTGACCCGCGGGGCGGTGGGGAGGGGCGAGTCCTCAGGCCTGACGCGGACCAGGGCGGCGCGCCAGCCGACACCGTGGGCACCGGCCACGTCGGCGCCAGGATCGTCGCCCACGTGCAGGATGCCCGGTCCCGAGGTGACGCCGAGTTCACGAGCCGCGACCTCGAAGATCTCCGACCTGGGCTTGACCACCCCAACCCGATGCGAGATCACGACCGCATCGAGATGACGCGACCAACCGGCCGCCTCCACGAAGCGCTCGATCGCGATCGACAGCGGCCAGTTCGACACGATGCCGAGGCGATATCTGTCGTGCAGCCGACCCAACAAGGGCTCGATATCAGGCGGCACCGGCGTCATCTCCAGGAACACGCCAACGTACGCGTCGAGAATCGCCGCCACTTCCTCGAGATCCGACCAAGATGAGACGGTTCGGTCGTCCCAGGCCCAGTCCTCAGGGGGTGCGGCATACCCGCGCAGTCGAGCTAGAACCCGCGCCGCTCGAACGTCCATGTCGGCTTCCCGGCCCTGTGGAACGTCCCGGGCAAACTGCCTGATTCGCTCCTCATTCCAGACCCGGACGAACTCCTCGGGATCCAGGCCCAGACCGGGGGCAATCCTCTCGGCCGTCAGACCGAGAATGTCAGTCATGGGCGCTGCCGGGAATGGCACCAGGGTGTTCCCGAAGTCGAAAGTGATCCCCTCAAGACCTCTCACTTGACTGCACTCGCCGGGCAGATGTCGCGAAACGCGCAGTAGCTGCAGGACAGGTAGTCGGGCGTGGCCTCGAAGCGTCGGGCTCGAATGCCGGCCGCCGCCCGGCGGATCGAGTCGCGAGCCTTGCCCAGCCTCTTCTCGTCCACCTCGGCCCTGCCGACCAGATCGGACTCGAGGAACCACAGCTGGAGGGCGTCCGGAAGGCGTCCAGTCTCCGCCTGATAGGCCATGGCGTAGATCTGCAACTGCAGCGACTCGCGGGCTCTCTCTCGGGCGCGGGCCGGGTCTCGGACGTCGCTCGACTTGTAGTCGGTGATGGTCACTCGCTCCGGGTAGAAGTCGGGCAGAGCGGGCGTGACCGCGTCCACGAGCTGTTCTTCGGCTGCCGCGTCGCGGGCGGACTCGGGATCGACGCGCTCCACGTCGACGCGGTCCATCCGGCCGCGGATCCTGTCGCCGTCGAGGGTGAAGCTGAACTCGCGCTCCACGTAGGCCGGCGCCACCGTCCCGGGCTGCAGCTGCCTCTCCCGGAAGCGGCGCAGCGCCGTCCGGCCGGCCGCCAGTCGCGCCTCCTCGTGTTCTCGAGTCAGGAACCCCTCGTTGGACCAGGCCCGGTCGAATGCCTCCAGCAGCTCGTCCTCGGGCATCAGGTACCCGCGCGCCTGGCGGCGGTGGAACTCCTGCACAGCCTGGTGCAGCGCGGCTCCGTACACGATCGAGTGGTGCGGCGCGATCGGCACGCGCAGGACGTGGACGTACTTGTACTTGAGGGGGCAGGTCAGGTAGTCGTCCACCTGGTAGAAGCTGAGCGAAAGAGGCCCCTCGACCGCGGCGTCTCGAGCCGCCTCCGCTGCCTCGGCCTTCGGCTCGAACGCCGACAACCGCTCCAGCGGCGCGTGCGCCGCGCCTTCGACGGACGCGCCGGTTGTGGCCAGCGCAGGCAGATCCAGAGCCTCCAGCACGAACTGCGACACCCGACGTGTCCGGCGCCCGCTGTAGTCGGCGGCATGAGTCAAGACCAGCTCGTCACGGGCGCGGGTCATTCCCACGTAGAACAGGCGTCGTTCTTCCTGGAGGTGAGCATCACCCTCGGGCAGCGTCTCCTGGACGAGCTCCGATGGCATGGCCAGCGGCTCACGGCGAGTCCGGGCCGGGAAGCGGCCCTCGACCAGGCCGGTCATGAAGACGACCGGGAACTCCAGGCCCTTGGCCTTGTGCACCGTCAACACCGCGACCGCATCCGCGTCGGCATCGATCTCGGCCGTTGCGGGATCGTCGCCGGCATCGATCAGCGTCTGCAGATGGCGGGCCACGAAGATCGCCCGGTCGTCGGGCAGCAGATCGGACTGAGAGCGGATGATCTCGAAGAATCGAGCGATGTTCTGGAGAGCCTCCTCGGCGGCCACCGAGTCCGTCGAGGCCAGCCTCGACAACATGCCGCTGTCTCGCAGGAACTGATAGAGGACCTCGCCCGCCGGGCGCTCATGGGCCAGCGCCGTGAACCGGCGCAGATCCGCCACGAGCCGGTCGAGCGAGGCGCGCGACTCCGCGGTCAGGCGCAGCAGCCCGGGCTGGCGGGTCAGCTCCTCGGCCACATCCCAGACCGAGCGGTTGCGGCGCCGCGCGCTGTTGACGATGGCCGTCAGGTCCGGCCCGCCCAGGCCGTAGACCTCCGACGTGGCCAGAGCGTAGAGGTCGACGCTGGACGAGAGATCCGCGATGGCCCTCAGGAACGCCAGGAGCAGCCGTATCTCCGGACGGGCATACAGCCCCGAGGTCCCCGAGAATCGCCAGGGCACGCCCGCCAGATTCAGACTTCGTAGGACGGGGTCCGCGTCCGCGTTCGCCCGCACGAGGACCGCAAAATCGCGTGGCCGGGCCCCGGCGGCGACACGGCCCGCTATCTCGCGGGCGACCCAGTCGGCCTCCTCCGAGCCGGTGGCGAAGGTCAGGTGCCGAACCGGCCGCTCCCCGCCGCCGCGCTCCGCGACCAGCCGCTTGTCGATGCCGTTGCGCGCTTCCAGGCGATCCGGGTCGTTGAAGCGGATCAGCCGGTAGCTGGCATCCAGGATCGGGGCGCGCGAACGATAATTGCGCCGCAGCACGATCTGACGCGCCCGGGCGTGCCGTCTCTTGAAGTCCAGGATGTTGCTTATCGCCGCGCCGCGGAACTTGTAAATGGATTGGTCGTCGTCGCCGACTACCGTGACGTTGCCGTGGGGGGCCGCGAGCAGTTCGACCAGTTCGGACTGCGCTCGATTCGTGTCCTGAAACTCGTCCACCAGCACGTATCGATAGCGGCGCTGGAGCTCGAGCCGGGCCGCAGCCGACTCGCGGAGCAGCCGCAAGGCCAGGCCCACCTGATCGCCGAAGTCGATGAGACCGGACTCTCGGAGGAGCGACTGGTACTGCGCGTACGCGCGAGCCAGTTCGCCGTGTCGCCGGGCCTCCTCCTCGAGCGCGCCGGCGGCACCACCCTCCGTCGGCTTACGATCCTCGGCTTCGGCCTCTCGGGCAGCCGCTGCTCGAGCCATCAGACTCGACGCGTAATCCAGATAGGCCTGAGGTCCCACATCCTCGTCCTTGCAACGGCTGAAGAGAGTCACCAGGGCGCCCAGAAAGCGCGTCGGATCCCCAAGCGGCCGATATTCGTCCAGCTCGAAGGCGAAGAGCCGCTCGCACAGGAAGATGACGGCCTCGGGCCGGGAGAGGACGCGCAGATCCGTGGGCAAGCCCAGCTCCAGGGCGAACTCGCGGACCAGCCGGTCGCCGAACGCGTGGAACGTGGATATCGCCGAGTCCGTGTACCCGTAGGGAACGAGCTGGTCGACCCGGGCCTGCATCTCGTCCGCGGCCTTGTCCGTGAAGGTCAGGGCCAGGATTTCAGAAGGCCGGGCGCGCCGTGTGGCGATGAGCCACGCGATGCGGCGGGTGATGACCTGGGTTTTGCCGGTTCCCGCACCAGCGACCACCAGCATGGGACCCTCGCCGTGGCAGACGGCACGGCGCTGCTCGGCGTTCAGCCCGGAGAGCAGCGCCTCCGATCCCTCCCGAACGCCCGCGTCCGCCTCGTCACCGCGAAGCGGAGACGCCCAGACGGGGATCTGCTCGAGCGGAGGCGGTTCGTGTGTCGATGTCCCGTGCCTCCGGCGGGTCATGTCGCGAGACTCGCCGGCGGCGGTGACATCTCACGTGTCACGAGCCCGGCGTATCCGCATTGGGGCTCGGAATCGGCTCGGCGGCCGAGAGCCTCCCCGGCTTGCGACCGGTTCGCTCGGGGTCGCCAGTGGAACCCGCGCCCGCCACGGCGGCCTCCTTGCCCTTGCTCTGGCCCTTGGTCCCCGTCTTCGGGTCGGTCGTCTCGCCTCCGCCGGCGTATTCCCGGGCGGGTGCGCCGACCGGAGCCGCAGTCTTCACAGGAGCCGTAGCGGGCGCCTCGGCGGGAGCCGGCGCTGGAGCCAGCTTTGGAGATGGCGCCGGGGCGGCCTTGGCTGTGGTCGCCGCGGCCGAGGGGCCGGCGGGGACCGGTGCGGATGCCTGGCTCGCGGCCCGGGCGCCAATCGCGCGTTCGGCTGCCGTCGCGGGCCGGGCCGGCCGCCTGGATCGTGCCTGATCCATGGCCTCGTTCTCCTCCGTGGACAGCGAGGTGTCCGCCTTTCCGCCCACGACCGCCTTGGCGTAGATGCGAGTCCCGGTGCGGGAATGCAGGCTGCTGATCACGAAGCCGTCCTCCGACTCGTCCAGCAGGGCCAGCGCGAAGCTCTGGTTCCCTCCGGTGTCAGGGAAGGGATTGAAGCGAACCAGTCCCAGATGCGTGAAGTGATGCCGGGCCGAACTCTCCAGGACGGCGGTTTTGGCGGTCAACTCGTCGAGATCGCGCCCGACCTCATGGACCGTCTCCAGATGGGCGCCGATCACCGCCTCGAGGCTCTCACCGTCGGAGCCGCGCGTGAGCCTGTCCAGCCGTTGCCTCAGCTGGCTGATCTGCATGGCCTGAAGCACCAACATCAACACCAGGCACAGGCCCGCGAGAACCAGCACTATCGCGGCCAGGTTGCTCGTGATGGAATCCACAACTACCTCCGCTCGATGGCCCGGAGTCTAGCAGCCGGCGCCGGAGAGGTGAATTCGAGGCCGAAGACGGCGCAGGCCTCGCCGCCGGGGACGCCGCCCCAGGCAAGGCGGGATGGTATCCTCGATACGAAGCGAAGGCTTCGGCATCACCGGCAGCGCAGGTCCCTCGCCTGCCAAAGACCCAGCGGAGGCCCCTCACCAGACATGGCCAAGCGCACTCGCGGCTCGCACCGCCCTGGCCAGCGGCATGCCGATCGACATGGTCCCGCCAGGCCGCAGTCGCGCCCGGCCGCCAGGCCGAGCGGCGGTCTGTCGGCCGACGAGGAGGCCCGAGCAGCCGAACTCGAATCCCAGATCGTCGCCCAGGAGCGGGCCGCGGATGCCGGGCGGGCTCGGTCTCGCGATCGATCTCGCCCCGATGAGACGGAGCGGCCGGGCCGAGCCCGCGGTCAGGGTCTTCTCGCGGCCCGAGCAGCCGAGGAGTACGCCTACGTCGTGCGGGACGTGCGGCGGATAATCAGGATCGGCGGCACGCTGGCGGTCGCACTCGCCGCCATCTACTTCCTGGTCAACGTCCTCCACGTCGTGACGATCGGATAGATCGGGCGGGCTGCTGCACGGAGATCGGCCCAGTCGCCTTCCCCGAGTTCGTCGGCGCAGACTCCACCGGCCAACCGGCGCTGCCTGTCCGACATCAAGAGGGCGGAGACCCCGGTCGGGCCGGCCGCGCCCGGGCCGATGCCACCGGGCGAGACAGCCTGTAGCATCGGACCATGGCAACGCGCCGCACTACTCACAAGCCGGCCGGTGACGCGGGACAGCAACAGCCGGCCTTCGTTCCCCCCGCCGGACGCCAGCCACTCGCCGCCCGGATGCGCCCCCGATCTCTGGACGAGGTCGTGGGCCACGAGCAGCTCATCGGCGAGCGTGGCACGCTGCGCCGCTCTGTCGAACGCGGTCGCCTCGGCTCGCTCCTGTTCTGGGGGCCTCCGGGGAGTGGCAAGACCAGCCTGGCCCGGGTCCTGGCGGAGGCCGCCGGCGCTCAGCTGGTCAGCATCTCGGCGGTGATGAGCGGCGTAGCGGAAGTACGGGCGCTGGTGGCCGAAGCCCGGGACCGGCTCAGCCTCAACGGACGCCAGACGGTGCTCTTCATCGACGAGATCCATCGCTTCAACAAGGCTCAACAGGACGCGCTGCTGCCGCACGTCGAGGACGGGACGGTCACTCTCATCGGTGCCACGACCGAGAACCCCTACTTCGAGGTCAACTCGCCGCTCCTGTCGCGGCTGCGGGTGTATCGCCTTGAGCCACTCACCAATGAGCAGGTGGCGGCCGTCGTGCGCCGGGCCGTGGCGGACGAGGAGCGTGGACTGGCGGGGGAGCTCGGCCCGGCGGGAGGGGTTGCCCTGGCCGGCCATGCTTTCGAGCACCTCGTCGGCTTGTCAGCCGGCGACGCGCGACAGGCCCTCAACGTCCTCGAGGGCGCCGTCTCGATCGCCGATTCAGAGGGGATCCGCGACGCTGCCGGATGTGTGGCGCCTCGCCTCGCCGATATCGAGGCCGCCGCGCAGCAGCGCGTCTTGGCCTACGACCGAGCCGGTGACGGCCACTACGACACCGTGAGTGCCTTCATCAAGAGCATTCGAGGCAACGACCCGGACGCGGCCCTGTACTGGCTGGCGGCAATGATCGCCGCCGGCGAAGACCCCCGCTTCATCGCCCGGCGGCTGATCATCTCCGCTTCCGAGGACATCGGCCTGGCCGATCCGCGGGCGCTGGAGGTAGCCGTGGCTGCCGCGCAGGCTCTCGATTGGGTCGGCCTGCCCGAAGCCCAGTACAACCTGGCCGAGGCCACGGTCATGCTGGCGGTCACGACCAAGAGCAACGCCGCCGGGCGTGGCTACTTCGCGGCCATGGACGACGTCCTGCGCCACGGCTCCCTGGGTGTCCCGGCGCACCTGCGCTCGAGCGGGTCGGGCAGGCGCAGGTATCTGTACCCCCACGACTTCGAGGGCGATGACGTCGAGCAGCAGTACCTCCCCGACAAGCTTGCCGGCCGCCGTTACTACTTTCCCGGCGACCAGGGCATGGAGGCCAGGATCGCGGAACGGCTGGAGCGGCTCCGGGACGCGCGAAAGGCGCCGCCGCGCCACAAGCGCTCGATCGAGGGCCAGGCAGACGTCGACCCGATGACCGCCGGATCAGAGGCGATGCGTCGCCGCCAGCAGAGCTTGCGTGAGCTGGCTGACGAGCAGCGCGCCGATGCGGCCGAAACCTACCCGGAAGAGCCCCGGTCCGGCTCGTGACGTAGCGCTATCGGGCCCACTCGAACGAGTATCGCGAGGTCCCCGGCGCTCAACGCCCCAACCGAGGAATCGAACGGCTTCAAATCCGGGCGCTGGGCCGACCCAGGATCTCCCTCCACATCGTCCGAAGCCGGCCAGGCAACGAGATCGGCATCCAGGATCCGCTGCCAGCCTGGCGGCCGTTCATCGCGACTCCTGGGGCGTCTGGGCTGCGCGGTCCAAGTCGAGGCGCCGGCCTGGCGACGCGGTAAGTCAGGGCTCCAGATCTAGGGCGCGCACGTGACGCGGCCTGAAGATGGCGATCGGCCGTCGATCGAACGCGGCCACTCTCGTCACCCCCAGACGCTCGGCGGTGGCGACGAGAACGGCGTCGGTCAGGCGGGGCCTGTACTCGGTCGTCTCGTGCATCAGCTCCGCGGCGCGGACGAGATCTGCGGTCGTCGGGGCGACGACCTTGACGGCCCCGCTGCCGATCGACTCCAGGAGCGCGAAGGTGGCCCGCAAGCCGAGCTCGCGCTGGAGCAGCAGATCGAGTTCGGCCAGACTCAGGGCCCCGATCATCAGCGGCTCATTGACCCGGCCGAACCAGGCCAGCGCCGCCCCATGATTCAGGTCCGACTGGTCGGCTGCGGCGAGCACGGCACTCGAGTCGAGCAGTATGGCCACGGCTCAGACCTCGTCCGGCCCGGGCCGAAGGCCCGCTTCTCGGCGCGAGATAGACCGTCCATCGAGAGACAACCTGCCGTGATCGCTCCGCCCCACGGCCAGGAACGACAGATCCGGCGTCGTGTCGTGCGACTCCAGGTACGACTCCACCGAGGCGGTGATGACCGCGGTCTTCGTCGTGCCGCTCCTGGCAGCGAAACGATCGAGCCGCTCGAGCAGGTCCGAGTCGATGAGGATCGTCGTTCGCTTCTGCATATGCTGGCATATATATCACAGTTGTCGATCATTCACGCGCCGTTACCATTCCACGACAACCCGACATCGCAGAGAGGTCGAACCGTGAACCCCTTCGAGCCCAACCTTCGCATCCCCGGCCCGACGTCACTTCCGGACGCGGTTCGCGAAGCTGGGGCCCGCCAGATGGTCAACCACCGCGGGCCCGAGTTTGCCGCACTGCAGAACCGCGTCATCGACCGGTTGAAGACCTTCTACAAGACCGACAACGACGTTCTCATCGTGACTTCCGCCGGCACGGGCGGGCTCGAGTCGGCGATCGTCAGCTTCCTCTCCCCCGGCGACAAGGTCCTGGCGGTCAGCATCGGCGCGTTCGGAGATCGCTTCGCGAAGATAGCCTCGGTCTACGGCGCGGACGTCACCAAGCTCGCCAGCGAGTGGGGCAAGGCAGCCGAGCCGGCCATCGTTCGCGAAGCCCTTGCCGCCGGCGGACCGTGGAAGGCCGTCCTCCTCACCCAGAACGAGACCTCCACGGCCGTGACCAACCCGATCGAAGAGCTGGCGGCCGTGGTCAGGTCCACGGCGCCCGATGCCCTGATCCTGGTCGATGCCATCAGCGGCCTCGGCGCGGTTCCGTTCGAGACCGACGCCTGGGGTCTCGACGTGGTCGTCAGCGGCTCGCAGAAGGCGTGGATGGTCGCTCCCGGGCTCTCCTTCGTGGCAGTGTCGCCGCGAGCGTGGGAGGCGGCGGCTGTTGCGAGGATGCCGAAGTTCTACTTCGACCTGGCCGCCCACAAGGCCAGCGCCGAGTCCGGCCAGACTCCCTGGACGCCTGCCGTGGCGGTGATGTTCCAGCTCGACGTGGCCCTGGAGATGATGGAGCAGGAGACGCTGCCCGAGATCTGGAAGCGCCATGCCGCCGTCGGCGCCGCCGTGCGCGCGGGTCTCCAGACGCTAGGCTTCAAACTCCTGGCCGATCCCGCCTACGCGTCCGACACGGTCACCGGGGCGTGGATTCCAGAGGATCTCGACTGGAAGGCCTTCAACGGCAAGCTCCGCAAGCTCGGCCTCGTGGTCGCCGGCGGTCAGGGCGCCCTGAAGGGCAGGATCTTCAGGATCGGGCACCTGGGTCACGTCACCGTCCCGGCCATCCTCAACGCAATGGCGGTCCTCGAGCAGACCCTCATAGAACTCGACCGGCCGATGAAACCGGGCGCTGCCGTCGAAGCCGCCCAGGTCGCCGCGCTGCAGGCCCTCGGCCTGACCAACTAAGGAGCTTGACGTGAAGATCCTCGTTGCCGAGCCCCTGGCCAAGCAGGGCCTCGAGATACTGCGAGCCCACCATGAAGTCGACGAGAAGATCGGCCTCTCGCCTGAGGAGCTCGCCGCCATCGTCGGCGAGTACGACGCCCTGCTGGTCCGCAGCCAGGTCAAGGTCACGGCCGAGATCCTGGCCCACGCCACGCGCCTGGTCGTCATCGGCCGGGCCGGGGTCGGAGTCGACAACGTCGACCTCGAGGCCGCCACCAGGGCCGGCGTCGTCGTCGTCAACGCCCCGACCGGCAACACCGTCTCGGCTGCCGAGCAGACGATCGCCCTGATGCTGGCTCTGGCCCGCAAGACCGCCGCCGCCGACGCGTCGATGCGCCGGGGCGAGTGGAAGCGCAACAACTACGCCGGCGTCGAGCTGCGCGGTCGCACCCTGGGCATCATCGGCCTGGGGAAGATCGGCCAGGCCGTAGCCGACCGGGCCCGTGGCCTGGAGATGACCGTCATCGGCTACGACCCGTTCGTGACTGCCGAGCAGGCCGCCCTGCACGGCGTGACCCTGGTCGACCTCGACGCGATCATCGAGCAGTCCGACGTCATCACCGTCCACGTGCCGCTCAACAAGGCGACCCGGGACATCATCGGGGCCGAGCAGATCGCCCGCCTGAAGCCCGGCGTGATGCTCGTGAACGTCGCCCGCGGCGGCGTCTACAACGAAGCGGCCGTAGCCCAGGCCCTGACCGACGGCAAGCTGGCCGGCGCCGCCTTCGACGTCTATGATCCCGAACCGCCGGTCGACTCGCCGATACTGACGGCGCCCAACACGGTCCTCACTCCCCACCTGGGCGCTCTCACGGCCGAGGCCCAGCTCCGGGTGGCCGAAGAAGCCTGCGAGCAGGTCATCGACGTGCTGGCCGGCCGCTCCGCCCGGTACGCCGTCAACGCCCCACTCCTGACTCCGGAAACGGCCCGGGCGATCGCTCCCTACCTGCCGCTCACCGTGACTCTCGGCCGGATCGCCGCCCAGTACTTCCGGAACGCGGTCAAGACCCTCACCGTGGACGTCGCCGGCGATCTGGCCGACCACGACGCCTCCCAGCTGACCGCGGCCGCTCTGCGGGGCGTCCTCGAGAACGCCACGACCGAGCGGGTCAACCTCATCAACGCGGGATTCCTGGCCAGGAACCGGGGCCTGACGGTGAACGAGCGCAAGACCTCGGACGCCGGGACCTTCGCCTCGCTCGTGACGCTCACCCTGGAGGGCGACACGGGCAAGGCCGTCGTGGCGGGCACGATCGCCAACGGCGAGCTGCGCCTGGTCCGGATCGACGACAACTGGCTCGACATGGCGCCGTCACCGCTGATGCTCGTGACGCGCCATCTGGACAGGCCTGGCACCATGGGCCGCATCGGTCTCATGCTCGGCGAGGCGGACGTGAACATCAGCTCGATGCACCTGGCGCGAACGGCGCCGCGTCAAGACGCCCTGATGCTGCTCGCCGTCGACGACGAGGTCCCCGACGCAGTCGCGACGGCGATCCGGAATAGCCCCGCGGTTCTGGACGTGTGGGTCATCCGCGCCGTCACCGATCGTTGAATCTCTCTCTGCGGGACGCGAAGCGGCCTCGCGCCGGGGAGACCCGGCCCTCCGGGGCCGTTCCGCTCATTCCGGATGGCCTGGACGCCGTCCTCGTCCTGCTACTCCACGGCGAGACCGAGTTCATCGTCGAGAAGCGCTTCCAGGGTCGGATGGAGGCGCCCCTGAGCAAAGCCGGGGAACTGCAGGCTCGTCTGGCGGGGCGCCGCCTGGCGCACCCTCACGGTCACCCACCCCTGCCCATTCCCGACACGGCACCCCTCGCAATCGTCCACTCCCCTCTCGGCCGGGCGCGGCGAACGGCCGAGTACGTGGCCGACGCCATGGCCGCGGCAGGCCGTGCCGCTCCCCCACTCCGCCCCGAGCCGGGTCTGTCGGAGATAGCCCAGGGCGAATGGGAAGGGCTCACTGACTCGGAGATCAGCGCTCGGTTCGGAGACTCGCTGGCCGCGTGGCGACGCTGGCCGACGCGCGTCCACGCTCCCGGCGGCGAGAGCCTGGATGAGGTGTCGACCCGCGCCCAGGGGGCCCTGACCGGGCTGCTGGGCGAGCTTGCGGACGGCGGTGAGCGCGGCACTCTCGACCGCCACCAGGTCCTGGGCTACGGAGACGAGTCGCCCGACCGGCGCCGTTGGACCCTGCTGGTAGGCCACGGCGGCGTCTTCAGGGTCGTGACCTGCCTGCTGCTGGGGCTGCCGCTGGAGCATTTCTGGAACTTCGACTTCGGCCTGGCAGCCATGACGGTCGTGGAGATACGAGCCGGCCGGGCCGTCCTGCGGGCCCTCAACCTGGACTCGCACCTGGGCCGGGACGCCGAACGAATCGCCGCCGAAGCGGCGGATCGCGACGCCAGCGGAGCTCTCTGAGCCGGCTTGAGCCCCTGTGACCGAGCCCATCGAGCGGACGCTGCCGTTGACCCGGGCCCACCTCGCCTGACGGGAGCACGCTGGATCAGCGGCGGTCGCCTGCCACGCCTCTGCCCGTCGCGCCCGAACCCCCGGATCGAGGCTTTCGCCCGCGAAGTCGTGGCAACCTGAAGGCCAGGCGGAGCAGGGCCTGCCGCACAAGCCGATGGGCGGCCGTCAGGGAAACGAGCCCCTCGGTGCCGAGCTCGCGCCTTCCGTACGTCACTTCCACGGCGGCCGTGGCTACGACACCCAGCGGGACGCGTGCTTTGGGCACGACCTCTGCCAGCATGCTCGTGTACTCGTACACGGTCTGCGTCGGCCGCGGCCGGTAGCCCAGCCGGCTGGCCAGCTTCACCACGTTCTGATAGACGGTATCCGGCTTCTCCAGCCGCCTGGGCCGTCGCCACCACAGGACGAAGATCGCGAGAAGAATGGTGCCCACCAGAAGGGCGGAAACCAGAAGGGCGGCGGGCCCGTTGTCGCCGCTCGACGAGCCGGCGCCCTGGCCGCCGCCGCCCGTGCCGCGGCTGGGCCGGACGTCGCCGCCCGAGCCTTCGGGGTTGAGACTCGAGATGGCCGACGGCGTTGGCGAAACCGCCACACCGGGCGGCAGAACCGTTGGCTGCCCTACCCTGCCGGTGGGATCGAACGGGATCCACCCGTAGGATGGGAAGTAGACCTCGACCCAGGCATGCTTCTGCTGGTTCGTGACCTGCTGTACGAGCGTGTTCGGATCTATGGCGCCGGGCAGATACCCGAGCACGTAGCGAGCCGGGTAGCCCGCCATGCGCATCAGCATCGTCATGGTCGTCGCGTACTGCTCGCAGAACCCCCTCTTGATGAGGGCGAAGCAGTCCACGGTGGAGAGTCCGGCACAGAGGGGCCCCTCGACCGTGATATCGGGGGTGTAGGTGAACCGGTCGGAGAGCAGGTAGCTCTGGATCGCCTTGGCCACGTCGTATTCGTTGTCGAAGGCGTTGCCCTGGGAGTGCGCCCACCTGGAGATCTGGGATAGCAGATCCCGGCCGCTCGGGCCGACGAGACTGGCACCCTGCGTGAATCGGGCCAGCAGCCCCGCCGGGTAGTCGACTCCGGCGTGGCGAAGGCGCCACTCGGTCAGGCCGGTCCCAAGCGGATCGGTCTCGGGGACGTTGGCGGACACTGAGTAGTCGGTCGCGTCGACGTTCAGCCAGGCAACGTTCGCGCTCGACAACCCGGTGGCGATAACGGTGCGTCGAGTGCTCGCGTTCACCGTGTCTGGTTCGTTGGCCGCGACCAGTTTCTTGAGGGACGAGTCCTGGACGTGGACTAGGTACGTCACCGGCGTGCGTCCGGGCGTGTTCGAGTTCACCAGATCGAGCGTTCCGGCGTCGAGCGTGCCTCCGGCGATCACCTGATCCTGGCTCGACGGCCCGACGGACCAGCCCGTGGTCTGGAACGTGTCGTAGGCGACCAAGCGCCAGTGGAAACCTACCGAGCCGCTCGCGGCTCGGACCGTGAAGACCTTGTTGGCGTTGGAGTGGAACGAGAAGTTGACCGGCGCCGTGCTACCGAAATCGGCATTGGGCTGGATTCGGCTCGCGCCGCCGTTGGGGAGATAGCCGCTCAACCAGCTGGTGGCGTCCGTGAAGTTGCTGCCGAAGTCCCGCAACGGGCCGGCCAGCGGCGCGGAGCTGGCGACCGTCGTCAGGACGAGCGCACCGCAGACCGCCACGGAGGCGAAGGCGAGGCCGCCCTGGAGATGGGGCGCCCGGAAGTCCCGTCCGTGCCAGATCCGGTGGCGCAACCAGCTCGAGCGCTCGTCGGCCACATGGGCCAGCAGCAGAAGAGCGAGTCCGGCCGCGCTGAAGAGCACGAGTGCCGGGAACTGGTCTTGAAGGGTCAGGGACATGTTGGCGATCAACGCCACGGCCAGCAGCAGGACGCCGTTGACGGCGCGGTGGTAGCCGAAGACGTCGTACGAGGCCGCCTGGGCCGTGCCCCAGACGAGGATGCCGAGGATGAGACAGAAGTGACCGACCTGCAGCGTCGAAGTCTGATGGCGCCAGGTCAGGTCGAGGTAAGCCTGGGTCACGGAGCTGGCGGTCGCCTGGAACCAGCCGCCCGGAGTCGGCTCGGAACCGGGGATCACCGACCCAACGGCCTCGATGATCACGAAGGCTCCGATGGTGCAGCCGAGAGCATGAGCGAACCAGGGCGGGACGCCCCAGCGGGCGCTCAGGTAGCCCCACAGCGCACCCGCCAGGGCGATCCAGATGAGGAAGCTGGTAAGCGGATCGCGGCCCAGGATCCAGCGGGCATCGGCGATGGACCAGGCCATCGTCCCCGTCAGTATCAGGACGAGTGCCAGGCTGGCCCAGCCTTCGTCGGGGCGCATCCGATCCCGCAGCCGCTCGATGACGCCACCCTCGTCGGGTCCAATCTCCGCGCCCATCATCTGGAAGACTTCGGGCCGATTGCGCGGGAGCGAGCCTGCTGTCGCCATGTCAAAGCCACCCAGCCGTCATGCGAGCACCGCCCCGAGATTGTCGCCGGCTCTAACCTGGTATGCCCTCAGGTCGTATTCGGCCAGCGCGAACCGGAGAGCTCGCTGCTCCTGCGCGGCCAGGTCGCCTTCTCCGTCCCCGCCCTGGGGGCGCGGACGACCGGCGGCTTCATAGCTGGCGGCGTCGAGGGCGACGACGGCCGCCGCGACGCCACGTCCGCGCAGGGTGCTGAGAGCTCGGACCCACCGGCGCTCCCTCGACGGCGTCACGACAACGGCCGTCATGCCGCGCCGGAGCCTCGGCAAGCCCGTCAGCAGAACCTCGGCCAGCGGAGTCGTGCCATCGCCCTCCACGGCGGCAAGCAGCTGCATGATCTTCTGACGCTGCCTGGGGCCTCGGTCGGCGGGGATCGAGACGAGGCGGTGGCCACTCGTGGTCAGGCCGACGGCGCGGTTCTCCAGGATCGCGTCATGGGCGATCGAGGCCGCGATGCGCATCGCTTCCTCGACCGTCGACATGTCACCCTCGCCTCGATGCGGGGAGGCTTCCAGGTCGACGAACAGCCAGACATCGGCCGTCTGTTCAAGGTCGAACTCCTTGACCTGGATCTCTCCCAGTCGCGCTGTGGTCCGCCAGTGGATGCGGTTGAAGCTGTCACCGGGGGCATAGGGCCGGACGGTGGTCGCGAGCGGCGTCGTCTGGAGGGTTCGTTCCGGAGCCGAGTGGCTGCCCTCCAGATTCGCGTTCGGCAGCCGCCACCGCGGCAGCGGGACTACCCGCGGAAAGACCGTGACCGCCGTGGCCCGGCCGACCGTGGCCGCGGCCTCGAAGAACCCGAAGGGATCGCCGGTGCGAACGACCATCGGCTCGATCCGGTAGGTACCGCGTCTTGTCAGGGGCACGATCGCGATCCATGACCGTTGCGCCCACGAACGCAGCCCGAGAGCTCGCCCGGGCAGCGGAACGGGCAGGTCGGTGGGGTTGTAGACCTGCAGCCAGGGCTTCGGCAGACGGCTCGCGTTCGAGATGCTGTAAGTCGTCCGCATATCGTCGCCGACGTGACCCTGGCGGTGATCGACCCGATACCCTGCCTCCAGGTCCGCCAGACCGAATCTGGTCAGGACGTAGCTCCCTCCGATCGCGAGCAGACCGACGTAGACCACGTAGAAGAAGAGGGACAGACCGGTCGAAAAGGCCGCGACCAGGAGGACGACCGTCACGACCAGGAACTGGAGCCGCCGGACCACGAGTGGAAGCCCCCGGCCTGTCAGCGCGCCGGGCTGCCGGTGGCGCGGCGCTTGGCGGCCGCGGCTCGGGCGGGCAGGTCTTCCGCTGGGCCGCGTCGTTCAGAGCCGGCAACTCGCGTCTCGTCCACGGGCACCGTGTTGAGTAGCTCGGCCACCACCTGGCGAGGGTCGATGTCGTGCATGGACGAACTCGTCTTGATGATCAGGCGATGGGCGAGCGCCGCCTCCGCCAGGACTTTGACGTCGTCCGGGATCACGTAATCCCGGCCGGCCAGTGCCGCCAGCGCCTGCCCCGCTCGGTACAGGGCCAGCGATCCGCGCGGCGATGCGCCCAGGTAGACGTCGGGATGGGTCCGCGTGGCGTTGACGAGCCGCACGATGTAGTCCGCCACGGCCGGATCGACGTAGACCTCACGAACGGCGGCCTGCAAAGCGCGCAGCTCCTCGAGACTCAGGACTTCCTTCAGGTCGTCGAGCGGATGGGTAATCTTCTGTTGATCCATGATGGTCTGCTCATCGGCCGGGCTCGGGTAACCCAGGCGGATCCTCAGCATGAAGCGGTCGAGCTGCGCCTCAGGCAGAGCGAACGTTCCTTCGTACTCGATCGGGTTCTGCGTGGCGATCACCAGGAAGGGATCCGGCATCTTGTATGACGTCCCGTCGATCGTGGCCTGGCGCTCTTCCATGCACTCCAGCAACGCCGACTGGGTCTTGGGCGTGGCCCGGTTTATCTCGTCGGCGAGCACGACCTGGGCCATGATGGGGCCCGGTCGGAACTCGAACTCCTGCGTCTTCTGGTTGTAGATCGACAGGCCGGTCACGTCCGACGGCAGCAGGTCCGGCGTGAACTGGATTCGCCTGAAGGTGCAGCCGAGGCTGCGAGCGGTCGCCTTCGCGAGCATGGTCTTGCCCGTGCCTGGCACGTCTTCGATGAGAAGGTGGCCGCGGCACAGAAGCGCGACCAGAGTGAGGCGAACCTCCTGGCGCTTGCCGATGATCACGCGCTCGACGTTCGCCGCTACCTTCTCGCCGGTCTCTTGGATGCTGGTCATGACTCTCTCTTCAGGACGCGAGGCGGATGGTGACCCGCGAGCGACTCGCAGAGCCTCTTGGGTCTCGACGCCTTCTCGGCCGGGACGGGCGGAAAGGCCGCCAAATAGTACGCCGAGATGACGCGCCGGTCCTTCCCGCAACCCTCCGTACCGCGGCGAGAGCCGACCGGAGGGCCGCGTTCGATCGAAAGCGCGTCCATGCCTCCGACGACGCCGGTCCCTCTCCGGTTCCTCAGAGTCAGCCCGCCACGATCGATTCCTTGCGGCAAACCTCCCGGTCCACGGGACCTTCGGACCCCGTCCGGAAGTACGAGCGGGCATGCTCCCCAAGAGTCGAGATCGGCGTAGGCTCCGAGACGAGCGTTGTGCCCGGCGACGCCCGGCGGCACCTGCAGGATTACGGAGTTTCAATGCCCGACGAAACCGACTCGTACTGCGAGCGGTGTGGCACCCGCTACGTGTTCCGAGCGAGCGCGGCCAAGACCCTGTCGTTGAGCGGAGCGCGGGTTCTGGCCAAGGGACTCAAGAACTTCGTGCTCACCGATGGGCAGTCGATCAACGACGCCATGACCCTGGCGCGCCATGACAACGAGCACGAAGACGCGACCCGGGCGGCGGAGGCGTTCCACCGCGCGTTCAACTTCTGCATGACATGCCGCCAGTACGCCTGCTCGAGCTGCTGGAACGAGCGTCAGGGGGCTTGTCTGACGTGCGCGCCTGAGCCGGGGTTCGAGCCGGTGGCGCCCGAGGATCACCTGATCGTTCGGACCCCGGTGGCCCGCGGCGACAACGATTGGGCCTTGTTCCCCGAGATTCTCGGCGTCGACGGCGGGGCCCGTGTGAACCCCTCCCCAGCCCTCGCCGCGTGGCCCTCGCAAGATCTCCAGATACTCCCTCCCGCCGTCATAGCAGACGGCAACGGCAAGTACGGGCACGACGAACCAACCGGCGAGCCGGGAGAACAGCCGGCCTGGAGTCCGTTGACCGCGCCCGACCAGATCGCCCCGGAGATGACCCTTACGCCGGAAGAGCTGGCCCTCGTCCAGGCTCGACTCGCAGCCGAAGAGGCGGTCAAAGACGCCCCCGCGGTCGCCGGGCCTATCGAGCGGCGGACCCTTCCCGAGGTGCCCGAGGTCGAACCCTGGGTCACGGGGAGTAACGTGGCCGGCGAGCCCACGAGGCTCGGCGAGCCAGCTGTCACGTCCGCTGACGATCAGTCCGAGCCGGCAGCCGGCGGCGAGACGGCCGCGACCGACGAGCAAGGCACCCCGCTTGAAGATACGGGCATGGCGCCGCCGCATCCGGCCCAAGCCCGCGAGCAGGGGCCGGCCATCGCTCGCCTGCTCGGCCGCCTCGGGCAGCACGGTGACGTGGACTCTCCAGCCCGCGGTCTCCAGCGCGCGTCGCGCCTCGGCCAGCCCGCCGGCGATCCCTGGCCCCGGCCGACGCCCTGGTCGGAGCGCCAGATCGAGCCCTACGAGTGGTTGTCAGACGGGTCGCCGGGTGTGGCAGAGCAGGCGGCCGCGCCGATCGACTCGACCTTCGCCGCCGCGCCGCCCGAAACGCTGCCGGCCGCACCGCTGCCGCCCGCGCCGCCGGCAGCTCCGATCCCTGCCGAGGGGCCCGTTCCAGCCACGGCCGGGCAGGGAATGCCCTTCGAGATCCGTCCGGCAACCGACGACATCGCGGCCTCGCACGACCTCGCCGCCCCGGACCGGCCAGTCGTCGATCGTGAGGTCGACGAGGCTCAGCGCACCCTGGCCCCGGCGCCGGCCACTCGGAACCCTGCTCTGCCCGTCGCGGCTGCTCCCTCCTCACAGGAACGGCAGGAACCCGCGCCCTGGCCGCCGCTCGGGGCCAGCTGGCCGGCACGCGATACCCGAGGCGCACCGTGGCCCGGCCCGGACACTCCGCCCGTGCCCGCCGCCGTGGTGGCCAAGGAGGCGCTGCCCCCGGTCGTGGCGGAGATGTGGGCCCAGTCGTCGCAGGAGGTCCTCAACCGCGGCTCAGTCCGCGTCTGCCACCGCTGCGCCCTGCCGGTCTCGACCCAGGCCCGCTTCTGTCGCCGCTGCGGCACCAAGCAAGCCTGACCCAAGCCCGGGGTCGACGCTCTACTCCGGGCTACGGCCGGGATCGGTAGCAGTCGGGGCACTCACTGGCCCCAGCCGCGCACCTCCGGCCCTCCACGGCACCCGGCTCAGTCGTCCAGATGCTCGAACAGGCTGGGCTGGAGGTCGTCTCCGTGAACCGAGCCATGAGGCCGCAGAAGCGAGCGGACCTGCGCTCTGCGCACGAAACGGCGGTTGCCGAGCTTGATGCTCTGCAGCTGGCCCAACCTGGCCCACCGGCCGATCGTGCCGGGAGTGAACTTCACGTTCGAGGAGGCGAGAAGGTCGGCCGCCTCCGATAGGGAGATCCAGTCGGACGGAGGCCTGGGCATCGTCAGTCCGGGTCCTTGGACGAAGACCCGCCCGAAGTCGCTTCGGCGGACGGCGTGGAGCCCTCGGTCGAGCTCGACTTGGGTTCGTTCGCCGCGACTCGGCCTGGTCCGCCCCTCCGCTCTTGGCGAGCCCAGCCGGTTCCCTTGTAGTGCACCGCCGGCGCCGAGATGGACTTCCTCATCTTGCCGTGGCACCTGGGGCACGCGGCCGGACCATGTCCGTGGAGGGCGTGCACGACCTCCGTCTCGTAGCCGCAGTTCGAGCAGATGTAGTCGTAGAACGGCACGTGGCCTCCCGGCGCTCCTGTCAGCCCCGCTGCATCCGCATGCCGCATTTGGGGCAGTAGAAGGCCCGTTCGTGGCTGGCGTGGAACCCGCAATGGGCGCAGACCGGTCCGCCCGTGCCCGTACCCTGAATCGGTCGCTCGAGAGAAACCGTCCCGATGGCCTGGCTGTCCGCTCTCACGTTTTCGAACAGGCCGGCCACCAGGCGCGCCGCATTGCGGTCGGTGTCGCCGCGAACGCCCTTTCCGCCCCATCCCACTACGGCCCTGACGAGCATGTCGCCGGTGACATCATCCCAGTGCGAGACCACACCGCCGATGATGGCGTTGTACTCGGGGTAGCCCATGGTGTCCGTCTCGCCATCGAGCAGGCCGCAGACCAGCGTCTCGTAGACCATGTCGATCGCGTCCACCAGCTCGAGGACGACCAGAGCGTGGCGCGTCACCGGGCTGCGCTGATGGTGATACTGGAGCCACTGGGCGCTGCCCGGGAGGCGGGCTATATACGGCGTGGCGGTACTCATGGCCACCGGGAGCGGCTCAACGAGTTCGGACTCACCCGTGACGTAGCCGTCGAGCATGCTGGCCAGCCGCGCGACCATGCCCTCGCCGGCCTTGAGGCGCACGCCTTCGGAGCTCCTCGCCGAATACGAGAGCTTCAGCGAGAACTCCTCCGAGCCGACCTCTTGGAACGGAGGCTCCGGAGTCGTCACTTTTGCCTGACCCGAGCCGCGGGCCTTGCGGAAGAGCCGCACGATCCCTCCTCGACGCTGATGACGAGCCTATGCGTATCCTAGCAGCGACGACGCGTCTTATACCCCGGTACGCTCGCGTCGGGTCGCCGCCGATCGACTCACGGTCGGAGTGGGACGTCCGGCCGGCCCTATCTGGCGGACCCGCCCACCGAGGCGTTCGACCAGCTCCTCCAGCTCGGCGGCACGTGCCCGTGCGCCGGCGACAACCGACGGCGGCGCTTTCGAGACGAAGGCCTCGTTGGCGAGGCGGGCCCTGGCGGCGGCGAGCATCCCTTCGGCCTCGGCCAGCTCACGTTCGAGGCGGGCGCGATCGCGGGCCTCCTGGGCGCCATCCTGCGCGGCGGGACGGACGACCGCCTCGATGTCGCCCGCGACGACCGAGAGGCCGCCCTTGACTCCCCGCCGAATCGGGTCAGGGCTCAGATTCCTGGAGAGCGGTCGCGCCCGAGAGAGCCGTTCGATCGCCGGGCTGAGCGACTCGAATGCGGCCCCGAGCGACTCGGGCACGAACACATCCACGGGCAGCCACGCCGCGGGCTCGATGCGAGCCTCCGAGCGCGCGTTCCTGACGGCCCGGACCAGCTCCAGGATTGCCGCCACCTCCCGCTCGGCCGCGGCGTCCGCGGCGAGCGGAGCGGTCGTGGGCCAGTCGGCCACGATGAGCAGCTCCGGATCGCCGGCGACGTGGGGCAGGCGCGCCCAGATCGCTTCCGTGATGAACGGCATGATCGGGTGCAGCAGACGCAGGTACGTGTCGAGCACGTCGACGAGGGTCCACCAGGTGGCCTCGCGCTCGTCGACACCCAGGCGCTCGTCGGTCAGCCTGATCTTGGCCAGCTCCACCGCCCAGTCGCAGTACTCGTTCCAGATCGCCTCGTACAGGATCTGGCTGGCGTCGCCAAAGGCGTACTGCGCCAGGGCCGCGTCCACGTCCGAGATCGTGACCGCCGCCCGGGACAGGATCCACCGGTCGGCCGGACCGACGCGATCGCGATCGGGCAGCTCGCGCGGAGCGCCGGCCGGTATGGACGGTGGCCGCGCCCCGAGCACGAACCGCGCCACGTTCCAGAGCTTGTTGGCGAAGTTGCGTGAGTTCTCCAGCTTCTCGGCACCCAGACGGGAATCGTTGCCGGGAGCGGTGCCGTTCACCAGGGCGAACCGCAGGGCGTCCGCGCCCACCTCCTCGATCGTCTCGAGCGGATCGACCGAGTTGCCCTTCGTCTTGGACATCTTCTGGCCATACGGGTCGCGGATCAGACCCGACAGATAGACGGTGTGGAAGGGCTCCTCGCCGGTCAGATGGATGCCCAGCATCATCATCCGGGCGACCCAGAAGAAGATGATGTCGTAGGCGGTTTCCATGACCGAGCCCGGATAGAAGCGATCGAAGTCGCGCGTCTTCTCCGGCCAGCCCAGGGTCGAGAACGGCCACAGGCCGGAGCTGAACCAGGTGTCGAAGATGTCGTCATCCTGGCGGAGCTCGGCCGCGGGACGCGAGCACACCTCGCAGGCCGTGGGGCCGGCTGGATCCACGGTCACCGTGGCATGGCCGTCCGGGCAGTACCAGGCCGGGATGCGGTGCCCCCACCACAGCTGGCGGCTGACGTTCCAGTCGCGCATCTCGGTCATCCAGTGTTCCCAGACCTTCACGAAGCGCTCGGGCAGGATCTGGGTCCTGCCGGAGCGAGTCGCCTCCAGGGCGGCGGCGGCGAGGGGCGTAACGCGAACGAACCACTGGGTCTTGAGGCGCGGCTCTACGACGTCGTCCGAGCGCTGGCACCGGCCCAGCATCATCTCGTGCGGCTTGACTGATTCGAGATCGCCCCGGGCCTGCAGAGCCTCCACTATCTGGCGGCGGGCTTCGTGGCGGTCAAGGCCGGCGAACTGGGCCCCGTTCTCGTTGATGCGGGCCGCGTCGTCCAGCACGGTGATCATCGACAGGCCATGGCGCTTGCCGGTCTCGTAGTCGTCCTGATCGTGGGCAGGCGTGATCTTGACCGCGCCCGTCCCGAAGGCGCGATCCACGACCGGGTCGGCGATGATCGGCACCGGCCGATCCACGAACGGGATCATCGCCGTGCGGCCGACTAGCGCGCCGTAGCGCGGATCCCCGGGGTTCACGGCCACGGCGGTGTCGCCGAGCAGCGTCTCCGGGCGCGTGGTCGCGACGGCGATCCAGGCACCGGGGTCCGGCGCGCCCGTCTTCTCGTCGACCAGGTGGTAGCGCATGGTCCAGAGGCTGCCCGTGGTCTCCTTCGGGATCACCTCCAGGTCCGAGAGGCTGGTCCGGCAGCCGGGACACCAGTGGATCAGGGCTTCGGTGCGGTAGGCCAGGCCTTCGCGATACAGGCGCGTAAACGCCTCGCGCACGGCCCGCGCCGAGACCTCGTCCATGGTGAATCGGAGGCGGCTCATGTCCAGCGAGGCGCCGACGCGGCGCTGCTGGCTCAGGATCGTCTCGCGAGTCTCGCGTACGAACTCCCACATCGCCTCGAGGTACTTCTCGCGACCCAGCGACTGGCGGGTCTGGTGCTTCTTCGCGAGGATCTTGTCGAGGACGTACTGCGCGGCGATCGAGGCGTGATCCAGGCCGGGCAGGAAGAGTGCCGGCCGGCCCTGCATTCGGGCGTGCCTGGTCATGAGATCTTCGACCGTGGAGCGCTGCGCATGGCCCAGGTGCAGCGAGCCGGTCACGTTGGGCGGGGGCTGGATTATGACGAAGGGCTGCTTGCTCCAGTCCGCGCGCGAGCCCGCCCCGTCGGGGCTAAAGACGTCGGCGTCGATCCACCTCTGGTAGATGGCGCCTTCGACTTCCTGCGGGCGGTAGGCCCTGGCCAGGTCCGGCTCCCCGCCCAAGCTCGCGCCTCTCGCCCCGGGTTTCCGCGTCTTCGCCGTGCCGGTCATAAACGCTCCATCAATCAAGCGACCCGCTCGTCCAGCGGACGAACGGGTCGTGGTACCACCTGCTGGTTCGGCGTCGCCCGGCGCCCGGTCATCCCGGCCGCCACGTGTGGCGTCGCCCTCTCGGCGCGCTATCGGGCGCCTCCCGCACCGCTCGCGAGCTACGTTCGCGCCGTGCCGACTGCGGGGCTCTCAGCCTCGCGCCCTGCCTACCGGGGGCGCGGGCCCCGCTCTCTGCTCGCCGGCTGGCGGCGCTACTCCTCTCGGTCAACGCCGTGAAGGCGGCGATCGTAGCACAGGGTGCGGCCGGCCCCGAGGGGGAGCCGGTATGCTCCGCTCGTAGTGTCAGCTCGAGTCTCAGGCCCCAACGACGCCGCTGCGAAGGTCGGGCGCGGATTCCTCGCCGCCGACCTGCGCGCCCGTGTGCGCGGCGAGGTCCAGTTCTCGGCCGGCGACCGGGCCCTCTACGCGACCGATTCGTCCAACTACCGCCAGCTCCCGATCGGCGTCGTACGGCCACTCGACACCGAGGACCTCGAGCAGGCCATCCGCGTCTGCCGCGATCACGATGCTCCGGTCACGCTCCGTGGCGGCGGCACCAGCCTGGCGGGCCAGGCGACCAACCACGCCGTGGTGATCGATGTCTCGCCGCACCTGAACCGGATACTGGAGCTGGACCCGGAGCGGCGGATCGCCCGCGTGCAGCCGGGCGTGATCCTGGACGACCTCCGCGCCGCCGCCGAACGCCACGGCCTGACATTCGGGCCCGACCCGGCCACGCACGATCGCTGCACCCTGGGCGGGATGCTGGGCAACGACTCCTGCGGCGTCCATTCGATCATGGCCGGCCGCACGAGCGACAACGTCGAGTCGCTGGACGTGCTCACCTACGACGGGCTGCGTCTGACGGTCGGCCGGACGGCGGACGGCGAGCTGGCACGGCTCTGCTCGGAGACCGGCCCGCGGGGCGACGTCTATCGCTCCCTCCGCTCTCTCCGGGATAGACACGAGAAGCTGATCCGCGGGCGCTACCCGAAGCTGCCGCGGCTGGTCTCCGGCTTCGCGCTGCCGGCGCTGCTGCCGGAGAACGGCTTCGACGTTGCCCGCGCGCTCGTCGGCACCGAGGGCACGTGCGTCACGATCCTGGAGGCGGCGCTTCGGCTCGTGCCCAGCCCGCCCGGCCGGGCCCTGCTGGTGCTTGGCTTCGACGATGTCTTCGCGGCGGCCGATCGAGCCCCCGAGGTCATGACCTCAGGCCCGATCGGTCTGGAGGGGTTCGACGATCACCTGGTCGAGGCCTGCCGGCGCAAGGGACTGAACCTGCCGGCGATCGGCGGCCTGCCGAAGGGCTGCGGCTGGCTGCTGGTCGAGTATGGCGGCGAGACGCCGCGGGAGGCCGAAGCGAAGGCCCGTCAGGCGGCCGAACGGCTGGGACGCGGCCGCTGGCGCGTGGTGGTCGACGGGGCCAGGCAGCAGGCGATGTGGGCTCTGCGCGAGTCGGCGGTGGGCGCAACCGCGGTCGTCCCGGGCAAGCCGTCGACCTACCCCGGCTGGGAGGACTCGGCCGTCCCGCCCGAGCGCCTGGGCGCGTACATGCGCGAGCTGGATGCGCTGATCGCCGGTTTCGGCTTCGAGCGGACCTTCTACGGCCATTTCGGCGACGGCTGCCTGCACCTCCGCAACGAGTTCGACTTCCGGACGCCACAGGGGCTGCGCGCGTTCCGCTCATTCGTCGAGCAGGCGGCCGACCTGGCCGTCCGTCATGGCGGTTCGCTCTCCGGCGAGCACGGCGACGGCCAGGCGCGAGCCGAGCTGCTGCCGCGCATGTTCGGGCCGGAGCTGGTGGCCGCGTTCGGCGAGTTCAAGTCGATCTGGGATCCGGCCAACCGCATGAACCCGGGCAAGGTCGTTGACCCGCTACCGCTGGACTCGAACCTCCGGCCGGCGTTGCCGCTTGCCGATCCGCGCACCACATACGGCTTCCCGGCCGACGGCGGCTCACTGGCCCGAGCCCTGGCTCGGTGCGTGGGCGTGGGCAAATGCCGTCGCGAGTCGGGCGGGGCCATGTGCCCGACGTTCCAGGCCACGCGCGAGGAACGCCACTCCACCCGCGGCCGGGCCCGCCTCCTGTGGGAGATGCTCGAGGGCGAGGCGCTTCCGGACCTGTGGCGCAGCGAGGCGGTGCGCGACGCCCTGGACCTGTGCATCGCCTGCAAGAGCTGCAAGAACGACTGCCCGGTCGGGGTGGACATCGCCACGTACAAGTCCGAGTTCATGGCTCACCACTACTCTCACCGCCTGCGGCCGCGCGCCGCATACTCCATGGGCCTCATCCACTGGTGGGCGCATCTCGCCCAGATCGCCCCGGGCCTGGCGAACGCGGTGGGAACGGTGCCGGGGATCGCCGGGCTGGCAAAGCTGGTGGCGGGCGTGGACTCGCACCGCAGGCTGCCGAAGCTCGCCGCGGGGACGTTCCGGTCGGGGCTTCCACCGGAGACGCCGGACCTCGGCGGGGCGCGCGGCGCCGAGGTCCGGGTCGTCCTCTTCGCGGACACTTTCACCGAAGAGTTCGTTCCGTCGCAGGGACTGGCGGCTTTGCGGGTTCTGCAGGCGGCCGGGTACACGGTCGAGGTGCCGCGGGCGAACCTGTGCTGCGGCCGACCGCTCTACGACCGCGGCTTCTTGAAGCAGGGGCGCCGGCTGCTCGGACAGATTCTCGGCGCCTTCGAGCCCGAGCTGGACTCGGGCGTGCCCGTCGTGGTGCTCGAGCCGTCGTGCGAGGCGGTCTTCCACGACGAGCTCCCGAACCTGCTCTCATCGGATCCGCGCGCCAAGCGGCTGGACGGGATGGTGTCCGGCCTGGGGGCGTTCGTGCAGCGCCACCCCGACCGGTTTGGCCCGGCTTTCTCCGGCCGTCTGAAGGCTTCGGCCGTGCTGCATGGCCACTGCCACCAGAAGGCACTGGCGGGGATGGCCGCGGACGAGGACGTGCTGCGCTCGATCGGCCTGGCGCCGGCCCAGCCCGAGCCCGGCTGCTGCGGCATGGCCGGCGCGTTCGGCTTCGAGCGCGGCGCGCACTACGAGCTCTCGATGAAGATCGGCGAGCGGGCGCTCCTGCCGGCAGTTCGGGCCGCCGCGGAGGACGCGCTCCTGATCGCCAACGGCTTCAGCTGCCGCGAGCAGATCTCCCAGTCCACCGGCCGCCGCGCGCTTCATCTGGCCGAGGTGCTTGAGATGACGCTGGGAGGCTAGCCGTCCGGGACCGGCCCGCTCCGCTACGCGGTCTGGCCGTGCTCCGCCAGAAGCTTCTCGTAGTTCGTCTCATCGAAGCCCTCGTCCACCTGGCTCTTGCTGAGCAGCAGCGGCGGACGGCCGGTGCGAATCGTCTCCTCGGTGATGATGCACTTGCGGATCTCGGCATGGTCCGGGACGTCGTACATCACGTCGAGCAGCGATTCCTCGACGATCGATCGCAGGGCCCGAGCGCCGGTCTTGCGGGTGATCGCCAGCTCGGCGGCCGCCTCCAGCGCGCCCGGCGTGAACACCAGGTCCACCTTGTCGAGCGAGAGGAACTTCTGGAACTGGCGCGTGATCGCGTTCTTGGGCTCGGTCAGGACCCGGACCAGGTCGTCGGCCGTGAGAGACGTCAGGGTCACGACCACCGGCAACCGCCCGACGAACTCGGGGATGAGACCGTACTTGAGCAGATCCTCCGGCATCAGCCGCTCGAGAATCCGCTCGCGATCCGGCACCGGCGTGTGGTTCTCGGCCCCAAAGCCCATCGAGCGCTTCCCCACCCGCTCCTCGATGATCTTGTCCAGCCCGTCGAACGCCCCGCCGCAGACGAACAGGATGTTCGTGGTATCGATCTGGATGAAGTCCTGGTGCGGGTGCTTGCGGCCGCCCTGCGGCGGCACGTTGGCGAGCGTTCCCTCGAGGATCTTGAGGAGGGCCTGTTGGACGCCCTCGCCGGAGACGTCGCGCGTGATCGACGGGTTGTCCGCTTTGCGGGCGATCTTGTCGATCTCGTCGATGTAGATGATGCCGCGCTGGGCCCGGGCCACGTCGAAGTCGGCAGCCTGGATGAGCCGCAGGAGGATGTTCTCGACGTCTTCACCGACGTATCCGGCCTCGGTCAGGGAGGTCGCGTCGGCGATGCAGAACGGGACGTCGAGGATCTTCGCGAGCGTCTGCGCCAGAAGCGTCTTGCCCGAGCCGGTGGGGCCGACGAGCAGGACGTTCGACTTCTGGAGCTCGACCTCGTCGATCTGGTGGCCGGCGTTGACCCGCTTGTAGTGGTTGTGAACGGCGACCGACAGTACCTTCTTGGGCTTGTCTTGGCTGATGACGTACTGGTCCAGGGCGAGCTTGATGGCCCGGGGGTTCGGCAGCTTGGCGACCTGCGGCTTGGCGCGCGGCGCCTCGAGCATCTCCTCTTCGATGATCTCCTGGCAGAGGTTGATGCACTCGTCGCAGATATAGACGCCCTGACCCGCGATGAGCTTGCGGACCTGCTCCTGGCTCTTGCCGCAGAAGCTGCAGCGATATGGAACCTTGGGGCCGCTCTTGGTCGTCGTCACGCGCCTTGACCCGCCCTTCGCACCTGATCCATTGGCCCGCTACTCCGTTGCAGCTGCCGGGGCCTTGCCTTTGCCAGCGGCCTCGGCCGTCTTCTCGGTGTCGGCGCTTCCTCCCTCGCGATCCTTCGCGGTGAGCGGATGACCCGTGGCCGAGTAGACCGCGTCGATGATGCCATAGTCCTTGGCGTCCGTTGGGGACATGAAGTAGTCCCGAGAGGTATCCGCAACGATCTTTTCGATCGGCTGCCCGCAATGGCGGCTGAGAATCTCGTGATTCGTGTTGACCAGGGTCTCCATTTCCTTGACCTGGATCATCACGTCCGGGGTGGGGCCACGGAAGCCGCCGGAGCCCTGGTGGATCATGATCCGGCTGTGGGGCAGGGCGAAGCGTTTGCCCGGCGCGCCCGCGGCCAGCAGGACGGCGGCCATGCTGGCCGCCATACCGATGCAGATAGTGCTGACCGGAGACCGGACATACTGCATCGTGTCGTAGATCGCCAGGCCGCTGGTGATGACCCCGCCGGGCGAATTGATGTACAGGCTGATGTCGCGCTCGGGATCCTCGGCATCGAGGAAGAGGAGCTGGGCGATGACCAGATTGGCGACGTTGTCCTCGATGGTGTCGCCCAGAAAGATGATCCTCTCGCGGAGCAGGCGCGAGTAGATGTCGTAGGCACGCTCGCCACGGCTCGAGGACTCGATCACCATCGGCACGAGCATCGGATCGTCTCCTGTCAGCTGACTCTGGTTACGCGCCCGCTGGGGCGGCCGCTTCCGGCGGCGCTAGGCGCCCCCGATCCGCAGCGCCAACCGAAGCGCTGGCCTCGGCCGACGGCGTTTGCACCGGCGAGTTCTCCTCTGCGTCTTCGAGATGGATCAGTCGCGGCGCCTCCGGGTGGGCGGTGAGCCACTCGTCCACGAGCTGCTCGACGGTCCGAGATCGCCGGATCGTACTTCTGATGTAGTTCCGGCCTCGTTCGGACTCGAAGTAGCGAATCAACTCCGGGTTGCTGGCGTAGCGGGACCGGGCCCGATCGATCTCGGCCTGAACCTCGGCCTCGGCGGTCTCGACGCCCCTGGCCCTGGCAATCTCCGACAGGACGAGCAGCGTCTTGACGCGCTTCTCGGCCTGCGGCCGGGACTCAGAGTGGAGCTCCTCCTGGGTCTTGGCAACGACCTTAAGGTACGTCTCCTCCGTGATCCCTTGGCGGGCTAGCGTGGAGCGAAGCTCGTCGTGCATGACCTCGACCTCCTGGTCAACCAGGATGTCGGGTAGCTCGACCGTGGCGTTGGATGTGGCGTACTCGATGATCTTGTCGGCGAAATCGTGGCGGGCACGATCCAGCGCGTTCGCCTCGAGGCGCTTGCGCAGCTCGACCTTGAGGGCCGCCATGTCGGCGAACTTGCCGACGGACCGGGCGAACTCGTCGTTCGCCTCCGGCAGGGCCTTGGCTCGCAGGTCGATGATCGTCACGGAGAAGTGGGCCGTCTGGCTGCGGAGCGACTCCTCCTGGTAGTCGTCCGGGAAGATGACGTCGAACTCACGCTTCTCGCCCTTCGCCTGCCCGACCAGATTCTCTTCGAAGCCCGGGATCAGGTGGGCCTCGCCCAGGATCATCGGCAGCCTCTCCGAGGAGCCGCCTTCGAAGGGGACGCCGTCCCGCGTGCCGACGAAGGAGATGATCGCGTAGTCGCCCATCTGGGCGCCGCGCCCGGTCACCGGCTCAAAGCCGGCCTGACTGTCGCGCAGCTCGTCGACCACCTTCTCGACCATCGTCTCATCGATGGGCTGGACTTCCGGCTTGAAGCCGAAATGCTCGTAGTCACCGAGCGCTATCTCCGGCCGAACCTGCACGGTCGCCTTGAAGAGGACCGGCTTGCCCTCCTCCCCCTGGGTGACCTCGACTTCCGGCGGGGTCAAGGGTGAGAGGTCCTGCTCGATGACCGCCTCGCGGTAGGCGTCCTGGACCAGGTGCTCGAGAGCTTCATCGAGGATGGCGCTCTCGCCGAGGACCCTCTCGAGCATTACGCGGGGCGCCTTGCCGGGTCGGAACCCGGCAACGCGCGTCTGACGCGAGAGGCGGCCCACAGCCTGGTCGATGGCCCGGCTGAGGCGCTCCGGCGGGAGCTCGAACTCGAGCTGAAGCCGGGAGTTGGGAAGAGGTCTGTTCGTGGTCTGCATCGTCGGGCGATTATAGGTGGCGGTGCGTTCGGCGACCGGGAGCCGCCGCTCGCGGCTACCCCGATGCTCGCGCGTCCGGTGGTGCGCGGTTCGGCACATCGTCGTCCAGGCGGTGACGGCGCAGGCCGTGCGGCCTAACGTGTTTCGCATGGCGCCGGCCGCTCCTCCCAGACCTGCCCGGGCCTCACGTCGCGCCGCGGACCGAGGCGCGACGGTTGGGCGGGCCCAGGTACCGATCACGATCGGCGCAGGCTCACCCGCGGACGCCCGACCCGTCGACCTCAACCAAATCGGCGTCGTCTTCGTCCACGGCATCGGGACCCAGCCGGCCTGCGAGACATTCCTCGACTGGTCGGGCTCGATCGTCGGGCTGCTCTCGGACTGGCGAGCGGGACACGGCTTCGGGGTGGATCCGGTCCGGCGCTGCGACTACGACCTGAGCGGGGCGCGGCTCCCGATTCTGGAGCTGGATGTGCCCGAGTACGACGGTCACCCGGCCCAGCGCTGGGTCATGACGGAGGCGTGGTGGGCGGCCACGACGCGCGCGCCCGGCCTCGGCTCGATGACAACGTACGTCCGCAGGGCCCTGCCGGGGATCATGAACGGCATCCGCAAGAGCTACCAGCTGCGGGTGGATGCCTGGGCCAAGCGCAGCGCTGCGGCGCGCTCGTTCGCGCACGCGTCCGGCACGTACCAGCACAGCGGGCTCGTCCTGCAGGCGGTCCCCAGCCCCCACCGCGACTGGATCGACGTGCTCGATCGAATCCAGAAGGAGCTGACGATCCTCGCCTTCGGCCCAGCTTTGATCCTTGGGCAACTGGGCCTGCTGGTGTACGCCCCGTTCCGGGCAATACCCATCCAGGCGGTCAAGAACCTGGCCGCCCTCACGGCCGCCGACAACTTCCTCACCCGCTGGTTCGGCGAGCTGCCCGACATCATCTCCGATCCGGTGCAGTCCGCGAACGTCCGGGCCCGGCTGGTGACTGCAATTCGGGGTCTCCGGGCCGAGGGTTGCGGCCGGATCGTGATCGTCGCCCATTCGGGTGGAGCCATCGTCAGCTTCACCACGCTCTGCGATCCGACCTACATGGACGAGAAGGTGGACAAGCTCATCACCCTGGGCGAGGGCCTGGCTCTGGCGTGGCGCATCCAGGACGCGACCAAAGGGCTGCCGCCCGGCTCCAGGCTGCTGGGCGACCTTTCGGAATTGCGTCCCGAACTGCGCTGGGCGGACTTCTGGGCCACTTACGATCCGGCGCCGGCGGGCCCGATCCAGCCGCCTCGGGGAGTCCACCTGGCGGACAGTTCTCACATGACGATCAACCGGATGAGCATCCTGGAGGACCACGGCTCCTACTGGGACAACGACGAGGAGTTCCTGATCCCTCTGCTCCAGGAGATCGACGCGCCTGCCGGAGGCCCGGAGCAGTCGCGCTTCTTCCGCGACACCAGCCTGGGCACCGTCCGGCTGGCGTGGAGACGAAGGCGGGTGGCGGTGCTGGCGCTGTGGCGGTGGATCGCAACCCTCGGCGCGAGCATACCGATTGCGTTCACGACGGTGACCGCGCTGCTGGGCCCGGCCGGGCGACCCGGGCCGGCGCGTCTGGGCGCTGATGTTGCGGCGCGATGGGGGACGTTGCCGGGCCACGAGATCATCGCCGGCCCTCTGGACGGTTTCTCGCGCGTGGCCAGCTGGCCGGGCGTGCTGCCGTCTCTCGGGGAGTGGAGTCTGGGCGCGGCGATCATCGCGATCGCGTTCTTCGTGCTGGCCCGGATCGGCGTAAGCCGCTGGCAGGCCTGGGATCTGCGCGAACGGCAGGACGGCCGACAGCGGACCCCGAAATCGGCCGGCGCGTGGCGGCCGGCCCTCACCTTCGGCCTGCTCACGGCCGTGGCCGTGGCCACGTCCGTTGCCACCTTCGCCTACCTCTGGCGGTAGGCGGAGCCCGGTCGGCGAGGTCGGGGTCGAACCGACACGCCGCTTACGCGGCGACCGTCGGCATGCTCTATGCGTCCCCTCGTGGCAGTCGATGCGGAATCGGCACTGTTAGCGTGTCGGTTTGGCGCGGGCGAGTGGGCGCCGGTCGCCGCGTCAGACCGCTATGGCGTGAAGTAGCCGGTCACATCGAAGATGACGTCGGCGGTCTTGCCAGGAGTCGGAGCGGCGTAGGTGATCGAGAGAGTGCCGGTGCCGCTCAGAGCCACCGTGACCGCGTTGGCTCGGTCGTCGCCCACCGGGAAGTTGAGCGTCGAGCTCGTCGGGTTGTTCATGGCGATCGGGCCGATGAACAGGAAGCCCAGACTGGTCTGGCCGGTCACGGTCAGGTTGCCGGTCACGGCGATGGCGTTGGAGGGAACTCCACCATGGCCGGTGACCTGGAAGGTGCGGGCCACGTGCGAGCTGAAGGCACCCGACAGGCCGCCCGTGCCATCGCGGGTATCAAGCAGGCGCGTGGGGGTCAGAGCGTGGTAGGTGGCACCGGTGGCGTCGGGGGTGAAGTAGCCGGTGACATCGAAGATGACGTCGGCTGTCTTGCCAGGAGTCGGAGCGGCGTAGGTGATCGAGAGGGTGCCGGTGCCGCTCAGAGCCACCGTGACCGCGTTGGCTCGGTCATCGCCCACCGGGAAGTTGAGCGTCGAGCTGGTCGGGTTGTTCATGGCGATCGGGCCGATGAACAGGAAGCCCAGACTGGTCTGGCCGGTCACGGTCAGGTTGCCGGTCACGGCGATGGC
>JBGQBD010000005.1:0-57483 GCA_041494645.1 Candidatus Limnocylindria bacterium
AGGATCTTGGCCGCGGCCTTGATGTCCAGGTTGTCGGTCGTGGAGACGTTCCAGGGCAGGGCGATCAGCCAGTCCACGTAGGTTCGGATCACGCCGACCTCGGGCGAGGCCGACGGGATCCGGCTCATGCGGTCGATCTCCTTGAGCGCCCGGGTCTTGACCTCCTCGGGCATTCCGGCCGCCTCGACCTTCTCGCGCAGCTCGTTGATCTCGGCCTGCTGTGGGTCGTCCTCGCCGAGCTCGCGCTGGATGGCCTTGAGCTGCTCGCGCAGGATGTACTCGCGCTGGGTCTTGTCCATCTCCGACTTGACCTCGGACTGGATCTTGCCCTTCAGCTCGAGGATCTCGATCTGGCGACCGAGGAAGTTGGAGACGATCTTGAGCCGCTCGAGGACGTCGGTCGTCTCGAGGAGCTCCATCCGCTGCTCGGTGGAGAGGTCCGGGCTGTAGGCGACCATGTCGGCCAGCAGGCCCGGCTCGCTGATGTTGCGCGCGGCCACGGCCGCCTCGGGCGGAACCGGAGCGCCGTTGGCGACGTACTGCTCGATCTGGGCCTGGACGGTCCGCATCAACGCCTGGACCTCGATGCCCTCAGGCGTGACGTCTGCGATCTCCTCGGCCAGGATGATGATGTACGGGCTCGTCTGCGCGAAGCCGATCACTCGCAGGCGGCTCTGGCCCTGGACGATGGCCCGGACGGTGCCATCCTGAAGCTGCACCACCTGGGCGATCTTGGCCAGGGTGCCCACGTCGTAGAGCTCCGAGGGATCTTCGATCTCCTCGCGCTCCGCCTGGCGCTGGGTCACCAGGGCGATCGGGCCGTTCGAGGCAACGGCGGCATTGAGGGCGGCGACGCTCTTCTCGCGCCCAACCTGGAGCGGCACGATCATCTCGGGGAAGATGACCGTCTCGCGCAGGGCGACGAGCGGAAGCTCCCGGACGCCCGGCACGTGGACTCGCTGCTCGTCTTCGTGGACGTGCTGCTCGTCGTCCTTCTCGGCCGGCCGGTCAGTCATTTGAATCTCCTGATCGAGTCGTGGCCACGCGAGTGGCCACTATACGTGTGATCGGCTGCCGGGCGGGAGACCCCGGTCCTGCAGCCTGGCCGGCGGTCCGGCCCGTGGCCGAGTCGTCCGAAAAGGCCCCCTCCGGGGCTTCCTCGGCGGCTCGATGGTTCGTGGTGTCGCTTGCGTCGCCCGGCTCGGCCTGAAGGGCGGCTGCCGCCGCGCGGGCCTCCCGGGCCTGGGCTTCGTCGAAGAGCGCCTCCAGGATTCTCGTCCCGAGCCGCTCTTCGAGCTCGAAGAGAAGGCGCACCCCGGCAAGATTGACGCCTCGTTCTTGCGTGAGACGCCTGATCCACAGGATGCGCCGGATGTCGTTCTCGGAGTAGAGGCGGATGTTGGTCGGCGTCCGAGCCGGCGCCAGCAGCCCTTCGTCTTCGTAGATGCGGAGCGTGCGTGGATGCGCCTGTACCATTCCGGCCGCGACGCTGATCACGAAGCAGGGACGCCCGGGATCTCGCTGGAACCTTCGATCGGACACCGGCCGCCTACTTCGTCTTGACTGGCGCTGGCTGCTCGTGGTGGCCATCGCCGCTCTTGATCTTGATCTGGCGCGGCTTTAGCCGCTCCGCCTTGGGGATGCGCAACGTCAGCACGCCGTCCTCGAAGGTTGCCGTGGCTTTGTCAGGCTCGAGGCCCGCGGGCAGGCTGAGGGTCCGCATGAAGCGGCCTCGCCGGATCTCCGCCAGCAGCAGTGAGCCTTCCTTGACGTCGTTGGCCACGGTGGTGTCGCCGGCTAACGTGAGGGTCGTGCCCTCGACGGTGATCTCCACTTCCTCAGGCTTGACTCCGGGCAGGATGGCCTCGACTACGACCTCGTCGTCCGAGGTGTAGACGTCCATCGGGACGGGCTGCTCGTCGCCGAGCTGCCAGGTCCGCGGATTCACGTAGCTCTCCTCGAAGAGTCTGTCCATGGCCTGGCGAAGCGAGAGAAGATCGCCGAAGGGACCGCGGCGAACGAGAGTCATAGTGCACCTCCAACCGGCCGGGTTCTGATCATCTGGCGGCCCACTGCGGGCCATCCGACCGACCGAACGACGCACTGACACCATAAAACCTTGACAACAGCATTGTCAAGAGTGTTGCGCGTAGGGGAAGGCGATTGTTGAGCGTTCCTGGGGAGATGGCCCTGGCGAGGTGCCGGCTTGTGTCGGCTAGTTGACTGCGTTCCGTTGACGTCACGCGTACCGTGCCCCTGGGCGTAGCGCAAGGTGGGGTCCGATGGTCGAAGGGAATCCCCAGACGGCAGGGGCCAGCGGGGCGTCGGTGGCGGCCGGCACCTCAGGTCCCGTCTGGCTGAGGCCGTTGATCGCGATCTCGGCAGTGGTGGTCGTCCTGACGGTCGTGTCGACGGCGGCCGTGCTCGTGCTCGGTGGGCCGCGCCAGGCCAGCTACGCGCCCGGATCCCCGGAGGATGCGTTTCAGCGCTTCGTGGCGGCCGCCTACGCGGGCGACTACCAGACGGCAGACAGCTATCTGTCACAGCGCCTGATCGACCAGGGCACGTCCACTCGCCTGATGGTTTCGCAGGACTACGGGGTCGGCGGCAATCGGTCGTGGACGATCGACTCGGCCCAGCGACGAGGCGATACGGCAACCTTGTACGTGAAGGTCGAGACCAGGTACCAGTCAGGGCTGGTGTCGACGACGAGCAGCTATACGACCGACGTCCAGATGGCCTTCGAGCGCGGCGGATGGCGCGTCGACAGCAGCCTCTACGGCATCTAGTTCGCGTGCCAGGAGGGAATCGAAGATGACTACCGCGAAACGGCTCTACGTGTACTTCGTGGCTGCGGTAGGCCTCGTTCTGCTGTTCAACGGCGCCAGTATCATGCTGCGGCTCCTGGTCGACCAGGGCGGATCGGGGACTTCCGCGGCCTTCATGCGGCCGGGCTATGACACGAACAAAGAGGCGCTCAGCCTGGCCATCTCATTCGTTGTGGTCGGCCTCCCGATGTGGTTGATCCACTGGGGTTATGCCGAGCGCATGGTCCGCCGGGACGGGCCCGAAGGCGCCGCGGAGCGCCGCTCGATCGTGCGCTCCGTCTACCTCGGGCTTGTCCTTGTCGCCTCGCTCGCCAGTGCAACGACGTCGCTCGCGGACTTGCTCCGCGAGAGCATCTGCAACCCGCTGGGTGCCGGCCTGCCGTGGTCGACAGTTGACCTGGCCGGCTCGTTCGCAGGCGCCGTCATCGGCACGACGAGCTGGGCTTATCACGCCTGGGTAAGGGCTCGAGACGTCCGCACCGGGCCGCTGATCCGGGGTGCGGCCGCCTGGTTCTCACGCCTGTACCTCTATGGGGCGATCTACGCCGGATTGGTCGCCGTTCTCAGCGCCACGGTCTCGCTGATGGGTACGGTCACCGACGCGGTGGCCGGATATGCGCAAACCTTCGCCGGCTACGACTACACGTCGATGAACGTTCCGGCGCCGACCGCAGCTTGGTGGGTACGGCCCGTCGTGTCGTCCCTCGTGGCGGCCGCCATCGGTGGCGCGCTGCTCGCTGGGCATTGGATGTACGCGGGTCGCCTGCGGGGCGGCGATTCCGAACAGTCTGCGGCGGAGCGAATATCCCGTACCCGCCAGACGTACTTCATGGCGGTCGTGCTGACCTGCGCGTCGTACGCCGCCCTCACCGTCGCCCAGAGTCTGGGCGCGGTCCTGGGATCGATCGCCGGAGCACAGTCGTCGGCGGGCCTGGAGCCCCTCTGGCGGACGGGCGTCGTTCCGATCATGCCCGCGCTCCTCTTCACCGTCGTCTGGTTGTGGCATCGCGGCCGGGCAATCCGCGAAGCGTCAGACGACGCGGCCGCGCCGTCGCCCAGGCGAGTGGCCGACTACCTCGTGTCATTCCTGGGCCTCGTCTACTTCGCGGTGGCCGCAGTCCAGCTGGTGGGGCTGTTGCTGGATCGCGTCATGGGCAGTACCAGGCTCTTCGCGTCGCTCGACAACTGGCGCTGGCAGGCGAGCCAGGCCATCGCCCTCGCTGCGGTCTTCGCCTCGATCTGGCTGTGGTCGTGGCTGGCGTGTCAGCGCCGCCTGCGAGTGCAGGGTCTGACCGAGACTCGCTCATCGGCCCGACGGGCCTATCTCTTCCTGGTCGCGGGCGCGACGATTGTTCCGGGCGCCGCCAGCGTGGCCTTCATCCTGTATCGCTTCGTCCGGATCGGGGTGGGTCTCGAGGCAGGCTCGCTGGGATCCGATCTCAGTTTCCCGCTGGCGACCATGCTGGTGACCGCGCCGCTGCTGGCCTACCACGCCCTGGCGATCCGCCGCGACTCGCCGCTCGGGGGAGCGGTCGTGGTCCCGGTCGTTACGGCGGCTGCCGCGGCCGCGGCCGCGCCCGGAGCCCTGGCCGCGGCCTCGGTTCCGGCGCCGGTGGCCGAGATACCGGCGATGCAGGAGCTGGTCATCGACGCGCCGCCGGGGGCGGATCTCGAGGCCCTGAAGACGGCCCTGGCGGAGCGGCTCCCGGCCGGTTACTCGATCCGGGTTCGACCCGCCAACGGTCACGCCCCCCTCAGGCCTGAAGGGCGCTAAGCCAGGCCCAGGCTAGGCCCTGGCTTCGGTATCCTCGTCCATGTGCAGCCTACGCAGCTCGTCGCTCCGGTGGTCCTGGGTCCGGGGGACGTGGTCACCTCCGTCCTCAACCGCGCGCGAGTCGCTCGTGGGTCAGGCTGGCGCGCAGTAGGCGCTCCAGATCGGGCGGCGTGGGCGCGCCGTTTAGTCGATCGAACGCGAGCAGGGCGGCGCCCACGATCGGTGGTGCGGTCAGCCGGCGCACCTCGGCGGCCGGGGCCAGGGCCGCGATGCCCGCCTCGATCCGGTCGTAGAAGGGCGAATCCTCGGCCCGGAAGACTCCGCCGGCCAGGACGACGTGCGGGTCGAGACGTTGCATCCGAAGCCGACGGATGGCCGCGGTTGCCCAGGCGACGATCTCATCGGCCAGCCGGTCGACGATCGAGCGAGCCACGGCATCGCCCGCCGTGGCGGCCGCGAAGACGAGGGGGGCGATCTCGCGATGGCGGTCGTAGAGGCTCTGGTCGCGGTACATGGCGACGCTGAGGGACCGGGCTCGGGCAACGCCGAAGTGGGCGGGAACGGTCCGCTCCAGGATCGTGGCCGGGCCGCGGCCGTCCTGGGCCCGAACCGCGGCGGCCAGCCCGGCCAGGCCGACTCCGCCGCCCCCGCCCCAGTCCCCGGACATCTCCCCGAGCGCTTCGAAGCGGGCCACTCGGCCGTTCGGCGAGACGCCGAGACAGTTCATGCCGCTGCCGCAGATGACGCACACGCCCCAGGTCCGGCTCGTGCCCGCCCGAAGGCCTCCGTAGCAGTCGTTGATGACCAGGTCCGCGCCGGCCAGCCCGGTCTTGCGGAGCGCGCCGGTGAGCAGCCGCTCGTCGCTCGGGAGGTCGACGCCGGCCGCGCAGTACACGACCAGCTGGGCCGCCGGCCGGGCGGCCGGATCCAGGCCAGCCCGGGCGCAGGCCCGCCCCACGAGCGAGACGAGCATGGCAAAGCCGGGCCCCGGGCCCACCTGCTGGTGAGACGACGTGGGCCCCCGAATGGCGCCCAGGACGTCCCCATCGGCCGAGATGAGGGCCACGTCCGTCTTGGAGTTGCCTACGTCGATGGCCAGCACTGCGGGCAACTCTCTTGGTGAGCGACCGGTCGCCGAGGTCATGAGGATTCCTTTGGAAGCAACGATAGCGAGCCAATCGCCAGCCGGAGTGGCCCACACACTCCGGCTGGCGAGGCGGTCGGTCTACGTCTCGACGCCCGTGATGCGGATGCCCCGGACGAAGAAGCGCTGGAAGACGAGGAAGAAGATGAGCGGCACGACGATCGACATGAGCGTCGCCGCTTGGACCACGCCCGGCTCCTGCAGGTTGTGCTGGCCATGGAAGGTGGCCAGACCGATCGACAGCGGCCAGAGATCCTGGGAGCTGCCCAGGTAGAGGAGGGGCCCGAAGTAGTCGTTCCACGAGTAGACGAAGGTGAAGATCGCGACGGCGACGACCGCCGGCCAGGCCTGGGGCAGGATCACCGAGACGAGCGTCCGGATCGGCCCGGCTCCGTCGAGCGCCGCCGCCTCGTCCAGGTCCCGGGGGATCGTCATCAGGAATTGCCGCAGCAGGAAGACGTCATACGCGTTGGCGAAGAAGGCCGGCACGATCAATGGCAACCAGGTCCCCTGCCAGCCCAGCACCTTGGTGAAGATCGTGTAGATCGGGATGATCGTGGCGAAGGTGGGGAGGAAGATGGTGGCGATCACCAGAATGAAGAGGACGTTCCGCCCGGGAAACCTGAAGCGGGCGAAGCCGTAGGCCACAAGGGTGCAGGACAAGAGGACACCGATCGTCTCGATGGTGGCCAGGGCTATCGTGTTGAGCAACTCTCTGAGGAAGCCAAGATCGTTCCAGGCGGTCTGGAAGTTCTGGAACTGCGGATCGATCTTGTACACGATCGAAAGGTCGAACCGGTTGCCCGTGAGGACGATCGGGGGCGCGTCGGGGCTATTGGGATCGACGAACCGCATCGTGTTGGCGGCCCGGTTGGAGCTGACCAACGCCAGCTGCTCGGTCTTCCCGTCTACCTGGACGTAGTACACGGTGAGGTCGCGGCCGTTGTAGTTGTATGTCACCGGGCTTGATGCCAGCACCGGCTGGCCCGGCTGCGAGATCTGCTCTATCGACTTGATTGAAACGGTCATCGACAGGATCAACGGCGACAGGAAGCCGACGACCGCCACGGTTGCGAACAAGGTGACTCCCAGGCGCGCCAACCAGACCCGAATCCTGCTGCCTCCGCTTCGGGAGTAGCGATCCCTCACTGTTGTCGCTTCGAATGGCTGTGAAGCGGGTTCCTCACCGGAGATGACGGTAGACGCAAGGCGGTCCATTCGACGTCTACCTCTCACCTGCGTAGTAGACCCATCGTCTAGCCGACGCGAAAACGCCCAGGGTGATCACGAGCGTGATGGCGAACAGGAACCACGCCATGGCCGAGGCATAGCCCTCGTGCCCATAGGTGAAGAAGTTCTTGTACAGCCACAAGTTGTAGAACATGGTCGTTCCGCCCGGCTCGCCCACGCCGTTGTTGATGACCTGCACGACCAGGAAGTACTGCAGAACGTCGACTATGCTCAGGACGAGGGTGTACAGGAAGACCGGCGTCATCATTGGAATGGTGACGTGCCACAGCTGTCCCCACCAGCCGGCTCCGTCTATCTTGGCCGCGTCATATAGCTCGGACGGAATCCCCTGAAGCCCGCCGAGATACACGATCATCCCGCCGCCCACGCCCCACAAGCCAAGGATGACCAGGGCCGGATAGATGAGCGTTGGATCGTTGAGCCAGTTGGGAGCGGAGATGCCGAAGATGCCGAGAAACTGGCCGATCCAGCCGCTCGTCGGGTTCTCCATCTGCTCCCAGATGACCACGCCGGCCACGAACGGCACTGTGTACGGCATGAAGAAGAGTATCCGGAAGAGTCCTGGCGCGATCAGGCGCTTGCTGTTGACCAGCATCGCGATCAGGAATGGGAGGATGACTGCCAGCGGCAGCTGCAGGATAGCGAACTTGAGAGTCACGCCCAGCGAAGCCCACATCTGGGAATCACCGAAGATATCCTGCCAGTTCTTGAGGCCCACGAACTCGACCGGCCGGTTCGAGTTGAGCTCGATGTTGGTAAAGCTGAATACGAACGTCGCCACCATGGGGATCAGCGTGAATGCCAGGAACCCGATGATCCACGGCGAGAGGAAGATGTATCCCCAGCGAGCTTCACGTTGCGCAAGCGAGGCGCCTTTGGAGCGCCTCAGCGCGAGACCGGTCATTCACGTTCTCCCGTGATGTTCCCGTTGGAAAGGCCGCAGCCCCGACGCGCTGCTGCTCGCCGGGGCTGCGGCCGGCCTCGTCAAGGCTTCAGGCTCGCCCAGTCCTTCTGGATTTGCGTTTGGAGGGTGGTGATCTCCTGATCCATGTTCAGCCCCTTGGTGGAGGTCCACCTTGTCAGGGCTGCCGTGAGGATGTCGAGTGTCTTGTTGTAGTCGAGCATGTAGGCCTCCATGTTCGGCACGTCCGCGTACTTGATGCCGTCGATGGCGACCTGCCAGTTGACCTTGGTCGGGAAGACCGGTTTGTTCGTGTCGGGGTCGGTCTGCTTCTCAAGCTGCGTGAAGAAGCCGGCTTGAAGAGTCTTGCGCGCCGGGAAGCCGGAATACGCGTTGAGAAGAGCCTGGGCGCCGTCACCGAGCAAATAGGTCAAGACGACAAAGGCAGCCTCGGGGTTCTTGCTGCTCTTGAGGATTCGGAAGGTGTCGGCGTTGAAGGTCGCGGTGACCTTGCTGGTGTTGGGGTTCGCCGGGAGGGCGGCGAGATCCCAGTTTCGACCGGCATTGGTGATGCAGCAGACGTTCCAGAGGAAGTTCTCTTGCATCGCCACCTTGCCGGAGTTGAACGTGTAGCCACCGCCGTTGAAGGCTGTGCTTGTGTATACGGCGTTGCTTTCGATGAAGTGGTCCGTCCAGATGCCGTTGTAGACCCACTTCCAGCCGTAGCTCCAGGCATCGGGGATCTGAGCCGTCTTGCCGTCGTCGGCGAGGATCTTGCCGGCGCCGAAGTAGGCTCCGAGTCCGCGCAGGTCGTCACGTTGCGGCTCGAAACCGTACTGGACGATGTTGTTGGCGTCGAAGCATGTCTGGGTCGCGTCGCAGCCCTTCTTGTCGACGGTCAACATCATCGCCACCTTGCGGACCGTATCGTAGTTCCAATCGACCTGCGACCCATCCGGCATGGTGTACTTGTCGCCGTACTTGGCCGGCGGATAGTTGAGGCCGGCCTCGTCGAACATGGCCCGCTGGTAGTACAGCTCGGACGGATAGACGGCAAACGGAAGACCGATCTGACCGTCACCTCCCTGCTTGTAGAAGTCGACGGCCGTTTGGTCGAACGCGCTCAGATCGTAGCTGTACTTGGTGATATACGGTGTGAGGTCGAGCCACTGGCCGTGGAAGGCCTCGGATCCGCCGACGCCGACAGGCCCGACGACGTCGGGGCTGTTGCCGGAGGCGAGCTCGGTGGAGAGCTTGTCGCGGGCGCCTGTGTAGGGGTTGAGCTCGAAGACTAGGTTGATGTTCGGGTTCGCCTTGTTGAAGTCGGCGACGACTTGTTTCTCGACGGCCTGCTGGCTGGAATCCTCGCCGGTTCCGAGGCAGCAGTACCAGGTGACCGTCACCTTCGGCCCGGTGTATGTCACAGGGGTCGGTACCGGCGTGACGGGCGGGGCAGACACGTTTGCTGTCGCGGCCGGGGTGGCAGTGGGAGTCGCAGCCGGGGTCGGCGTGGCCGCCGTGCTCGAGCATGCGCTGAAGGCTATGGCCGCCGCTGCGGCGATCATTCCGAGGCGGATCGGTGCTCTCATGTGTCTCCTCCTGTGGGCCTGTCTCTTGAAGAAGGTTCGATGGACGCGCCCCGTCGCACACTCATACAGGGATACTCGATTTGGGTAGCATGTCGAGCGGAGTGACGGAGCGGATGCGCGAGCCCGTGGACTCGACGAAGTAGCGCGCACGTTCGGGCGAGACGACGGTGCGGCTGCGTTCGATTGGCTCGCCTTCGGTCGTGAAGGCGGTGCCCTCCAGCTGGATGGATGGCCGGCGGGTTCGGAGACCCAGCAGCCGCGCCTCTCGCGAGCTCGGCACGACCGCCGAGAGCGTTTCCTGGCGCCTCCCGATGGGGAAGTGGTAGTCGTTCTCCAGCACGTCCCACAACGATTCCACGCGATAGTCGTGATCCAGCAGGCCGGGGAGCTTGTCTGCCGGCAGCCTCACCTGTTCGAGGAGCAGCGGCACGCTGTCCGCGCCGCGGACCCTCTCGAGGTAGTAGACCGGGGCGTCGACGGGGATCCCGAGCGCTGCCGCCACGACTGGGGAGGCGCCTTCAACCCTGTGCGTTACGACGATCGTGTACGGCTCGTACCCGAACGAGCGGACCTCGTCGGCGAAACCAACCTGGCCGGCGATGTCGCGGATGATCGGGGGTTCGGTGACGAAGGTGCCGCGGCCACGTGTGCGTTCGAGGCGACCCTCCCGAGCCAGCTCATCCAGCGCGCGACGGACTGTGATGAGACTGCACCCGTACCGTGCGGCCAGCTCACGCTCCGTCGGCAGCCGATCGCCCGAGTTCCACTCGTTCGCAGCCAGCGCGGCGCGCAGATCGAGGTACACCTGGTGGTGCAGGGGCACGGGACCCCGCTCGAGGCGGTAGCGAACCATCCTCTGATCGATCCTTTCGCCACCCTGGCGCCAGAAATGGCTTGTCGCGCCATTTCAAGATAACCTTATAATCAATCTAGCGGTAGTGCGTCAAGGGCCGGGCACCGGCGCACCCGTCCGAGGAGGCGGACGCGAGCCGTGACGGACTGGGTTATCCGCCAGGCGCTGCAACTCCTGCTCCTCGTTGTGGAGGTCGGGACATGGGCGTGAAGATTGCCGTCGTCGGCGGGGGCAGTACATACACGCCGGAGCTGGTGGACGGGTTCGCCCGGCGGGCGGATCGTCTGCCGATCGACGAGCTGGTGCTCCTCGACCCCGATCTGCAGCGGCTCGAGCCGGTCGCCGGGCTGACCCGGCGGATGCTGGATCGGATCGGTTGGGCCGGAAAGCTACAGGCGACGTCAGATCGCGCCGCTGCCCTCGAGGGTGCCGACTTCGTCGTGTTCCAGCTTCGCGTGGGCGGGCAGGCGGCTCGTCACGTGGACGAAACGCTGCCCCACCGTTTCGGGATCCTGGGTCAGGAGACGACCGGCCCGGGCGGATTCGCCAAGGCCCTCCGCACCGTGCCCGTGGTCCTGGAACTGGCGGAAGAGGCGGCGCGACGGGCGTCGCCTGGGGCCTGGATAGTCGACTTCACAAATCCCGTAGGGATCGTGACCCAGGCCCTCATCGACTCGGGGGCGCGAGCCCTCGGCCTGTGCAACGTGGCCATCGGCCTGCAGCGCCGGCTGGCGGTGCAGTTAGGGGTCGAGCCGGAGCAGGTCGCCCTGGAGCACGTCGGTCTCAACCATCTGACCTGGGAACGGGCCGTCCTGGTCGACGGCGTCGATCGTTTGCCGGAGATGCTGGACCGCGACCCCGCGCAGGTGGCCGACGAGGTCGGGCTGCCCGTAGACCTCGTGAAGGAGCTGCGGGCTATCCCGTCCTACTACCTCCGCTACTACTACTGCCGTGACGAGGTCCTTCAGGAACAGCTCAGGGGCAGGTCGCGGGCCGAGCAGGTCATGGAGATCGAGCGGGGGCTGCTGGAGATGTACCGGAACCCGACGCTGAACGAGAAGCCGAAGCTGCTGGAGAAGCGCGGTGGCGCCTTCTACAGCGAGGCGGCAGCTCAGTTGATGGCTTCGCTCCATGCCGGCACGGGCGACGTCCAGGTGGTGAACGTCCGGAACGGCCGGGCCCTGCCCGACCTGCCCGACGATGCCGTCGTGGAGATCCCGGCTCGCATCGATCGGGACGGGGCCCATCCCGCGCCCCTCGCGCCGATGGCGCCCGAGATCCGGGGCCTGGTCCAGGCGGTCAGGGCATACGAGGACCTGGCGGTCCAGGCGGCGGTTCACGGCGATCGCACGGCCGCGGAGAAGGCCCTGCTGGCGCATCCGCTGGTCGGCCAGTTCTCCGTGGCCAGACCTCTGCTGGAAGCGCTGCTGGAGGCCAACCGGGCGTATCTGCCGCGCTTCTTTCGCTGACGACGGCCGCGACGGCCGGTCCCAGCCCGCGAGAGCGAGCTCGACTCGCCCGCCCGGCGTCTCTCCGGTTCGGGCCTAGACCATGGCCTCGTCGGCGGCGCTTGCGCCCATGAGCAGCCTGCGCAGCTCGTCCTCGCATTCGGTCCGGCCGATGCCGATGACCTTGTCTCCTTCGCGCAACTCGGTGTCGGATCGGACGGAGATCGCGCGCTCCTCCCGGATGACGGCGAAGATCGAGCAGCCATCCGGCAGCGACAGGTTACCGGCCAGCTTGCCGACCGCGGGCGAACCTTCGCGCAGCTGGGCCTCGACGAGCTCCAACTCGCCGCCGCCCAGGACGGCCAGGTGGAGCAGCTCGTGGACGGGGATGTCGGCCTCGATGGAGCCGAGGATCATGCGCGTCGGCGAGACGAGCTCGTCCACGCCCAGGTGCTTGAAGAGCCCCTCGTTCTTGGGGTTGTTGACCCGAGCGATCGTCCGAGGCACGTCGAAGTGGTGCTTGGCCATCTGGCAGATGACGAGGTTGTCCTCGTCGTCGCCCGTTACCGCGGCCACGATGTCGGCGCGATTGGCGCCTGCCTGGCCCAGGTACTTGCCCTCGCAGCCGTCGTGAGGGATGACGATCGACCCTATCTCGTCGGTGATCTGAGTGGCCCTGGCGCGGTCCTTCTCCATCAACGCCACCTCGTGGCCCGACCCGATGAGCTCGCGCGCCAGGAAGTACCCGACCTTGCCGCCGCCTACGACGATGACGAACACGTCAGCCTCCTACCCGCGCTCAACTCTGCCAGCGCCGAGAGCCGAGGCGCGGCGCCCGGGCCGCGTCGGCTGCAGTCTTGGTGCCAGCCTGGGGACCGGTGGCTCCGGTAGTCCTGGGTCCGGGGGACGGGGTCTCCTCCGCCTGCGTGGCGGCGGGTCGGACAGCGGAGAGAGCCGTGGACGGGTGCGGGTGCTTGTGCCCCGGTGTCTGCGGCGTGTCGATGCCGGGACCGGTCTGCATCGGCAGGCTCAGGTAGGTGGCCACGGAGTCGACCATCAGGTTGGTCCGGCAGAGGGTGACGACTCCGAGCTCGGCGTAGGCCGCGGCGCGCACCGGGTCGTTGATCTTGGCGATCACCTGGGGGATTCCCAGATTCTCTGAAGCCACCTGGGCGGCCATGACGTTGCGGTTGTCGCCCTCGGTCAGCGACAGGAAGATGTCGGCGCCGTAGGCGCCCGCTCGCCGCAGAACCTCTTCGTCCGTTCCATCGCCGCGGATAGCCGCGCCTTTGAACGTCTCCGGAAGGTTGTCGAAGGCCGCCGTCTTGACGTCGAAGATGATGACCTCGTGACCATCCGCGTCGAGGTTCTCGGCCAGCGTCGAACCCACGCGACCGCACCCCACGATCACGATCTTCATTGCGACTCCTCGCCCATTGGCTGACGCACCACCCACACGGCGCAGGGGGCGTTCTTCAAAGCGTAGGGAACGGCTCGCCCGATGGCGAAATCGCCCCCGAATTTGGTCCGGTAGGGAAGGCCCATGATGAGCAGGTCCGCTTCTCGGGCCGCGGCCTCATCCACGATAGCGGCGCCGACGTCGCGCGCCTGAACCAGCACGGACTCGAGCTTACCGTGGAGCTGCTCCGCGATCCCTTCAGCGGCATCGAGAACCTGCTGCGCCTCCTCCGTCCGTTCGGCCTCGTCGGCGTCGAGCGGCTGCGTCCAATCGAGCTCGACGACGTGCACAGCGACCAGCTCGGCATGGCTGTGGCGGGCCACTTCGATGGCCAGGCGCACGATCGGCGCATCGCTGGGGCCGCCGCTCAGAGCGATGACGGCGCGCCGGAAAACGGGCGCATTCGCCTCGGGCACCGGTCCTCCGTTCTTCCACGCATAGTCGCGCCTTCAGTCTCGTACGAGGCGGAACGATACCACCGGGTGGCGTCGGCGGACGAGCCGAAGGTCAGGAGAAGGAATGAGGGTCGGCCGACCGCACCTGTCCGTTCGGTCCGCATCCGGCTTTCCCCGGCTCTCGCACCTCTCAGCGGCCGTGGTTGTTGTCCGCGGCCACGAGAGTGCCGGCGGGCTTGATCTCCTCGGCGACGGCCCTGGCGCCGGCGTCGTCACGGCGATACGGGACGTTGATCACGACCGTGTGGGGCCGGCCGAGCAGAGTGGCGCGCAACCGCTTCGACGCCTGGTTGTAGAGCATCCGCTCCCACCAGCTCCGGGCCACGTACTCGGGGATGATCACGAACGTGATCGGCTCTTCCTTCTGGTCCGGCCAGGCCAGGTCGAGAACGTCCAAATAGGCGACGAACGGTGCGATCAGGGCGCGGTAGGGCGATTCCACGAGCACCAGCGGAATGTCGGGAACGGCCTGGGCCCACCTCTCGCGCACTTCGTCGTTCTTCTCCGTGGCGTCCGAGACGTAGACCGCCCGGATGTCGGTGGTGATCGATCGAGCGACGTTGAGCGCCTGGACGACGGCCCGGTTCACACCCGCGATCGGGATCACGACGCGGTTGTGGCGGTGAGGTTGCGGCACCGCCGCGCCGGGCCGCATCTCGAGCTGGCGCGCCGACGAGGCGTACTGGTGGCTCACGAAAAGCATCATCGCGATCAGCAGCGGGATGAAGAGGAGGACCATCCACGCGCCGTCGGTGAACTTCTCCGTGGCTACGACGATGAACACCACACCAGTCAGGATGGCGCCTAACCCGTTCACCAGGCTGCGCCACGCCCAGCCCGAGCTCCGCTCCTTGCGCCAGTGGATCACCATGCCGGTCTGGGAGAGGGTGAAGCAGATGAAGACGCCGACCGAGTAGAGGGGAATGAGGGCGTGCGTATCGGCGTGGAACAGGTAGAGCATCCCGATCGCTACCGCCGCCAGGACCACGATCCCCCAGGAGAAGGCGAGGCGGTCGCCGCGGAACGCGAACTGCCGGGGCATGTAGCCGTCCTGGGCCAGGATCGCCGACAGCCGCGGGAAGGCATTGAAGCTCGTGTTGCAGGCCAGGAAGAGGATCAGCGCGGCGCTGATCTGGAGCAGCAGGAAGGGGATCGTGCCATCGCCGAAGACGGCCTGGCCGACCTGGCCGAGCACGGTCGAGCCCTGCTCGGTCGTGGCCCGGACGCCGTAGTTCATCCCGACGAAGGTGAGCCCGATGAAGATGGTGCCCAGCAGGACAGCCATCATGATCAGGGTGTTGGCCGCGTTCTTCGGCTCGGGCGTCTTGAAGGCCGGCACACCGTTGGCGATCGCCTCGACTCCCGTGAGGGCGACGGAACCGCCGGCGAACGCCTTGAGCAACAGGAAGACGGTCACCATCTGGGTTTCCGGTTGGATGGCGTGTAACGGATCCTTGAGATGGTGGGCGTTCCCCGAAACGACGTTGACCACGCCGACGGCGACCGCGAGCAGGGCCATGACGACGAACATGTAGGTCGGCAGGGCGAAGATGTTGCCCGACTCGCGGATGCCGCGCAGGTTCGCGGCCGTGACCAGGACGATGACCAGCGCTCCCAGCTCGACCTTGTAGGGCTCGATGGCGGTGAAGGCGGTAGCCAGGTTGGCCAGGGCGGACGCGCTCGATACGGCGACCGTCATGACGTAGTCGACCATCAGGGCCGCCGCCGCGATCAGGCCGAATCTGGCACCCAGGTTCTCGCGAGCCACCACGTACGCTCCGCCGCCGGAGGGGTAGGCCCGGCAAACCTGGCGGTAGCTGAAGGCGACGATCGTCAGCATCAGGGCGATCGCCGCCGCCACCCAGATCGACCAGGTAAGGGCGATCAGGCCGGCCAGCACCAGGACTTTCAGGATCTCGTCCACCGCATATGCGGACGAGGAGATTGCGTCGGAGCTGAAGATTGGGAGGGCGAGCTTCTTGGACAGCCGCTCCTCGATCTCCTGCGCGTTCGTGAGCGGCCTGCCGAAGACGATGGCTCGAACGCGAGCGAGCCGGCGGCCGAGGGCGGTCGTAGGTGCGCTCGCCGCGGCCTTGGCGACCATGACCCCCGGTCCGGCGTAGCGGAAATAGGCTGCATGGGGCCGATCCACCACCACACGCCGGTCGCCGAGCTTGCGGCCGTGAAGGGGCGAGTGGGGGGCGGTCATCTAGCGGTCGATCCTCTTCTCTGAGCGGCGATTCGACGCATCGCTGTCTGGTTCGGGCCGGATGCCCGAAGGCTCGCCGTGGCCCGCGCGGTACGGGACGCGGTCGCGCGGCGGGACCGGATTAGGCTAGCACGGCGCCCCCCGACCGATGCGATACGGGCGGCGGTCCGCGTCGGGCCGACGTCTTCGGTCACTGGCCGAAGCTGAGGCGCCGGGCCAGGCGTGGCGGCAAGCCGGCCGCCAGCATGGCCGCCTGGGTGGCCCCGATGTCGTAGGCCGCGCGCCGCCACGTGGCGTGGCCCGCGTCAGTGTCGAGGATCATGTAGCTCGCCCAAGGGTTGCCGTCGCGAGGCTGGCCGACGCTGCCCGGATTGAGCACCACGCGGCGGTCGTCGAGTTGCAGGCGGCTCTCTTGCGCCACGACCATCACCGCCATGCCACCGCGGACTTGCTGCCTGAACACCACCGGAACGTGAGTGTGACCGACGAGGCAGTGAGGGGTGTCGATGACGGCGAGGCTCTCCTCGGCGGCCCAAGGGGAATCCAGGTATTCGGAGATGGGATCACGCGGACTGCCGTGAACCAGGGTGAAGTCCGAGTCGTCCGGCACGAGCACTTCCGGCAACGCCTCCAAGTAGGCCCGGGTCGGCCCGCCGATGCGAGCCCGCGTCCACTCCGCGGCCGCGCGCGCGTCCGGGTTGAAAGCCTCGAGGGCCGTCCTGCCGCTGGCCGCGACGTCGTGGTTGCCCTTCACGCCCACGGCCCCGACATCGCGCAGTCGCTGCACCACGCCGTCCGGTTCCGGACCGTACCCGACGACGTCGCCCAGCTGCCAGACGGCGTCCACGGTCCCGAGCGAGCCCAGGACAGCATCCAGCGCCGTCAGGTTGGAGTGGATGTCGGACAGGACCGCCACGCGCATCGGCCGGGCCTCTACAGCGGCCGGCGGCGGCGCGCGGCCGGGTCGCGAGGGAACTCCGGCGGAGTGGCCGCAACCTTCTCGACGACGGCCAGGACGTGGTCGTCGAGACCGGGCACCGCCACCTGCTCGCAGCCGGCGAGGCGGCCACCGAGCTGGCGCACCGCGCCCTCCGCGCGCTCCATCTCGGCATCGAGAGGCAGCCGTTTCCAGGCCACGAGCAGGCCGCCCGTCCGCAGCAGCGGCAGCGACAGCTCCGCCAGTTCGGTCAGGTCCGCCACCGCCCGCGCCACTACCGCCTGCCAGCTTCCCCGATGTCGCGGATTCGCGGCCAGGTTCTCGGCGCGGGTCGAAGCCACGGCCACCCGGTCGGCCAGGCCGACCGCCTCCACGGCGGCCGATAGGAAACGGGCCTTCTTCCCGATCGACTCGACAAGGATCGCTCGCGTCGCGGGCAGAGCGATGGCCAGAGGCAGACCGGGATAGCCGCCGCCGCTGCCCAGATCCACGAACTCCGTGACCCCGCTCCGGCGCAGCAAGGCCAGCGCGGAGAGGCTGTCCAGGACGTGCTCTCGGGCGATAGCACCCGGCTCTCGGATGCCGCTCAGGTTGACGGCGTCATTCCACGCCAGAAGGAGTCGAACGTGGTCGCCGATGGCACCCAGCTGCCCCTCATCGAGACCAGCCGCGCCGGCGGCTCCCAACCCGGCCCGCACCGACGCCTGGTACGCCTCCGGTAGCGGCGCCAACCCCTGAACGCACGTCGGGAGCGGATCGCGGACGCGAGGCGGGGTCATCTTCGACTCCCGGTACTCACGGCTGCGCCGCTCCCGGCGTTGGCTCTTCTCGCACCCGGCGTCCCTCGGTCTTCCCGCGCTGGTCCAGTCTCCGGCCGGGTTTCCCCAGGCCCCTCGCTAACGCGGTTACCCATTCACGGTCCGCAGCTGCGGTGCGGATATGGGACGGTAGAAGCCGTTTCGAGCGCCGTCAACGCCGTTATCCACGAAATCGGACCCGTCTTCCACGATTGTGGACAAATGGCTCCGCCGGCCGACGTCGGTGGATGAACCGGCCCGGGGCAGTACCGGGGCCTCCTCAGACCCGAGGGTTCCGGACCGGCTTGCCCAGAGCCCGGCGCACCACGTCGAGCACCTCCTCGATGTAGCGGTCGGCATCGCCCCCTTCGGCGGCAGTTCGCACGCATCCCTGGACGTGGTCCTCGAGGATGAGCAGGGCGACCGAATCCACCGCTGCTCTCAGTGCCGCGGTCTGCTGCAGGATGTCGATGCAGTACTCGCGCCGCTCGATCATCCGCTCGATTCCTCGCACCTGACCTTCGATGCGACGGAGCCGCCGGATCAGGATCGCCTGATCGCGCGAATAGGAGTGGCGGAAGGTCGGATCGAGGTCGGACCCGTCCCCACCGAGCTCGGCGGCGCGGTCGCCGGAAACTCCGGGCAGGACGTCCGAATCGGCGGCCAGACCGGCTCGACCGGTTTCCCCTGGGCGCTCCTGCGTCGTACCGAGACCGACGCTGGGCGCGGCGATGAGTCCGGGTCGCTGCCCCGGGCGGGTTCCTTCCGACCTCTCGACGTCGTCCTGAGCTGCCATTCGATCTCGCTCCATGCCGTCCGCCCGCCACCGCGCAGCCCCGGCGGGCCACCGGCCGCCCGGGGTGGGTCGGATCCGCGCTGAATCATACCCCCAGGGAGTATTCGAGACAACGTTGCCGGCTCGTGGCGCCGAGTCCGGATCGCGAGGCGACACCACCTAAGGCGGCCCTGGGAGCGCCAAGCGGATAGACTGGGGGGCGTGGATCGTCGAGAGGAACTGCGCGTTGAGCCAGGCGGGATGACCGACGAGGAAGGTCCTCGCGGCCCGCGATCGGACCACGGTTTCGCCCACGCCAGCGAGGCCGAGTTCGCCCGTATCCTCGACTTCTACGAGGTCGGGTGGGAATACGAGCCCCAGGTCTTCCCGATTCTCTGGGATCTCGACGGCAACGTCCTGGAGAGCTTCGCGCCCGACTTCTTCCTGCCGGACCTGGAACTGTTCGTCGAGTTGACCACGCTCCAGCAGAGGCTCGTGCGCAAGAAGAACAGAAAGGTCCGTCGCTTGCGCGAGCTGTATCCCGGCCTGCGGATCAAGCTCTTCTATGCCCGCGACTTCCGCGCCCTGATGCTGAAGTACGGCCGAGCGGCGCTCGTCTCGGAGTTGAGCGGGAAGCTCGGTCAGGTCATGCCCCACGAGGGGGTTGACGCTCAATCGGACCGGGCCGGCTTGCCGGACGTTTCCGACGGGGGCGGCCATCTGCTGATCGACCGCGCTGCCGCGAGATCCGGCCTCTCCGCCGAGTCGAGTCCCCGTCCCGGTCGCCGCTCGCGAGCCGCCCGTCGCCGCGCCGGACGCCGGGCCTCGGCCGGAGCCGCTCCCCACACCCCCGTCACGTGACCTAAGAGGTAGCGATGAAAGACTCCCCGGACCTCCACTCGGACGTCGCCGAGGTGCTGCTGACCGAGGACCAGATCGAGGCCAAGGTGGCCGAGCTCGGGCAGCGGATCAGCGCCGACTATGCCGGGCGCGAGTTGACCCTCGTCAGCGTGCTCAAGGGTTCGCTGCCGTTCATGGCGGACCTGATGCGGAACATCAATCTGCCGCTGAGGATCGACCTCATGGAGGTATCCAGCTACGGCGGAACCGCGACGGAATCGTCCGGGCTGGTGCGAATACTGAAGGACCTCAGCGCCCCGATCGAAGGCCGCGACGTGCTTCTCGTCGAGGACATCATCGACACGGGTTTGACCCTCAACTACCTGCTCAAGTACCTGAAGGGCAAGAATCCTCGCTCGATCAAGGTCTGCGCCCTGCTCGACAAGCCGGCTCGGCGTCTCGTCGAGATCCCGATCGACTACCTGGGATTCGAGATCCCAGATGCCTTCGTGGTGGGGTATGGTCTCGACTTCGGCGAGGTGTACAGGAACCTCCGCTTCGTGGGCGTGCTCCGTCCCGAGGCGTACGAGTCGTAGGGGGCGCCACCATGTACCAGAACCCGGCGAGCCGCGGTCGCTGGATCGTCACGATCGGGGCTATTCTCGTTGTCGGCTCGTGCTTCCTGCAGTGGTGGCAGATCGGCGGAGACGCCGGGCAGCTGACGAAGACGACCGGGAGTGGCTTCAGCTCCACGACCGGCGGCGCCTTTCCGATGTTCCTGGCCGCGGTCGCGACCCTGCTCCTGATAACCCTGCCCTTCGCGTCCGAGAAGCCGATCGCGATCGATCACCCGCTCTCATACCTGCTGCTGTTGGCGATCATCGGGGTCGGCTACGGTCTGTGCGTGGCGGTCCTGGCGCAGAAGGGCCTCGTTCCCTTCCAGGTCGGCCCCGGCTTCTGGCTGGCCGCAGTCGGCATCCTCGTCATGGCTCGAGGATTGTTCGAGTTGTTCGAGGAACGCCGACGGCGCCTGTACTAGCGCGTGGCGCAACTACGCCACGACCGGCCGCAGCAAACGGGAGAGACGGTTCGGTGTTGAGCGGCCTGTCCGAGAAGTCCCTCTAGCTGCGTTCGACGCCGTTGCCGTATAGTTAGATCCTGGCGAGCCGGATGCGTTGCACGGCCGCCGACCCACCGAGGCGTGGCTGTCGAGCGGGTAGCCCGCTCGCCACCCCGAGAGAACCGGCACTGCAGGAAGCGACCGTCGGCCATTTCTGGCTGTCGCGGCAGTGCGACCGCCCTCTCGTTTTGAGGTTCGTCTGTTCGAGTGGAGTACCTGGTCAGGCAGGCCCGCATAACCGATGTCGATCGGCTGTACGCGCTTTGCGCCCAGAACGGGGCCGTGCCTGGGGGCGACTCTCCGATCGATGCGATCGGCCTGCTCCGCCAGCTGGTCTACCTTCCGAACGCGAGCATCGCCATCGCCGAGGCCGGTCATCAACTCGCAGGCGGCGCGATCCTCGGCCTTAGGCCGTCGGTTCGGCACGGCGGATTCGTCGGAACGATCGATCTGCTGGTGGTCGGGGACGGCTTCGAATCCGAGAAGGTCTCCGACCTGCTGATCGAAGAGATGCTGCATTCGGCACGGAGAAAGGGCTGCTCGACGGTCGAAGTCCTACTGGCGCCCGACTCGGCGTATCTGTCGAGCTGGCAAGCCCACGGTTTCACCAAAACGACAGCGAACTTACACAGAGCGGCGATCGCCCTAAGGGCGCTGAAGAGCCGCTGAACTAACCCAGGCAGCCGAGCAGCCAAGGAGCGCCGGCGCCACGGGCTCAACAGACCGACGACTCATCTCGTCGGCCGGTCAACCAAGGAGTCACATTCGTGAGCAAGAACGTCGCCGTCTTCGTTGACGTGGCGAACATTTTCTACGCGGCGAAGGCGGCGGGTGCGGACATCGACTACGTCACGCTTCTGAAGGCCGCCGTGGCCGGGCGCGATTTCGTCCGTGCCTACGCCTACACCGGGCTGGATCCCGAGAACGAGAACCAGCGCAATTTCCATTCATTCCTGGCGCGCCACGGCTACAAGGTGGTGAGCAAGGACATTCGCAAGTACGGCGACGGCAAGGTCAAGGCCAACCTGGACATCGAGCTGGTCGTCGACATGATGAAGACGGCTCGCAACCTGGACGTGGCGATCGTCGTCAGCGGCGACGGGGATTTCGCCCCCGCCATCCGTGCGGTCCAGGAGATGGGCGTGCGGGTCGAGGTCATCAGTTTCCGGGGCAACACCAGTTCGGACCTGATCGAAGTGGCCGACGCGTTCTTCGACATCACTCAGGTCGCTCGAGTCGACCGCGACTCCTCTCGCTCCGGACGACGCGTCGCCGGCGACGATGAGGACCTATCCATGACCGAAGTCCCGGACAAGCAGACCGAGGGCCGCGGCGGGCGACGCGGTCGCGGTCGAGGCCGCTGGGGACGCGGCGAGGGTCTCGAAGAGGTGGCGGTCGCGCCCGCCGCAGGTCGAGGCGCGCGAACGGCCGGGCGGGGCCTGGCCGCGCGGACGCCCGCCCGGGGCTCGGGCGGCCGGCTGGTTGCGCTGCCCGGAGAGAAGCTGTCCAGGGCCGGGGCCACTGCCGAGGGCGGCGAGCCGGTCGGGTGGGAGTTGCCGGACGAGGCAGCCGCGGAGATCGCCGAGATCGCCGCGGTCGCCGAGGTCGCCGAAGGCGAGGGTGCCGAGCTCGGCGGTGAGGGCACAAGCCGGCGACGCCGCCGGCGCGGCGGTCGCGGCCGTGGCCACGGCCGTTCCCACGAGGGTGCCGGTGAGGCTGCCGACGCTGAGGCGGGCGAGGCCGTGAAGGCGGACGAAGAATCTGCCCCCGCGTCCCCCCCCGCGAGACCCAACCAGTTCGGATCGGTGTGGGATTCGCAGATCGGGATGGCCGGTCGGCCGGAACGGCTCACCCCGCTCTCCGCGGACGAGGACGATTTTGCCGAGCCGGAGATCCCCGAGTACCTGCTGGCCGAGAAGCGGCGCGGCGGTCGCGGCCAGGGCGGCGGTCGCGGCCAGGGCGGCGGCCGCGGCGTCAGGAGCGCCTATGCCTCGGCCGTCGAGCGCGAGCGCTACGGGCGGTCTTCGTCCCGGTTCCCGGAACCGGCCCGCCAGTCCCAGCCACAGCCGCAGCGGCGTCGCGACGAGCGTCCCGCGCGCGGGCCCCAGCCGCAGCAACATCGCGGCGGAGGACTCCCGCGGAGCGGCGGTCGCGATTCGGCCGAGCCCTGGACGGAGGTTCCGCCGGAGCTGGAGGAGATCCTGCGCGCGCAGCTCTCGACGAAGCTGAGCCGGCAGGGCGCTGTTCCATCCGAAGTCGCCGCAGGCGGGACAGCGCCTGCCGAGGCGGCCGCGCCGAAGACCGCCGGTCGCCGTGGCGGCCGCCGCAAGGCCGAGGTTGAGTCTCCGGCCGTGCGGGCCGAAGGCGCCGAAGTCTCCGAGGCCGCTGAGGGGAAGCCCAAGCCGGCTACCCGAAGCCGTCGCAAGCCGGCGGCATCGGTCGAGGGCGCCAGCGGCTCGGGTGCCGCATCGACCAAAGCGGCCGCGCCGAAGCGCCGCGCTCCCGCGCGCCGAAAGGCCGCGGCCGGCTCCGGCGACCCCGAGGCGAGTGGCGATGGTCAGGGCGGCGGTGAGCCGGCGGACGAGTAGCCGCCAACCGGGCGCCCGAGGCGGGCCGAGTTCGGCCGATGGCCACAGCCATTCTCAACTTCGCAACCCGCGGCCAGTCGCGGGCCGCGGCCGAGGTGCGATCGATGCTCCTCGGCCGCATGCCGCATGCCGTCCTGTTCGTGGGCCCGGGCTCGGCCGGCAAGACAACGCTCGCCCTGGACCTGGCCGCGGGGCTGCTCTGCCAGGACCCTGATCCGAGCGCACGGCCGTGCCGGGCATGTCGGGGTTGCCGCCTGGTCGCGACCGGCAATCATCCGGACCTGCATCGTCTCGCGCCCGAGGGGCCCGGCGGGCAGGTCCGGATCGGCTCGGCCACGGACCCCGACCCGGGCACGGTTCGTCATCTGATCGGCGAGCTCGCGCTCCTCCCCGTCGAGGGCGGAGCTAGGGTGGCCATCGTGGAGCAGGCGCATCGCCTCAACGACGATGCCCAGAACGCGCTCCTCAAGCTGCTCGAGGAGCCGCCGGCCCGGGTCACGATCGTCTTGTGCGCCGACGACGAAGAGTGCCTCCTGCCGACGGTTCGGTCGCGCTGCGTGCGAGTCAGACTCGGGGCCGTGGCCGTCCGCGAGATCGAGCGCTGGCTGGGCGAGCTGGGCCTGGCCGATGCGCCCCGAGCCGCCAGACTGGCGAGGCTCGCCGGCGGCCGGCCGGGCCTGGCCCTTGCCTACGCCCGCTCCGCCGACGCGGAACGCCTGCGCGGGGAGATTGCCCGCGGCCTGCTGGACATGCTCGGCGAGGGCCGTCAGGCGCGGCTGGCCGCCGTTCGGGCGCTCATGAAGTCCGCGGCGGCGCTCGATGCGGCGCTGGATTCGGGGCGACGCGACGGAATCGCCGAGGCGGCAGCCGGCGAGGCTGGAACCGCGACGACGACCCGGCGCCGGAAGGGTCGAGGCTCCGCCGCGGCCTCCCCCGCGGCCTCCGCCCCGGCCGGGGACGCGGTGGCGGACGGCGACGCCGCCACGAACGACGAGCCCGCCGCTCTCACTATGGCGGCCTCGGATCGACGCTCCGCAGCGGCTACGCTCACGGAGATCTGGGCCTCAGTGGGCCGCGACCTGGCAGTCGCCGGCAGCGGCGGCGCCCGTCAGCTGCGGGAGACCGAGCTGATCGATGAGATTTCGGCCGCCGCCGCCGCACTCGATCTCGCCGGCCTGACCGTCTTCCTGGCCCGGCTGTCGGACGTGGCCGGTCAGCTCGACGAGAACGTCAACCCCGAGCTCGCGCTGGATGTCCTGGCTCTAGCCTGGCCGCGCCCTGCCCGGGCCGCCGCATTGGCGCCGACCGCCGGAGCGCGTCGATGAGTCGGGGCGAGCTGGCTCGGCTGGAGGCGAGCGTTCGGGGGCGCGTCCAGGGAGTCGGCTTCCGCTACTTCGTGTTGTCCCACGCGACCCACCTGGGTTTGACCGGTTGGGTGGCCAATGAGCAGGATGGCAGCGTCCATTGCGTCGCCGAGGGTCCGCGCGGAGACCTCGAAACCCTGCTGGATATGCTTCGCGAGGGCCCTGTCTCCTCGATCGTTGAGCACGTCGCCGAGGACTGGCTGCCCTACACGGGCCATTGGGGCAGCTTCGGGCTCCGCTCTCTAGGCCATCGCGGCGACTAGCCTCGCTCCGCGGCGACTAGCCTCGCCCCGCGGCGACTAGCCTCGCCCCGCGGCGGCGCAGGTTCTCAGGCCACGGTTTCTACGAGCGCCGCCCGTCCGCGAAGCCGAAGATCCATCTCGACCTCCAGTCCGTTCAGGCGCGCATCGGATGTTGCAGAGGCGCGCGCCACCGACGCGATTGTCGCGTATCTGCCGCGGACGTCGGATCGAACGGTCCGGCTTGTCGCGCACCAGGCGCCGGCGACGAAGGCCTTGAGGGCCCGAACGGATCGGCCGGACCCCGCAACCTGCGGTTCCGTTACGCTTGGCCCGTGAGCCATCGAACCGGGCCGACCCCACCCCGGTCTGCCGACGTCATCGAGCGGGCCGCCGCCGCGTACCGTGCCCTGGCCGATCTCGCGGAGACGGTCGAGGACGAATGGCAGTACGTGACCGACCTTGTTGATGCGTACCTGCCGGGCATTCGCGCGCTGGCCGAGCGGGACACCGAACTCGGGCTCGAAGCGGTGGTGGCGGTCGACGAGGCCATCGCCGAGATCGTGTCGATCACGGATCCCCACAAGGCGATCGACTGGCTCTCGACGTTCCCCCACGTCGTCGCCCTGGCGGTCGGCGGCGACGTCGACCGGCCGGCGAGGGAAGCCCCGCCCGGTGCCGCGGAGCCTGCCGAACCCGAGCCGGACGAGGATTCGCCCTTCCGCATCCTGCTGCGAGATGGCCGATGAGGTTCCAGGACGCCGCCCCGGATGCTCGCGCCGTCGTCTACGCCGGGATCCAGGCGGACCCGCTCGTGGCTCGCCTGGCTGCGCTGCTTGCCGAGGGGACGTCCGCGGAGCGGTGGCTCGCCCGGGCGGTGATGAATGGCGAGCGCACCGATCCGGGGACCTGGAGACGTATCTTCCCGTCGCTCTTCGGCGAGGCAGCGGCCCTGGCTCTGCGCGACCACGCCGGTCTGGTTCTCGACTCCAGCCTCGAGGTCGCCAATCGCGGCGAGGCCGCCCGCAGCCAGTACCGCGGCGCCGTCGTGGAGGAGCTGACGGCCCGCCTTCTGGCCCGGCGCACCGCGGCCGTCCATCGCGAGCGACGCGTTCTGTTCGACGGCGTGCGGGCCGAGATCCACCCCTACGACGTCACCGTGGAGTCGGCCGCCCGGCCCGAGGTCTACGACTGCAAATGGGGCGCGCGCGGGATCAACGCCGATGTCCTGAACCAGCTCGACGACGCCCGAGCTCATGCCGCCGATGAGGATCTCGACCTCACCGTCGCCATCGTCGTCTTCGACGCCCGCCGCTCCTGCCAGGTCCGACTCACCCGGTCGACGGCCGAGCACGGCGGTACCGGACTCGTTGCCCTCGAAGGTCTCGACGCCCTGGCGGAGAAGAGGGCGTGAACGATCGGCCGGTTGGCGAGGCCTCAGTCGTTGAGCCGGCAGAGGCCGGCCGCCCTCGAGCCGTTCTGGTGGATCAGCTGCCCTACCGCATCGTGCGGCCGTATCGGGTTCGCTTCGACGAGGCGACGGCGAACGAGACGATGCGCACGGCGATCTACCTGGCCTGGGTTGCCGACATCGCCTGGCAGCACTCCACCGCGCTCGGATTCGGGCGCGAGTGGTACTCCGAAAGGGGCCTCTACTGGCTGGTGAGGGCGATCCAGCTCGACGTCTTCCGGCCGATCCCCACCTATGCCGGCGTTCTTGTCAGCACGCAGGTACTCGGCTACCGGCGTGTCGCCGCCCGTCGCGAGAGCGAGGTTCGCGATCCCTCGGGCGAGCTGATGGCGCGCGCCCAAATAGATTGGGTCATGACCAACGAGCGCGGCATCCCGACTCGCGTGCCGGCCGACTTCCATCGGTTCGTGGCCGCGGCCACGCCGACCTTCGAGATGCACAAGGTGGCCCTGCCGGCGGCGCCGCCGGATGCGTTCGAGCGGCGCTTCCACGTCCGGCGGCGCGACCTGGATCCGCTCGACCACGTAAACAACAGCGTCTACGTGGATTACCTGGAAGAGGCTCTCGAGGCCGCCGGTCAGGGCCCGCTGCTGCGGGCCACGCCGAGGCGCTACGTCCTGGACTTCGCCGCGTCCGCTGCCCGCGACGAGCTGCTCGTAAGCCGGGCCTGGCCGCGGGACGGGGGCTGGGCCTACCGGCTCGGCCGCGAGGACGGAGCCGAGATCTTCCGGGCGCGGATCGGCAGCCTGTAGACAGCCCGCGGCACGGGCGGCACGGCCGCCGCCCACCGAGCGTATGGCCCTGCAGCGACTCGAAGCGAAGCTACGCCTTGGGGCCCTTGGCCGGCTTGGATCCGTCCTCCGGCGGCTCGGCGCCCTGGGAGGCCTGAGCCCGGGCCGCCTCGGCCGCGCGGCGGAGGTCCGCGGCCAGGTCCTTGCTCCGGGCCGCCAGCCTGTCCCCCACGTGCTCGGTCACGTCGGCCGCCTTGTGAGCCACGGGGCCGGCGTTCTCGGCCGCGACCGCGGCGAGCTCGGCGGCCTTTGCCGCCACGTCGCGGAGAACGGGCCCGGCCTGGCGCCCGGCCTGGTCGATCATCTCCTGGAGTTGACCCAGCCAGCGCTCGCCGAGCTCTCGGGCTCGCGCCGCCTGGTCGCGGCGGGGATTCTGGCCACCGGCGCCCGGCTCGTCCGCGCCCGGCTGGTCCGCACCGGGCTGGTCGGCGCCCGGACCCGTCTGATCGTTCGATCCCATCTCATCACCTCGAACTGCGGCGAGGATTCGCGGTCCCTCGTCAACTTGCCTGGGCAATCGTACGCCGGCAGGGAATGGGGCGCCGGAACGGGCGATCGGGCGTGGTGGCTCTTGCCAGGCCGTGGCGGCCGGGGTGATATTGAAGCGTTGCGATTTCGGCCGGAGAAGGCCGAGGAAGGTGAGCCGATGATCGGCTACTGGCACGCCATCCCGCCGGATGTGGCCCGCAACGTGAGAGTCTCTCTGGGGGCGCACGTAGGCGGCTACGAGTTGGTCGTCGAACGCTGCGGCGGCGAGCCGTGCTGGCACTGGATGGTGCTGAACCGGCGCGGCCACGAGATCGAAGGCGGGACGGCCCCCGACGCCGGCACCGCCGAGAACATGGCGGAGGAAGCCGCGTTCCACATCCATCCGCCGTCGGTGGGCGACTGGATCGAGCGGCTGATGTAGCTGCGGCGCGGCGGCGTGAGTCGCCATCGACTGGACCAGTTCGTCTCTGGCGTGACCGCACGCCGGGAGGCAGCCAGACTGCCGCTCGTGAACCAAGAAGCCCCGGCCGAACGACCGGGGCTTCTCAGTCTTGGTAGCAGGAGTGGGCTGCCTCGGGCTGGTGGCAAGAGCTGGAACGAAGGGAGAGGAGGCCGCTGGGCCTCCTCTCTCACTTGCGATCAGACGTTCGACCGCCTGCGCCTGTTCTCCTGGGGTGGATCCCCTAAGGGATCTTCAGCTGGTTAAGGCGTGAAGATGCCGTTCGGGGTGCCGAGGCCGGTGACGTTATCCCAGCCGGTCCCAGTGAACTGGGTCGGCGACCCGGAGTAGTCGTCGAACGTCCGAAGGCGATCGGCCGTACCCGCGGTGGCGTCGACGCTGTTGTTGAAGTTGCGACGCGCGACAGCCGTCTTGACCGAGAGGATGTCGGAGAACGCCGACGCGTTCGCGTAGAACGCCGGGTTCGCGAACCCATGCACGTGCCCGGCCTTCTGGTCGGCGAGCGCCATCAAGCCCGCGAAGATCGGGCTCGAGAGGCTCGTGCCCCCGATCCGGTACTCGTCGTAGTAGGCACCGTTCGGGAAGGTCTGTGTCTGGCCGACGAGCAATCCGGTCTGCGGGTCGGCGAGCGCGGCGACGTCGGGAACGGCCCGCCCGGTGAAGCCCAGCCCGGACTGGTACCAGGGCTCGGCGAAGAGCCGGCTGACGCCGCCTCCCGCGCCGTAGAGCCAGCCCGTGCGGGTGCAGGCGAGCGTCGTGGTGTCGCAGTTGTAGTTGCTGGTGCCCCAGCCGGTCTCGATGGCGCGAGTGTTCGACGCGTCGATGCCGATGCTGGTGCCGCCGACGGCCGTGACCCACGGGCTCGAAGCCGGCCAGTCGGCCGTCGCGAACCCGAACCTGGAGGTCTCGTCGCCGTTGTCACCCGACGAGAAGTAGACGCCGATACCCTCGGCGGCCGCCTGGATGAGCGTGTCCTCGAACGGCTTGACGTAGCCGCGCGGGAGCAGCTCGGTGGGGAAGCCGTACGAGTTGGTCACGATGCTCGCGAGGTGTTGGTCCACGACGTGGTTCATCGCCGCGTCGAGGTCCTGGTAGTTGTTCGGGGCGCCGACGAAGACGATCTTCGCGGCGGGCGCCATCCCGTGGACGGCCTCGACGTCGAGGGTCTCCTCGCCGTACCAGCCCTGGGGGTCCTGCGCCTTGTTCTGGGGCCGGTTGTAGACGCCGGGCGGGACGACCTGGACGAGCTGCGACTTGGTCATCGTCGGCAGCCCGCGGTTGGTCGACCACTGGTTGACGTCCGCGAGGATCGTCGGCGACGCGTATGCGTCGATGATCGCCACGGTCTGGCCGGCGCCGTTGTAGGCACTAGAGACCCCGTAAGCGCCCTTGATCTGGGCCGGCGTATACCCCTTCACGGTCCAGCTGGCGGTTGCCGGGCTGGAAACGTCCGTGAAGCCCGCCGGATAGGCGTAGGGCGAGACGAACTCCGCCCAAGACGTCGAGAGGGGCGGCGCATTCCGGAACCCGGCGCTCGGCGGCGCGTTCTTGTCGACCACGTGATCTGTGACCACGAACGCGGAGCTCTCGTCGAGGCCCATGACTCCGGTGACCGCCGACGCCAACGAGGTCGGGATCGACACGTCGGCGGATGGCGAGCGGACCGTCAGGCCTTTGACGCTGTACATACCGAACGCCGTCCCGAAGGCGGCCTGCGCCTGGGCGACCGTGCCCTCCGCGGCAACGTAGTGGTTATTGGTCGGCGTGTAGTCCACCGTGAAGCCCTGGCTCTTGAGCCACGACTGCACGTCGTTCACCTGCGACTGCGATGGCGCGAACTGCCTGCGGAACTGCGCCGGCGTGATGTACTGGCCGTAGCTGGCGTTGCCAGGGGTCGACACGGCCTGCGCCAGAGCCTGAGCGGCTGCGGGATCGCTCCAACCGAGGTAGATGCGGAAGCCGACGTTGTCGGTCGGGCTTGCCGCCCCGGCGAAGTGGCTTGCGTTCGCCCATGCCGGGATGGAGCCCGGCAGTGTGGTCCGCCCTGAAGCTGCCGCAGCCGAAACTGCGGACACGCTCATGAGCGGAACGAGCAAAGCGAACGCGGCCACCAGGCGGCCGGCCAATGCGACGGTACCGTCGAGCCCCCGGAGTTGGGGCGCGAGGGCGATGCGAACTCGTGTCATCTCTCCTCCTGGCTGAACTAACGGCTGCGGCGACCGAGCTACCTTTGCTTGCGTCGATCACAGCCTGTCGAGGAAGCAGGGCCGGCGGGCAGCGATCCTCACCGACGTCACCGATTCCGCTGCGTGGTCCGCGTGTACGTGGCCCGCACCGTTTGTCGGGCCAGGTTTCCGCGCGAGCAAGCAGCAACTCGTCCGGGCGGGACGCCGCCTCTGTGCCATACGCGGCAAGAGCTCGACTCGCGCCCGGAGTGCCATGCGAACGGGTCGGGCTCGCCATTGGCTCGACGCGGCTCAGGCGACCTGAACACGGGCCGCGCGTCAACGCCTCCCACGGGCGGACGTTATGCCACGTGCAGGATGAAACGTCAAGCGGCGTGCTCATATATCGGGACGACGGTGCGGCTGCAGCCGTCAGGCCTGGCCGTGTCTCCAGCGAATGCCAATCCAGCTCGCTGCCAGGACGAAGGACAGGCCGCCGCTCAGTCGCGGAGAAGCGGCCAACGACAGGTAGCATCAGGAGGACCGCGGGAACCATACGACCGCTCGTTACGTCGGGGTGACGGCAAGCCCCGCAGCTAAGGAATGAGATGGATCCGAACACAGGCGCCTCACGGGCGGCAAGGTCAGGCGCAGGCATCCTCATGGCCCTGGCTGCGTTCGTCCTCGCTCTCGCGGGGGCATGCAACCCGGGGGCCAGCCCATCGTCGACGGTCTCGCCCCTGCTCGCAACCGGAGTTCGCGGCGTTGTGCTGGCCGGTCCCACCTGCCCGGTCGAACGAGCCGGCCAGAGCCGCTGCGTACGCGCCGTGTCGGGGGCCACGATCCTGGCGCTGGACTCGGCCCGCCACGAGGTTGGCCGAGCAGACAGCGACCCCACGGGCGCGTACTTCCTGCGACTGCCTCCGGGCACCTACCAGATAGCCCCCCAGGCCGCTAATGGACTGATGGGGGTCCCGGCGGAGTCAACCGTGACGGTCCCGGATGGGGCACCCGTACCGCTCGACCTCGAATACGACACGGGCATCCGCTAGCGGCCTCGCTGCCCGCAAACCTGTCGTTCGCGCATCCCGGAAGCAGTTCGGCGCTGTGTCGACGCGGATTCATCCCGCCACGACCGGGCGCTCAGCAGGTGATGTGAAGGATCGCGTACGTGTCCCTCGGCTCGAGATCCGCGAGCAGGCGGCACGCGTCGCGGGTCGGGAGCGCCTGGATCGCGACCCCCCGCCGCTCCGCTTCTTCGCATACCTCCGGCGTGATAGGCAGCGCGCCATTGGCGCCCGTTCCGACGATGAGCCGTTTGCCGCCCCAGGGGATGTCTTCGGCGACCGACAGGGGCGTGTGCCCGAACTGGTCGCGCAGCGGCTTCGAAGGACCTTTCCGCCGCCGGCGGATACGCCCGCCATCGATCACCACGTCGGATGTGTACCGCTCGCCCTCGATCTCGAGCTCTCCGAACGCGACCAGCTTCGCCTTCACCGGCGCATTCTCCCACTCCTGCGCGCGGCACAGGGCGCCCAGACCGGCCCTGCGAAACATCGAGCGCCTCGAGCCAGCAGGTGGGGAAGCCAGAGCATCTTTCGATCCGGGCCATCAGGGAGAAGCTTGCCCTTGGCAGGGACACGGGAGGGAACCATACTCGCGGCAGCGGGAGGCGCCGCGGAGTCACCCGCGCCGAAGGGAGGACTGGAATGGACCGGCTGCGCAACCTCGACGTAGGGGCGATCATCCTCGGGGTGATCATTCTCGGGATCGGCGTGTACTACTTCTTGCAGCGAACGCTCGGTCTGTCGATGCCCGACCTCAATTGGGACATGGTCTGGCCACTGCTGGTCATCGCCTTGGGCGTCGGGATGCTGTTCTCAGCCTGGTCTCGCATGGGCAAGGGGAGCAGCGGGCAGTAAGACTCCAGAGCACGCGCTGGCAACCTACCGCGTCCCGATCGAGGGCCGAGACGAGTGGATAGCCGCTTGGAGGGCTCGGCCTGATCGAGCTCGATGTTCTTCCCTTCGCCCGAACCTGGGGAGCCGGGAGGGTCGACCGCTCCATGGAAATCGACGTTGCGCTCGTGCCGCAGGCCGCCCGGCCCGCCGATCCCGCCGTTTTCATCGTCGTCGATGAGATCCGAGCCAGCACGACGATCACGACGCTGCTCGACATCGGCTGCGTGGACATCTACATCGAGGGCGCCCTGGTGTCGGCGCGGCAGCGCGGCCGCGAGACGGGGAGCATCCTGGTCGGGGAGCGGCACCTGCGACGCCCCGCCGGTTTCGACTTCGCCAACTCCCCGCTGATTCTGGCTCGGGCCGGGGTGCAGGGCAGAAGCGCGGTCCTCTCTACGACCAACGGAACGGCGATCCTGAAGATGCTCCGCCGCTCGGGCCACGTCCTCGTCGGCTGTCTGCGGAATGCCCGCGCTTGCGGTGCGGCGGCGGTGCGGCTCGCGGAGGCGCAGGGCGTGGGGATCCGGGTGGTATGCGCGGGACGGCTACGCCGCTTCGTCATGGAGGATGCGGTGGCGGCCGGGGTCATTGTCACCCGCATCGTCGAGGCGGCGGACGCACGCGGCATCGAGACGAACCTCACGGATCCGGCGAGAGTCGCGGTCCGCCTGCGCGGCGGCTACCCCGACACGCTGACGGCCCTGCTCGACTCGGACGGCGGGCGGGTCCTGCGAGAGATCGGCCAGGAGGAGGACATACCCTTCTGCGCCGAGGTGGACGTGACCGACACCGTGCCGACCCTGCGGGACGGCAACCCGATGCGAATCGAGCGGTTGCAGCTCTGATATCGGGGCTGTAGGCGGCCGGGGCTGTGCCCACAGCGGCGGCCTTCAGCGTCGCGATCGCAGGCAGCAATCATCGATGAATGGCACGCTCGAGAGACAGGGAATGGCAGTAGCCGCCGGCGAGGATCCGCGTTTCCCTCGGTGCTCTCCGCTGGCAGCCAGGCGCCAGATCCGGACTGGGTCAGCGACCATCCTTGAACGCGCGGAGCGCCGCCGCCATCCTGCCTCCGCCGACCGCCTGGTCCTCGAGGAAGTCCTTCCAGTGATACACCATCACCCCGTCGGCAGGCGAGACGGCGATGGCGTCCAGGGCTGTCTGGAACTCCTCGATCGGGATCGTTGGTCGGCGCCGGCCGGCCGAGTAGAGAGGATCGAGGTAGTCGGCTTTCCCCTGGAGGCAGGCGAGGATCGTGCGAGGAGTTCGAGCCCGCGCCTCGGCGACCATCGACCGGATCCAGACGCCGGGTTCGCGCCGCATGATCTGGTGGTAGAACATCAGCTCAAAGTGGTCGGTCGCCGCCGACATTGCCTCGAGGCTCTGCCCGAGCACCTCCATGACCGCGTTCTCGTAGTCGCCCCGGCCCAACGCGACGCAGTTGGCCATGACTTCGATCCCGGGCCGGACGCGCTTGGCGGCCGTTCGAAGCGATGCCACCGTGCTCGCGATGAGGCCACACTTCCAGGTCGTCCAGGCGTCCCGAAGCTCGTGCTGAAGCACCGCAGCCCGCATCGCCACGTCCCCCGCGGGAAGGCGCTGGCCGGTCTCCGCCTCGAAACGCGTGGTGCATCTTGCGCAGAAGCAGTACTCGCGGATCGTGGTGCGCTGGGTCTCGGGCATCCACATCTCCCAGAAGCCCGGGAAGCGGACGAACGACAGGAAGACCCCGTCGGGCTCGAATGACGACACCACCTCCTCGCAGATCGCGGCACGCTGGGCGAGGTAGTCCAGGCTGCTTGGACAAAGACCGACGTACCAGCCGAACTGCTCGAACGGGGCGCCACTGGCATCGATCGGCCGGAGGTCCGGCTGTGCGCGGAGCGCCGCGGGCTGGAAGAAGACCGCCGTCGCCTCGAAGATTCGAATGTCGTGGGCCCGCAGGGCGTCCCGGAACCGCCGGTCGTCATAGCCGGGGCCCGGCGGCGACTGGTCGACCGCGCTTCCCGGCAGCGGGTCGATGAGGTTCTGGACCAGGACCCAGTCGACTCCCTGGCGGGCCAGTGTCTTGGCGGCTTCGTCCGCCGTGAGCCCGTACGTGTTCGTCCACTCGTAGCCGTAGCTCTTCATCGCGACGACGCGGTTCACACGGCCACCTCGTGTACCTGGCGCGTGATTGCCTCGAGCAGCCCCGCCCTGCTGAACGACTCTGCAGGGCGCGGTTGGTCGGCCGCGCCGGCCCGCATAACCATGATCCGGTCCGCCAGGAGGAGGAGCTCGTCGAGGTCGTCCGAGATGATGATGAACGCCACCCCGTCGCGGGCCATCTCGCGCACTTGCCCGTACAGCTCGGCCTTGACGCCAACGTCCACTCCCGCGGTCGGTTGGTCGAGGATGAGGACGCTCGCGCGGGCGCCGAACGCGCGGCCCATCAGGACCTTTTGCTGGTTCCCGCCGGAGAGGGTCTTCACGGGACGATCCGGGTCGGGCGGCAGGATCCGAAACCGCTCGACGAGATCAGTCACGAGGCGGCGCCGTTCCCCCCGCCGGACGAAACCTCGGCGCGACAACGCGCCGCGCAGGGCGGTCAGGCTCAGGTTGCTGGCCACGGTGCTCGGCAGGACGAGGCCGTCGCGCTTGCGGTCCTCGGGCAAGAGGAGGATGCCGGCGGCGGCCGCGTCAACCGGCGAGCGGAACGGGGCGGGCCCGCCCCTGACGAGCCGGTCGCCGGTCGATGGCAGGTCGCCCACGATGGCACGCGCAAGGCGCGTCCGGCCCGAGCCCACGAGCCCGGCCAGACCGACGATCTCGCCCGGCTGGATCGCGAGCGAGACCGACGGCCGACGTGCTGGAGAGAAGTCCCGGATCTCCAGGGCGGCCGTTCCGGGCCGAACCCTTCGGTCTGTCTCACGCTGGAGGACTGCCAGCGTCGAGCCGACCATCAAGCTCGCAAGGCTCGGGAGGTCCAGCTCCGCGGCGGGTCGCGTGGCAACGACATTGCCGTCGCGCAGGACGGTTACCTGGTCGGCCACGAGGAAGACCTCCTCGAGAAAGTGGCTGATATACACGATGCCGACGCCGCCCTGCTTCAGGCGCCGCATGGTGTCGAAGAGACGGTCCCGCTCGGCCGGCGACAGGCGGGCCGTCGGCTCGTCCATGACGAGGATTCGGGCATTTCGGGAGAGCGCCTTGACCACCTCGGTGAGCTGCTGCTCGGCCACGCCAAGGCGGCCGACCGGCTGGCCGACGGGCACGTCGATCCCCAGGGCGGCGGCCTCCTGCGCGGAGCGTGCGCGAAGCGCCCGGTGGCTGATGGAGCCTGGGAAGCCACCGCGCGGTTCGCGTCCGAGGGCGATGTTGTCGGCGACGGAGAAAGCCGGGACCAGCGCGAAGTCCTGGTAGATGACGGCGATCCCGTGGTCGAGCGCGGCGCCGGGCGACGAGAGGCGAATCGGCTGTCCCTCGAGGGAGACCTCGCCGGAGTGGTCGGGGTAGACGCCGCCAAGGACCTTCATGAGGGTGCTCTTGCCGGCGCCATTCTGACCCACGAGTGCGTGGATCTGCCCCCGCTCGAGCGTGAAATCGACCCCGTGGAGGACTTCGCCCGCAGCGAAGCTCTTGCGGATCTGCCGCATGGCCAGGAGGGGAGGCGCGGCTCCCGGCGATGCCGTCGTCCCCACGGGGTCGATCACGTTAGTGGCTCGCTCAGAGCCTGGTTGGTTGGTCGCTGTCTCCGGTCAGCCGCCCCAGGCCGCCGGATACTGGGAGACGTTCTCACTCGTGACGATCGGCAGGTCGAGGTAGTAGGTCGGCTGCGGGACCTTATCCTTCTGGCCGAGGAGCCAGAAGTTGGCCATCTTCACCGACTCCACGCCCTGCGGGTGCGGGTCCTGGTCGACCGTGCCGTAGATATAGCCGGCCGTGATCCCGTCCTTCACGTCCTTCGGGTAGTCGCCCATCAAGAACTTGACGTCCTTGCGACCGTTGTCGAAAGCGTACTTGGCCGCAGTCGCGCCCTCGGGGCCCTGGTCGATGATCGCGTCGATCGAGCCCGCGGGGTACTTGCTGAGCCAGTCCTGGACCAGGGCGAGGGCCTTGGCGTTGTCCCAGTCGGCGGCCTGGGACTCGATGAGCTTGATGCCGGTATGGGTCTTCAGGTAGTCGTCGAGCCCTTTCTTTCGCAGCGTCTGCGCCGAAGTCCCGAGCTTGCCCATGACGTAGCCGACCTTGGCGTTCTCGCCAACGGCCTTGACGAGGAGCTCGCCCTGCTTCTGGCCGAACTGGTAGTCGTCGGCGCCCACGAACGTGACGACCGAGGCGCCCTGGCCGACCTGGTTGTTGGCCGAGATCACCGGGATGCCGGCGTCGTTCGCCTGCTTGATCGCCGGGACGATGCCCTGCGCGTCGCTGGGCGTCACGATGATCAGGTCGACCTTCTTGGTGATGAACTGCTGGATGACCGAAACCTCGGTCGCCAGATCGCCCTTGCCGGTCTGAAGGTCAAGCGTGATGCCGAGGGCCGCCGCCTCCTCCTGTTGGCCTTTGATGAAGTTGGCGTAGAACCCCACTGACGTGTCCCAGATCATCGATCCGACCGTGAAGGTCTTGGCCGGGGTCGACGCGGCCGGAGTCGAAGACCCGCTTGAGCACGCGCCGACGAGCATGATCGCCGCCAGGACGGCGAACCCGATGCGTCCCGAATGTCCGATGGTTCTCATTGCTGGACGTTCCTCCATGTTCCGGGGAATACCGTTGCTGCCAAAATCACTCGACTCCTCCTTCGGCTCGATATGGGCACCTCCTTGTCACTCGCCGCCGCTGCGCTTGCGCTGATAGCTGTCGAGCCCGACGGCGAGGAGGATCACGAGTCCCGTGATCGCCGGCTGCCAGTACGGCGAGACGCTGAGCAGGTTCAAGGCGTTCGCGACCGTCCCGAGCAGGAGCGTTCCGAGGACGGCGCCCGCAACGCCCCCCACGCCGCCCGTCAGCGGGACACCTCCGACGACGACCGCCGCGATCGCCGACAGCGGCCAGGTCGACGCGCTTGCGGGCTGGCCGATGTTCGTCTGGCCCAGCAGGACGAGCCCGGCAATCGCCGCGAACAGGCCGCCGAAACCGTAGACGGCGATCGTCACCCGGTCGACGTTGATGCCGGCGAGGCGGCTCGCATCGCGGCTCCCACCGACCGCGTAGATGTAGTGGCCGAAGCGCGTGAAGCGCAGGATCACCAACGTGACCACAACGACGCCGCTGAAGATCAGGAATGCCACGGGGAGCGGGCCGATCCGCCCCAGGCCGATGAACGTGAACCCCTCGGGGAGGCCGTAGATCGGGGTGGCGTTGGTGGCGATGAACAGGAGCCCGGTGACCAGGACCTGGGTCCCGAGAGTCGTGACGAACGGGTTGATCCCGATCTTCGCTATTAGCACACCGTTCAGGAGCCCGACCGAAAGCCCGACCATGAGGGCCGCGATCACGCCCGGGACGATGCCCAGGGGGACGAATACGGCTGCGGCCGCGCAGGAGGACGCCGCTCCGACGGCGCCGACCGAGAGGTCGAAGCCGCCGACTATGATCATCAGGAGCATGCCGCAGGCGACAATCCCGATGATCGAGTTCTGTTGGAGGATGTTGAGCAGGTTGGCTGGGTCGCGGAACGTCGGCGATGCCACGATGAGCACGACCACGAGCGCGGCGAAGAAGCCCAGCATCGCGTAGCGCGAGGCAAGTTGGGCCCAGTGGACCTGGCGCCCGAGCCTGGCCGGAGGGGCCGGTGCCGGGAGGTCGCCGCTGGTCATGCCGGCACCCTCTGGCCGAGATCGAAGGCCTGCGAGAGGGCGTCGGGGACGCCCTGGCGTCGGGCGAGCTGGAGGGCTGCGGCAATCGCGCCGACGACGGTGGCATTCGGCCCCAGGCCGGACACGAGGACTCTCGAGACAGCCGGCACGCCCGACGCGATCCGCCGAACCAGCTCATCCAGGTAGGGCTCAATGCACCGCCCGATGCTGCCCTCGAGGTTGATCACCTCAGGCTCGACCGTAGCGATGACCTCGACCAGCGCCAGGACGACTCAGTCGCCCGATCTTCGGGCGGCTGGTTCGCTCGTGGCCGCGGATGAAGTCGAGCACCAGGAACTCGTTGACTTCGAGCATGGCCGCGTGACGGAGGGCCATAGTTCCTGCCAGATAGAAACTATTACGGCGAAAAGCGTAAACCACGTGTCAATGGGTATTCGGATCGGTCTGCGCGCCATGGACGCGCGGCCTACGCTCACGGGCTCATCGTTGCGATGGCGGAGGTCGTTAGGCGGCCTCGAGTCCGACGGGGCTCGTCAGGCGATGGGTCGTCGGCCTCCGTCGCTTCGCTCGGTCGACCGGCTGCCGGCTGATCGCCGAGGGTATCGAGACCGACCGTGAGCTCGCCGCGTTGCGCCCCCTCGACATCGGGCTGGGCCAGGGGCGGGCTGCTTGGCCGACCCCTGCCGGTCGCTGCCGCCGGTCAGGCGTGAGCCGCGTAGGCAGCGCGAATCACCTTAGCGTGGCTCCGCCCGCTGCGTGTCACATGCGCGAGCTCCAGGCGAAGAAGGGCCAGCATTACCACGACTACGATCGCCAAGTTCAGACCGCTGCCCATCGTAGACGAGACCACCAGATCGCCACTGCCGGAACTCTCAAATCCGTTCAGAGTGGCGACGCCCAGGATGATGCTGACAAGGCCCGCAGCAGCGATCAATCCAATGACGAGCCAGTGGTTCTCCGTGCCGTCCAGTTGGTGTCCGACGGTCATAACTGTCCGGCCGACTCGATCGATTGCCATTGCTTCCACCTTGCACTCATTGGCATCCGGGGGAAGCGGGGCAACCAAGTCCACCGCCGGGAGGTTCTCCGGCCACTGCATTCATTGCGCTGAACCACGCGACCGTGGTACCGTCCACTGTAGTGATAGATACTCACTGTAGCAAGGGGCTCGATGGTACCCTCTTTGGGAGTCGTCCTCAAACAGGCGCGCGAGGTGCGTGGGCTGTCGGGTATCGACGCGGCCCGGGCGGCCGGCATCTCCACGGCCTACTTGAGCAAGCTGGAGAACGACGCGGTGAAGAAACCCTCGCCGCCAATCTTGCTCCAGTTGAGCGAGGCTCTGGCCGTTCCGTACGCTGAGCTCATGCGCCTGAGCGGCTATCGCGTTCCTGGCGAGCCCACCGACAGATCTGCCGACGGAATCAGTGCGGCGCTCTTCGCCGATCTCACCGACGACGAGCGAGACGAGTTGCTCGAGTATCTCGCCTGGTATCGCGCCCGACGTCGATCGGGCCGTGTGGCCAATCCCGAGACTGCCGCGAGCTCAGATACGGCTCCAAGCGGACGCCCCGTCGGCGGCCAGTAGGCCGGTGGCATCGCTGACTGAGGCATCACATGAGCACGTCGGGGGTGTGATCAGCGATGAGACGTATCTGGGACTCATGAAGGAGCTGCGAGCCTCTCTGGCGGAGGTCGAGGAGACCACGCAGGTCGGCGTGCCAGCTGCCCGGGCAGTCCGAGTGGCTGCGTGCCCCTCGCGGAGACCTGGCAGCAGGCGGACGTCCCGGAGGCCAGGAGCCAGCTTCGGCATGCCATTTACGAGCGGATCGTGGTGACCGGGCGGGAGTTCGTGTCAGCCCGCCTCACCCCGGCGGCCTACGCATACGGCCTGGCTCGGGCGCTGCCGGAAGAGGTTGTAATGGCGCGCCCGACAGGATTCGAACCTGCGACCTTCGGCTCCGGAGGCCGACGCTCTATCCACTGAGCTACGGGCGCGCGACGCCGCGGCTGCGGTCCGGGGACGGGATCGGCTGCGCGGAGAGGCAAGGATAGCAGCGGCGCCGCGATGCCGGTAGGAGTCCGGCGGGCCGATAGGACCCGGCGAGCTGGCCGAGTTCGGCCGCGGCGGAGCCGCGGATTCGTCCTGAGAATCCGAAGCGGCTCCCGAAGGAGCCGCTTCGATGCTGTCCCGGTGAAGGGTCGACCCGTCAGAAACGGACCGTCTTCTGCCACGCTACAAAGGCATCTATCACGTCGGCTGCACCGACTACCCTGACCCGACCTACCCATGACCTTGTAACTGGGGCAGCAGGCTGACTGGCAGCTTCTAAAGTCTACAGCCCCTTCTGCCTTCAATCCAAGGGTTTTGGCGGTCTGGCGGGTTAAAATCCCGCAACTTAGTTAGGGTTGGGTTACGCCTCTGTTGCATCGGGCGGAACAAGTCGGTCGAGACGTCACATTCAGCTCCGCCGAGCGCTGAAAACGGTCTGCCGGTCGGCCTCAAGTCCACTCCGGCGGGCTCGTGCCGGAGGTCAGTCGGTGACCTTCACCGAGAGCATCGCCGTCGGCTCGGCGGGCTGGTCCCGGCCGTCTCGCTTGGCGGCGGCGATGGCGTCGACCACGTCCATCCCCTTGGTCACCTGCCCGAAGAGGGTGTATTTCTTAGGCAGACGCCCGCCCGACAGATCGGCCAGACAGATGAAGAACTGGCTGCCGTTCGTGTTGAGACCGGCGTTGGCCATAGCCACGGCGCCGCGCACGTAGTCGCCCTCGAACGGCTCGTCGGCGAACTTGTAGCCCGGGCCGCCGGTGCCGAGGCGTCCCCGATCGAGCCGGTCGGCGTGACCGTACTCGCCGTCGCCGCCCTGGATGACGAAGCCGGGCACGAGGCGGTGGAACACGACCCCATCGTAGTAGCCCTTGCGGGCGAGCTCGATGAAGTTGGCCGCAGCCTTCGGCGCGCCCTCGGTGTGAAGCTCGATCTCGATGGCGCCCTTGTCGGTCTCGATCGTGGCCTTGGTCATGCGCGTTCTCCCTGTTCGGTCGACTGTTGGTCGAACAAGGGTGCCATGGATGACCGAAGAGCGGCGCCCGGCCGAGGACGCCGGCCCGCGGTACGTCCGCGCGCCGGTCCCGGGCGGCTACGGAGTTGCGACGGTCGTGCTCGTGATGACGGCCGGCTGCAGGGGCATCGAGGGCGGCTCGCCGTTGGCCCCCGGCTCCCCGCCAAGCGGGATGGCGGCGATCCGGTCCACGACGTCCATACCGGAGGTGACCGTGCCGAAGATGGCGTAGTTGTTGGCAGTGCTGGCGCCGAGGCTCGTTTGGGCGGAATCGTCCAGGACGATGAAGAACTGCGAGTTGGCGGAGTTGGCTTCGGTCTTGCGCGCCAGCGCCACGGTGCCGCGCTTGTAGGTCGTCGTCACCTTGTCGTCCGGGACGGTCCACGCCGGCCCGCCCTGGCCCATCTTGTCGGGCTGGAAGCTCGGGAGCCTGGCGTACTGCCCGTCACCACCCTGGAGGATGAACGTGGCCACGACCCGATGGAAGATCAGGTTGTCGTAGTAACCGCAGCGGGCCAGGGCGACGAAAGCTCCGGCCGCGTTGGGGCCGAGGCTCGAGTCCACCTTGATCACGATGTTGCCGAAGTTGGTCGTCATCGTGACCGTTGCGGTGCCGCTCGTCATGGCGGCCGGAGTGGAGGTCGGGCAGCCCGTGGGCTCCGGCCCGAGGGTGTAGGGCGGCGTGGTGGGAGCGTTCGTTGGCCAGGGCGTCGGAGACGGGCTGGCCGTGACCGTTGGCACGGCGCAGCCGGCGACGAGCAGCGCGACGAGGCCGACGGTCGCGAGCCGGCGCGGCGACGACGAGATAGCGGCGAGGATCATGCAGCGGCCTCCAGGGCTTTGGCGAAGTCTATTGCTCCGGACAGTAGCGGCTCACCGAGGATGATGCCTGCGATCGCGGAGTCCCGCAGGCCGCTTATGGATTCGAGATCGACGGACCCTCCGGCCACGAACAGCTGGGCGCGAACCGTTCGAGCCAGTCCGGCCAGGAACCCCAGGTCGGGACGGGTGCCGCCGTGCGACAGAACGAGCCGGCGGACGCCGTAGTCCACCAGCTCGCCCGCCAGCTCGACCAGACTCGGCGGCGCGGGTCGATGCCAAGGATACGCGGCAATGCGCTCCGGCCGCGGGTCCAAGCCGACAGCCAGCCAGTCTCCAGCCACCGACAGGCACTCGTTCAGGAGCTCGGGGCGGTCTGCCACGGACATCGAGACCACCACTCGCGTGGCCCCGGCCGCGAACGCGAGCCTTATGGCGTCCGCGCTCTCCATACCCCCGGCGACCTGAAGTGGCACCGCCACGCGCCCGGCTACGCGGCCTATGGCCTCGAGGTTCACGGGTCGTCCGGCTCGAGCGCCTTCCATGTCCACCAGGTGGATGAGCTGCGCGCCCAGGGCCACGAACCGCTCCGCGATTCGCTCGGGCCGATCGGTTGGTGAGCCGACGCCAGTGGCCGCGCCCGGCCAGTGGACCAGGCGGGAGCGGCCGTTCTCGACGTCTATGGATGGGATGACCAGCACAACGGCTCCGCCGGCGTCCCTGCGTCCGCGCCGCGCCTAGGATGTGGCCGCGAGGCCGCCGGCCCCGGCGGCCGCGTCGATCGCCGCGGCCTCGGCCGCCAGGAGCCGGCGCTGGAAGCTGATCGGCAGCGACCCGTTCTGGAGCAGAGCGTCGTGGAAGCCCATCAGGCTGAACCGATCGCCGAGCCGCCGCTGCTCGTCGGCCCGGAGCTGCAGCAGGAGCACCTTGCCGAGCAGATAGCTCAGCTGGTACGTCGGCGTGTACGTGTAGCGGAAGACCTCGGCTTGGGCGTTGGCGCGCTCGAAGCCGGTGTGTTCGACCAGGAAGGCCGTCGCCTCGGCGACGCTCACCTCGCCGCGGTGCATCCGAACGTCCAGGATGATCCGGCAGGCCCGCCAGATCGCGTCGGTATGCATGGCCAGCAGGAACTCTGGCCCGGCGTCGAAGCCCTGCTCTCGCATCATCTGCTCGCTGTACATCCCCCAGCCTTCGACGAACTCCGGGGCGTCGGTCAGGAGGCGGACGAGAGACGGATGCCGGATCGCCGCGGACAGCTGCAGGTGGTGGCCGGGATACGCCTCGTGGACGCTGGTGTTGCTGATCGAGGCGTAGTTGTGCTCGCGCATGGCGTTCGGATCGTTCCCGACGGACGGCGTGACGACGTAGATGCCGGATGGGTTCTTGTCGAACTTGGGCGGCTCGAAGTAGGCGGCGAACGGGATGACCGTGCGCAGGTAGTCGGGCGTGGGGATCACGGAGATCGTCTCGCCGGGCGGCAGCGTCGCCAGGCCGTGCTCGACGATGTGGGCGCGGGCCCGCATCATGGCGTCCTTGTAGGTCGCCAGCGCTTCCTCAAAGGTTGCCGGGTGGTTCGACTTGACCCGGTCGACGACCGTCCGCTCGTCCACGCTCGGGTCGATGCGGCGGGCATCCTCCACGCGGGCGGCCTTGTTTAGGGCCAGCCGCTGATAGCCGATCTCTAGAATCTGGTTGGCGTCCAGGCCGTCGAAGGCCCGCAGTCCGACCAGCCGGTCGTACGCGTCGGAGCCGAGGGCCCAGTTCTCCACCGTCGAAGCCAGGGACCCCTTGATCGTCTGAATGTGGGCGGCGACCGCGGCCGTGGCCGTCTCCACGGCCCTGTCCAGGCGGGCCTGAGCCCGTTCGTCCAGGACTCCGGTCCCGGCGGCCTTGATCTCGTTGAAGAGGAATGGCATCTGCTCGCCCGCGTCGATCTCGAGCTCCTGCCAGAGGCGGACCTGCGGCACCGTAGCCCGGGTGCGGTGCTGTTCGAGCAGTCTGGGCACGCCCTCCAGGCGGGCGGCAAGGGAACCGAGCCGCTCGGCCAGGGGCGCGAAGTCACGGGCGAAGATGCTGAAGAGCGCGTCGCCGACCTGGTCCAGGGCCGTGGAGCGGCGCTCCCAGACGCGATGCACCTCTAGGTCGAAGAGCTCGCGGCGGACGTTGTGGAGAGCCAGCTCGCGCTCCAGGCGCACGCTCTCCGATAGGGCGGCCGGGTCGATCGCCTCGATCTCGCGTTCCAGGCGGTGGGCATCGGCGATCTCCTGTTCCACGGCGTCGCGCGTGGCGTCGTCGAGGCGGTCGTCGCTGTCGTGCAGGCCGACGAACGTGGCGAAGATCGGGTGCTTCTGCACCAGGTCGCGGAAGTTCGCTTCGATCGCGTCCCAGAACTTGCCGTCGAGAGGGCCCGCGACGGGGGTGGACTCGGGTCGCGGGAGAACGAGCTCTGCCATCTATCGCTCCCTCGTTGTGGCTGAGGCTGCCCCGGTTTGGGCTGATTGGGTGGTGGAAGCGGAGGCGGCCGCGGGCAAGGCCGTCGTGTCGCGGAGGGCGTCGGCGCTGGCTGCGAGGACGCGCTCCACGTCCCCGGCGGTGACGCCGTAGTGGGTCACGGCCCGGATGGTGCCGTGCGAGTACTCGACCATGAGAACGCCGCGAGCCCGCAGAGCGTCCAGGAATGCAGATCTTGCGCGGCGAACCCGGAAGACGACGAAGTTGGTGGCGGCTCGCCCCGGGTCCAGCGCGCCGAGCGTCGGCTGCGCCAGCCCGCCAGGCGATTCGATGCCGTCGAGCGCGGCCAATCCCTCGGCCAGGCGGCGGGCGTTGGCGTGATCCTCGGCCAGCCGTTCGACCATCCCGTCCGGGCCGTCGCTGAGGGCCACGAGTCCGGCCGCGGCCAGGACGCCGACCTGGCGCATCCCGCCACCGACGAGTTTCCGGCCGCGATGGGCCCGGAAGATGAAGTCTCGGCTGCTCACGACCAGCGAACCGACCGGGCAGGAGAGGCCCTTCGAGAGGCAGAAGGCCACCGAGTCGGCCGGCTCGGCCAGCGCCCTGGGGGGGAGGCCGAGGGCGACGGTCGCGTTGAAGAAACGGGCCCCGTCGATGTGGAGCGGAACGCCGTGGGCGTGGGCGATGGCGGCGACGGCGCGGGTGTACTCCAGCGTCAGCGGCTGGGCCATCGAGTGGGCGTGCGTGTTCTCGAGGGCCACCAGCCCGGTGATGGCCTCGTGGGGGTCCGTGGCGTCGTGGAATGAGTCCGCCAGCTCGCCGAGGTCCCACGTGCCGTCGGGCCGTTCGGGCATCTGCTTGATCGAGGTCCCCACGACGACGGCGTGGCCGGCCTGCTCGTCCGCGACCATGTGCGTGCTCGCCCCGGCGATCGTCTCCTGGCCACGTGCGAGGTGCCCGAGCTGCGAGACCAGGTTGGCCATCGAGCCGCTGGCGACGAAGAGGGCGGCCTCCTTGCCGAGAAGCTCGGCCGCGCGTTCCTCCAGGGCATTCACCGTGGGGTCGTCGCCGAAGACGTCGTCGCCCAGCTCGGCCTCGTACATGGCCTTGCGCATGGCCGGCGTGGGATGAGTGACCGTGTCGCTGCGGAGATCGATCGTCATAGTCCGTCGAGTATATTTGCCGGCGGCCCTCGCCGGTCGCTCGGCAGTGCGGTCTCGCGCGGAGATGAGTCGGGCCGGGCATTTCGGGCGCCCACCTGCTATCCTTCGCGGTCGGCGCGGGCTCGTGGTGTAGCGGCCTAACATGCCAGCCTGTCACGCTGGAGACCGCCGGTTCGAATCCGGTCGAGCCCGCCATCTGCGCATCTCCTAGCCCCGTCCCCGCCCGGACGGGGCTTCTCCTTTGCCAGGGCCGTCGTGCCGGCCGTCCGTGGGCCGTCGCAGCGTCCGGAAACGCGACTCGAGCGAAACCTGCGATCGTGCTTCGTCCGCAATCACCGTGTGCCGAACTCCTCCGGCTGACGCACAATCAGGCGCGCCAGGCGCCGCACGAACCGGCGTCGCACCGCTGGGGAGGCACGAGCACATGAGCGGCCGCGTGATCGTGGTCGGCTCGGTCAACATCGACCTGGTCGCGCGCGTTCCCCACCTGCCGCACCCCGGTGAGACGGTCACGGGCGGTAGCTACGAGCGCCACAACGGCGGCAAGGGCGGCAACCAGGCCGTCGCCGCCGCGCGCCTGCGCCGGCCCACGCTGTTCATCGGCGCCCTCGGCGACGACGCCTTCGAGTCGGAGGCCAGGCGTGCCCTCTCGGCCGAACGGGTCGACGTTTCGATGGTCGCGTCGTTGCCGGGGCAGCCGACCGGAGTGGCACTGATTCTGGTGGACGCGGCCGGTGAGAACGAGATAACAGTAATCCCGGGAGCGAACGGCGCCATCGAGGCCGGGTACGTGCGCGGCTGCCTGGCCCGACTCGGCCCGCTCGTCGGCGACGTTCTGCTGGTCTGCAACGAGGTCCCCTTGCACGTGGTGCGGGAAGCCCTGGTTTGGGGCCATGCCGCCGGCGCGACCACCATCCTCAACCCGGCGCCGGCCATCGGCATCGACCGCTCCATCTTCGGCCTGGCGGACGTCGTGACGCCGAATCGAAGCGAGCTGGAGACGCTACTCGAGGACGAAATCAGGCGGAGGGGCCGCAGAAGCGGCGGCGGCGCCGACACCGCCGTGCGGGCGCGCTCCCTGCTCGCGCCGGGACCAGACGGACCCGGCGTTCGCAAAGCCGTGATCGTAACCCTCGGCGCGGCGGGAGTGTTGGTTCTGGAGCGAGTGGGATCGGGCCTGGGCGGAGTGGCGGCGCCGCGCCCGGAGGCGATCCCCGCGGCCGCCGAAGCTGCCCGAGCCGTGGCGCCGGGATCGGCCGTGGCTGGCGGGCCGGGCGACGGCTCAGAGTCGGTCGCGGCCGTTGCCACGCCCGTGGCCGACCCGCTCGGAGCCACCCGAGCGGGCGATCTGAGGAACTGGGAAGTCCGGGCGCCGAGCGTAGCGACGGTCGACAGCACCGGCGCCGGCGATGCCTTCTGCGGCGCGCTGGCCGCGGCGCTGGCCGAGGGGCGGACTCTGCCGGAGGCGGTGGATCGCGCCGTGTCCGCGGGTGCGCTGGCCACGACTCACGTCGGAGCGCGCGAAGGCATGCCCACCGCCAGGGAACTCGAGGAGTTCCTGGCCGCTCGCTAGAGGACCGCGGCCACTCGACCGCTCCCCTCGCCCGATGCTCGTTGGGCAACCCCGGACGCCTCAGGGGGCGGACCTCCGTGCTCCCAGGCTCTCCAGCAGGGGCGACCCGGCTCGCGCTGCCAGGTAGCAGACGAACGCGACCGTCGTCACGTAGAAGCTCACCGGGACGGCGGTGACGAGAGCTAGCAGGATGCCGCCGAGCGTCGCCAGGAGCGCGATGCCAACGCTCGCCACCGTCGCCAGGCCCGGCTGAGCGGTCAGCCGTTCGGCCGTGGCTCCGGGGGTGATGAGCAGTGTCAGGATCATGAGAACGCCCACGATCTGGACCGCCTCGGCGACCGCGGCTGCGAGCATCAAAAGAAAGAGGATCGAGACGAGCCGGACCGGCACTCCGCGGGCCTCCGCCACGAGAGGATCCACCGTGGCGAAGGTGAGCGGCCGGTACATGACCCCAAGCCCCACGATGGTCACCGCCGCGACGGCCGCCAGCAGCATCAGATCGCCGCGACTGACGGTCGTGATCGCACCGGTCAGCAGGATCGCGAAGGCCTCGCCTGAGTATCGCGGATAGAGCGTGATGAAGAGCACTCCCAGCCCCAGGCCGAAAGCCATGATCACGCCCACGACGGAGTCTCGCTCTCGAATGCGAAGCCCCAGCGCCCCGATGAAGAGGGCCGTCAGCATCGATCCCGTTAGCAGCCCCAGGACCGGAGACAGGCCGATGAGGATGAATCCGGCCGAGCCGGTGAAGCCGACCTCGGCCAGGGCGTGGACGGCGAAGGACATGTTGCGGGCCACCACGAAGCGACTCACAAGCCCTGCCACCACCGCCACGAGGACGCCTGCGACTAGGGCGTTCTGGACGAACTCGTAGCCGAGCATATGGATCAGCTGGTCGATCATTGGTGAGCCCCCAGGGGCGCCGGGAAGTGATGCGGCTCGTCGATATCGAACCCCGCCCCGCTGGCCTCCCCCACGACCACGATCCGTCCCCGCACCCGCAGGACCTCGACCGGCGCGTCGTACAGGCCCGACATCGTCTCGGTCGTCAGCACCTCGTCGGTGCTGCCGGCGGCCCAGCGCCCGTTCACGACGAAGACGACGCGGTTGGCGTAGCCCAGGACCGGGTTGACGTCGTGGGTGACGAAGACGACGGTGCCGCGCTTCTGGCGCGCCCAGTCGCCGATGAGCTCGGTGATCTCCTGCTGGTAGCGCATGTCCAGGCTGGCCAGTGGCTCGTCGCAGAGCAGCAGCTGCGGCTCGCCCACCAGGGCCTGGGCGATGCGAAGGCGCTGCTGCTCCCCTCCGGACAGGCGGCCGATCGGGGCCTCCGCGTACGGCCGGGCGGCCACGGCCTCCAGGGCGGCGTCGACGCGGCGTCGACCATCGCGCGAGAGGCGGCCGAATCCCCAGCGGTGGCCGTCCACGCCGAAGCCGACGAGGTCCCGGCCGCGGAGCGGGATGTCGCGGTCGAAGCCGGCATGCTGCGGGACGTAGCCGATGGCCGGGTCACCGCGCCGGGGCGGCCGGCCCAGCACGTCCAGCTGCCCTGCGGCCAGCGGCGCCAGCCCGAGCAGGGCCCGCAAGAGGGAGGTCTTGCCCGACCCATTGGGCCCGAGCACGGCCAGGAACTCGCCGGGCCGCACCGTCAGCGACAGCTCGGACCAGACGACGCGATCGCTATAGGCCAGCGTCGCCCGGTCGAAGCAGATGGCCGGCTCCTCCTCGATCGCCGGCGCGGCACCGAGATTCCTTCGGCCGGCGTGCCCTCTCTCGCTCATGAGCCGCCTCCGAGCGCGGTCGCGATCTCGTTCAGCTGGGCGAGCTGCCAGCCGACGTAGCTCTCATTCTGCTTGGGGATCGTTTCGGAGACGCCCACCACGGGCACGCCCGACTGAGCGGCCAGGGACTTGATCGACTCCGTGATCGGCGACGTGGCCTGGCTGTTGTAGAGGAGCAGGCCGACCTTGCGCCCGGTCAGAAGGTCCCGTTCTGCGGCTACGTCGGCCGGGGCTGGGTCCGTGCCGTTCTCGATCGCCTTGGCGAACCCTTGGGGCGTGAGCGACTGGAAGCCGAGCGCGATGACCAGATAGCCCGGAACGGGCTCCGTGTACGCGACCGCCGTTCCCGGGTAACGGGCCTTGATCTTGGCGATCCGTGCGGTCAGGGGCGCGAAGGAGTCCAGGTACGTCTTGAGGTTCGCATCGAAGATCGCTCGCGACTCCGGCTCGATCTGCTCCAGGGCGTCGACCACGGCGCGGGCCACTTTGGGCATAGTTGCGGGGTCGTACCAGACGTGCGTGTTCGAGCCGTCCGGCAGGCCGAGCAGCTGCTGGACGTCGACGACCTTGCGGTCCGACCGGGGCGACGCGCCCAGCAGGTGGTCGATGAAGGCGTCGTAGCCGAGTCCGTTCTCGACGACCAGCGTCGCGTCCGCCACTGCCTCGGCGTTCTGGGGGCTGCTCTCGTAAGTGTGCGGGTCTACGGCGGGGTCGCTGATGATGCTCGTGACCGCGACCCTGTCGCCACCCACCCGGGCGACGAGGTCGCCGTAGAAGTTCTCCCCGGCGACCGCGATGATCTTCCCGCCCATCGAACTGGCAGCGGAACCGCAGCCCCACGCGCCCAGAAGGAGCAGCGCGACCGCGACCGGGCCGAGCCGGCGCTCGCGGTCAGGGCTCCGGCCGCGACTCACGCCGGGCCTCCCCGGGCCGTGGCTAAGGCAGCCGCGGCGCCAGCTCGGATGCACGTCGGGCACCTTCCGAACAGCTCGAGGCGATGGGTGTCGATCCGGTAGCCGTTGCGGCGCCCGATCTCTTCCACCAGGCGGGCCAGCTCGCCATCCGCGACGTCGACGCTGCGGCCGCAGGCCGAGCAGACCAGGTGGTGGTGATGCGCGTCGGGATCGCACAGGACATAGGCGTGCGAACGGTTCGGCAGGTCGAGGCGCTCCACGACGCGCAGAGAGGTGAGCAGCTCCAGCGCCCGAAAGATCGTCGCCCGGCCCACCTTCGCGCGCCGCTGTCGGGCCCGGTCGAGGAGATCCGCAGCGGAGAAGGGCCCGTCCGAGGCCGCCACGAGTTCGGCCATCAACCGCCGATTCGGTGTCGCCTGGTAGCCCGCGCTCCGGAATGCCTGGACTATGCGACCGGTCTGGTCCACTCGAGCCCCGCTGATACTCGGTCTCACCAAGTCCCGGGCCGAATGATACCAGGTCTCACCTCGGTGGGCCACGATTCGGTATCGCCCGCCGCGCGGCAGAACGGGCTCACCCGCTCGGCCGGCGGTCTCGGGTACCATATGCGAACGCTTTGCCGGGGCCACGCCCGGCGCAGACGAGGCAGGCGGAATGCCAGACTCACGGGACGCCGTCGACACGGCGCGGACATCTCTATGGAGCCGGATCAGGCACATCCACCCCGGGCTGGTCCTGGCGGTACTGGACCTGGTCGGGCTCGGAATCGCCTCGTACCTTTCGATCACCGAGCTGTCGGGCGGCCTGCCTGTCTGCGGGCCCATTCATGGCTGCCAGGAAGTTGCGAGCAGCCCGTATTCCCGGCCCTTTTTCGGGATCCCGGTGGCCGTCTACGGGGTCATCCTTTCGATAACGCTCTTCTGCCTGGCGATCGCCTGGTGGCGGACCAACAACTACAAGCTCCTGCTGGCGCACTACATGTTGTCGCTGGTGGGCGTGGCCTTCGAAGGCTGGTTCCAGTTCGCCCAGATCTTCTTGATCAAGTCAGTCTGTGTCTGGTGCGAGTCCTACGGTCTCTCATTGGTCCTGCGCTTCATCATTGCCCTGTGGGTTTATCTCCGCACGCCGAATCCAAACGCGATTCGGGCGGACGAGACTGCCTGACGGGCTGTGCCTCACTCATCCCACGCGAGAGGGAACAACGATGAGTTCTAATCGTTCGGGCGGGCGCCCCTCCTCAGGCAGCGTTCCGCCGACAAGCCGGCGCTCGGCCCGGCAGCAGCGCCTGGCCAACCGAGAGGCCAATCGGGCAGTCGTTCGAGCCGGCACCCACGGATCGGGCGGCTCGTCCGGACCGCTGGTCCTCTACACGATCATCGCGGTCCTGATCGGCGTCATCGTCATCGGCATTGCGGTCATCGTCAGCAGCCAACCGAAGACTGCGCAGCCGTTGGGTAGCCCCAACCCGCCGCTCCCGAGCGTGTTGACGCCGGCGGGGATTGCGACGAACGGCCGCACCCTGGGCAATGCGGATGCCAAGGTCACGCTCGATCTGTATGAGGACTTCCAGTGCACGGTCTGCTGGACCTTCACGAATACCATCGAGCCGCAGGTGGTGGCCAACTACGTCGTCACGGGCAAGGTCAAGGTGGTCTTCCACGACTTCCTGGTTATCGACGCGAACGTTGGAGGCACCGAATCCCTGGACGCCGCCAACGCGGCGTTGTGCGCCACGGACCAGGGCAAGTTCTGGCCGTACCACGACTGGCTCTACGCCAACCAGTACACGGAAGGGTCCGGCGCCTTCACCAAGGACCGGCTCAAGGCGATCGCTCACCAGATGGGCGGGTTGGACAACGCCAAGTTCGATTCGTGCGTCGACAGCGGCACGCACAACGGCGACGTCCAGGCCGAGCAGAAGCAGATCCCGTCCGGCGCTACCGGCACGCCCACGATCGCGGTCAACGGGACCCTGCTAGCCTCGTACGACTACGCCACCATCTCGGCGGCGCTGGATAAGGCTCTCGGTGTCTCGCCCAGCCCGTCGGTGAGCGGGTCCGCGAGCCCGGCACCCAGCGTTTCAACCGCCGCCTCAGCCAGCCCCGTCCCGAGCGCGGTCGCGTCGCCGAGCGCCTAGCCGTTGGTCAAGCCATCGCCCCTACCCGCGGGCGATCGCCTCGATGGCTTCGAGCTGCCGTCGCAGTTCCGTGGCCGCCGTCCAGTGCTCGGACGAGGCCGCTTCCACGCGCCGGCCTTCGCTCGAGCTCCAATTCGCCAGCCAGCGGTTGGCCTCTCGCAGACCTCGAGCCCCTGCCAGCCTCTCGCGCACGGACTGGATGAAGGCGCAATAGAGGGTCCGCGGGGCCGCCTTCGCGATCAGGGCCTCTACCCCCGGCACGAAGTCGATCGGCACCTTGAGGCGGGCGAAGAAGCCCCCAACCTGGGCGGCGAGCGGGTCGGTCGCCTGGCTGTGCCCGCTCCAGCGCAGGATCGGTGCGTTCGAGCTGAAGTCGACGAACACCGTCGCGTCGGGCGTCATCGCGCCCCTCAGCGTGCCGCCGAAGCTGAGGAACTCGTTGTGCACGCCCAGCCGATCGGTCAGCGTGATGCGTCCCCACGAGAAGTCTGTGGTCACCGGGAAGCGCGTCTCGCGATCGAGCTGGGCGGCCCTTCCGCGGGCCCCTTCGGTGATCCAGTAGTCGATCGACTCGGGATCGAAATGCCTCAGGGTAGGCGTCTGGCGAAGGGCAGCCAGCAGGTGGCTGGTTTCGTCGCCGCTGCTCTTGTCTGGTTTGACGAGCTCGAACCCGAGGTTGGCCAGCAGCCGGGTAGCCTGCTCCAGCCACCGGTCGTCGGCGGAAGCAGCGGAACTCGGATCGGGAGTCATAGCTACAAGACCATAGCCTCCCTTGACCGCGCCGTCACGCGGAAAGAGCGGCTCCGCCCGCGCGTCATTCGGCCTGGATCAGGGCGTCCTCCCCGACGGCCAGGACGCTTGACGGGCGCCTGCCCCAGCCGAGCCGAACGAGCGCCACGCCGCCGCCGAGGGAGCTAACCGCCAGCGTGAGGACGTGGATCAGCAACGCCAGGGCGAGGCCCTTGGCAGCCGGGAGCCCGAACGCCGCGGCAATCGTCTGGCCGGCGTATTCGAACGTGCCCAGGTACCCCGGGCCGGACGGGACCGCGGTCGCCAGGTTGGTGCCGGCCGCCAGGAGCGCCCCCTCGCCGACGGTCAGCTCGAGGCCGAGGGCCTGCCCCACGGCCAGGACCGCGACCACCGTGCAGCTCCACGCGGTCACGCTCAGGAGCGCCGCGCGGGCGACCGTCCCGGGCAGAGCGGCAACCCGCAGGCCGTCGCGCAGTCGAGTGGCGACGCCCACCAGCCGCGGCCAGCGACCCAGAAATGCCGCGACCCGCCCCGCCCCCGGCAGCCGGTGAGCAGCCAGCGCCACGGCCAGTGCCACGCACAGGAGCCCGGCCAGGGCCACGCCGACGAGGATCGCGCTCACCACGACGCCGCGGACGTGCAGGACCAGGATGGCGGCGGCGCCGATCCCCACCAGCACCACCGTGTCGACGACCCGCTCCACGACCACCGTGCCGAGGGTGGCGCTGCGGCTGATTCCCTCGCGGTCGCCCAGGTAGTGGCTCCGGACGAGCTCGCCCAGGCGGGCCGGCAGGACGTTGTTGGCGAGGTACCCGACCAGCATGTAGGCGCTCAGCCGGCGCAGCGGCACGGAGTGGATCGGGGCGATCAGCCCCTGCCAGCGCAGCGCGCGGAAACTCAGGTCGGCGGCCACGCCGATGACGGCGAGGACCAGCCAGGCCGGTCTGGCTCCGCCGAGAACGTTCGCCGTCTGTCCCAGATCGACGCCGCGCAGGACCAGGAAGACGCAGACGATCGAGATGAAGATGCCGATGCCGCTTCGAGCGAAGCCCGTCGTGAAGCGCCTCACCGTGAGGTCTTCCTCCGCGAGGCCAGCTTCCAGGAGCGTCGCACCCGCAGCCGGTGCAGCATGAAGCGCAAGACCACTCTCAAAGTCGACAGGCCGTAGACCACGCTGCGCCGGAAGTTGACTGAGCTGGCCTCCCGGAAGTACCGCGTCGGCACGGCAATCTCGCCGATGCGCATCCGCGTGGCAACCGCCTGGGCGACCAGCTCCTGGTCGAAGACGAAGTCATTGCTGTTGAGGCGGTACGGGATCGTCTCGAGCAACCGGCGGCTGTAGGCGCGGAATCCAGTGTGGTACTCGGACAGGTGGAGCCCGAAGGCGAGGTTCTCCAGGATCGTCAGGAAACGGTTGCTGACGTACTTCCAGCGCGGCATGCCGCCCGCCAGCGGATCGCCCAGGAAGCGGCTGCCGAGCATGAGGTCCTTGGACCCGTCGAGGATTGGCCCGACCAGGGCCGGGATGCGGGTGGCGTCGTACTGGTAGTCGGGGTGGAGCATCACGACGGCATCGGCGCCAGCCTCCAGTGCGGCGTCGTAGCAGGTCTTCTGGTTGCCGCCATAGCCCAGGTTCTGGCGGTGGATGATCACCTCCAACCCGAGGTGGCGGGCGATGGAGACGGTGTCGTCGCGGGAAACGTCGTCGACGAGGATGATCCTCGCCACGATCGACGAGGGGATGTCCCGGTAGGTCCGCTCCAGCGTCTTGGCGGCGTTGTAGGCGGGCATCACGACGATGACGCGCCCGCCGGCGGTTGCGGCGGGGGTCGCGCCGGCCCCGGACCGGGCGTCGGCCGCCGCCGCGGCATCGGCCTTATTCCCGGCCGCGGCATTCTGGTCTGTGGCCGGTTTCGGCCTCTTCGCTGGCACGGCGATAGCCTACCGTAGCCGGCCGACTGGGTGAGCGCCGCCGCCAGGGCCGCAGCGCCGCCATCGATGCCGCAACGACGGCCGCGCCTCCGGCAGGAGCCCGCCGGCGAGTCGCCGATGCTACGATCGCCGTCGTCCCATCGGGCTACCGTCCATTCGATCGCAGGGGAGAATCCGTGAGGGCTCCGGAGTGGCTTCGCGGCTGGGCGGCTCGTTGGCGGGCCGATGAGGGGGCCGTCGCCTGGATGGTCTTGGTGGCGTTTGTCTACGCGGGCGCGACCTTCGTCCGCAGCCAGGCTTCGAGCTGGGGCCCGGATCACATGATGATCCTGGCCAACGACATAACCCAGGGACGTTTCGACCTCAGCTCCCTGACCACGATCAACGACATCGTCACCATCGACGGTCGCCACTACCAGGCCATGAGCCTGTTGCCGACGGTCCCGTACTTCGCGCTCGTTCCGTTCGAGTTCCTGTGGCCCTTCTCGCGCTGGATCGTCTCGGCGGTGATCGGCATCACCGCCGCCTGGCTCGCGCTCCCCGTCGCCAGGCGCTACGGCCCCGGCGGCGCGGCCACATACTGGCTGGCCGCCCTGGGGGCCTTCGGAACGATGCTCTTCACCCTGACCATCGAGGGCGACTTCTACTACCTGGCTCACCTCGAGTCGGTGCTTCTCGCGTTCGTGGCCCTGATCGAATGGCACGACCGGCGCCGGCCCTGGGTGATCGGCCTCCTGGTGGGGCTGGCGACGCTGGCTCGCCCCACGCTGCTGCTCATGGCTCTGCCGTTCGGAGTAGTGCTGCTGGCCGAGGCCAGGGATCGGGTCAAGGTCGCCGTCCAGTTCGCTCTGCCGATCGCCGGAGCGCTTGCCGTCACGGCGGGCTGGGATTACGTCAGATTCGGTTCGGTGCTCGAAACCGGCTACGGCATCGCCTGGATCGAGGCGCCGCTGGAGCGACTCCGCGCGCAGGGCCTCTTCTCGATCGTGCACGTGCCCACGAACTTGGCTCTCTTCATCGGCGGCGGCTTCGGGGTTCGCGAGGCGTTTCCGTGGCTGGTCCCGAACGTGCAAGGCCAATCGATCGTGCTGACCACGCCGGCCCTGCTGATCGCGCTCAACGCGGGTCTTCGCGACAGGCTGAATCAGATGCTTTGGGGGGCGGCGATCCTGACCGCGATTCCGGTGTTCCTCTACTACGGCGGCGGCGGCGCAGCCACCTACGGCTATCGCTACGCCATGGACTTCGTCCCGTTCCTGTTCGCGCTGGTGGCGATCGCCCTCCAAGAGCGGTTCGGGAACCTGGAGAAGGCGCTGATAGGGCTCAGCTTGGCCTTCGTCTGCTATGGATACATCTGGGCCGTCTACAAGTAGACGCCCGGTTCAGATCTCGCGCCGCCTCAGGAGCAGGATCCCGACCGCGAGCGCGCCCACGATCCAGATCACGCACCAGGCCAGCCAGGCCGGGTCGGGTGGCGAACCGGAGAAGGGGCTGAACCTGTACAGAGCCGGTGACGCCACGCCGCCTCCGCGAAGAACCTCCTCGGTGGGCGAAAGCGCGCCCGCGGCCCCTCTCCACAGGACGTCACTCGGAAGGATCAGCCTGGCCACGATGCCCGCGTTGCGAAGCACGTCGCTGCCGAGGGCCTCGCCCACGCCGCCCATGACGCCGGCCATCCAGGCCAGTCCATAGGCCACCACCGCGATTGCCCCGCCCGCCACGGATGCGATCCGCGTGCTGAACACCAGGGCGAGAGTGAGGAGCACCAGGGCTTCGCCGGCCAGGTAGGGCGGCGCTGTCGCCGGGTCGGTCGGCAGGTAGCCGGTCGCCAGCTTCACGGCGCCTACCTCCAAGTAGCCGGCCACGATCGCATACGCCACCAGGACGACCGCGAGGCCGAGCCAGCGCCCGAGCAGCACTTCGGCGCGGCGGATCGGCCTGGCCAGGACGGCCAGCAGCAGGCCGTTCTCGATCTCCGGCCCGATCGCGGGCGAGGCGGCGAAGACGGCCGTCATGGCCAGGACGAAACTGAACATGAAGGCCAGCATCACGAGAACCTGCGAGACGCCGAGCATCTGGAGGGGCCCGGTGACAGGTGAGACCTCGGCGATGCGCGAGAAGCCCCACCAGGTCAGGACGATGATCAGGACCGTCAGGCCGACGAGCGCCCACAGCAGCCGGCGCCTTACTGCCTCCCGCAGCGTGAGGCGGGCGACGATCAGGATCGATTCGATGCTGCTCACGGTGCGGCTCCGGCGTTCGAGGCCGGCTCCGCGGGGTCCCGATCCGGCGCCGCTCCCAGCAGAGACATGAAACGGCCTTCCAGGGTCTGGCGCGTGGGAACGACGGCGTGGATCGAACAGCCGCGAGCCACCAGCGCGCCTACGAGCTCAGGAACGTCCGCATCGGCGATGCCGTCTACGAACAGCCACTCCCCCTCGACGCGGGCCGGGCCGAAGCGGGCCCCTACTTCGCGACCGGCGCCGTCGGGCCCGGTGACTCGCACGCTCACGCCTTGCTCGCGCGTCAACTCGGCCATGGTCGAATCGGCCACCACCCGGCCGCGGTCGACTATGGCGACGCGGTCGCAGACCCGCTCGACCTCCGTCAGGAGGTGAGAGTTCAGAAAGACGGTCACGCCTAGATCGCGCAGCGACGCGATGATGCGCCGGACGTCCTGCCGCCCAACCGGATCGAGCGCCGAAGTCGGCTCGTCGAGCAAGACCAGCTCCGGCCGGCCCAGGAGCGCGACCCCCAGCCCGAGGCGCTGCTGCATCCCCTTCGAGAACGTCTCCGTCCGGTCGTCCGCTCTGTCGGCCAGACCGACCAGATCGAGGGCTTCGCGAATCTCCCGGCCCCAGCCCGCTCGAGGCAGATGGGCCAGCTCGCAGTGCAAGCGGAGCACCTCTCGCGCCGTCATCCAGCGCTGGTAGCGGAACAGCTCGGGCAGGTAGCCCACCCGGCGCCGCACCGCGACGTCGCCCAGCGGCGTCCCCAGCACGCGCCCCTCTCCGCCAGATGGACGCGACAGCCCGAGGAGCAGCTTGATCGCTGTCGTCTTGCCGGCTCCGTTTGGACCCAGGAAGCCGAAGACCTCGCCGCGCGGCACGGTCATGGTCAGCCCGGCCAGGGCGACGATCCGCCCGAATTCCTTGCGCAGTTCGCGAGTCTCGATGGCGGGTTCGTCGGAAGCGG